>JBFKVA010000014.1:0-37826 GCA_041635475.1 Acidimicrobiia bacterium | reverse complement strand
TTCGGGACCCGTCCTTGCGGCTGATTCGTTGCACGGATGGCCTTCGTGTTCCTCGTGTGGGCCGTGCCGTTCCTGGCCGACGTGCTTCTGACGTACGAGCAGCGGGAGATCCAGGTCCTGCGGCGACAGGCCGAGGCTCTTGAGCGCATCGCCGACCGTCTGGACGGCTGGGCCCTTCCCCCCCGTCCGGTGATCGAGGGCCGGGCAGGCCCGAGCTGAGTCGCGCGGCGGCTTCGCCGCCTTGAGCCCCCCCGGGTTGCGCTGGCCCCCCCCCCAGGCGCTGGTGCTGTGCCTGGTGCCGCGGGTCGGGGTAGAGTTCGTGCGGGTCCGGGGGCCAGACGTTCTTGCTCCACGCCCCGGACTGCGACGGTCGGGCCTGCGACTGCGCGGCCCGGGCGGAAGCTGCCGCCGAGGACGACCAGGCTGCGGAGTAGGCGGCGGACTCGCCGCCGGCGCCGGCCGTGCTACTCTGGTCCCGCGCCTTGGAGCAGTGGCAGCTCGCTGGGCTCATAACCCGGAGGTCGCGGTGTTCGACTCCCGCAGGCGCAATCGGGCCGGAGGCAGAGGGTTACCGCAGGACCAGGAGTAGCGGCCGCTGGTCGGCCAGCGCCTGGCAAGTTCCCTCGGCCAGCACCCTTGCCCGACTCCCCGACCTCGGGGGTTGTCTCTTGACAGGCGGTCGGCGGCGCGCGGTAGGCTCTCCGAGCCGGACGGCCGGCGACGGAGCCCGACCTTCACCTCGGGGTCCCCGCCCGTGCCGCCGGAAGTGAAGGCCCAGGGGGTGAAGGCCCGGAGCCCGAGCTGCGGAGGACCCCGCTTCGGCGGGGTCTTGTTGCGTCAGGAGGTCGACGATGAGCAAGCCCCCCCGAGTCCTGACCGATGACGCGGGGTCCCTGGTGGCCCTCCTTCGAGCGATGCTGGACGAGGAGCCCCTGGTCGGGCTGAACACCGAGACGGGGAACCCCGTGCTCACGTGGGAGCTGCACGGCACGACCCTGAGCATCGAGATCCCTCCGGGAGCCGACCCCGAGGTCCAGATCCGCACCCTCCCGTTCTGAACGGGGGTGCGCCCGGGGTAGGCTCTGGGCGTGAGCACCTCGACCGCCGAACAAGACCAGCACGTCTCGGTCTTCGAACTCTGCGAGTACGAGCCCCACCCGCTGATGGTGGGGTTCCACGATTCCCAGGCCAGGTTCCGGTACTCGGCCTGCGGGATCAAGAGCGGCAAGACCTACGCCGGGGCCTACGACTTCGCCGAGGAATGCTGGTCGACGCCCAACCTCTTCGCCTGGGTGGTGGCCCCGACGTACGGCCAGCTCGACACCTGCGAAGCCGAGCTCATGACCATCTTCGAGACCTGCGAACGCGCGGGCACGAAGGTCCTGGCCAAGCGGCAGCAGCGGAACCGCAAGTACTTCCTGACCAACGGGACGGTGATCCAGGCCAAGACGGCCGAGCACCCGGACTACCTGCGGGGCCCCAACGTCGACAGGTGCTGGGTCGACGAGGCGGCGTTCATCAAGGACGCGGCGTGGCACCAGATCCGCCAGAGGACGGCGGCCCGCGAGGGCGAGGTCATCGCCACGACGAGCCCCAACGGCAGGAACTGGCTGTGGAACGAGTGCCTCAAGGCGGGGATGCCGCCGGCCGCGCCGTACGGCCAGTGGGAGGACCATGGGCGGTACGTCGTGCACCACCCGACCTGGGCCTTCGGCTGGGTGACCACCAAGGACATCGAGGACATGCGGGCGACCATGCCGCGGGACGCGTTCGACCGGGACTACGGCGCCCTCTTCACCTCGGACGGGCAGAGCGTGTTCCGCTACATCGAGGAGGCGTTCCACGCGGCGCCCCTGCGGGACGTGGACCAGCATCGGTACGTCATGGGCCTGGACCTGGCGAAGCAGCAGGACTGGACGGCCTGGGTCGTGATGGACGGCCAGGGCTGGGTCCGCGACCTCGACCGCTGGACCGGAGTCGACTGGTCGGAGCAGAAGCGCCGGGTCAAGGACGTGGCGGACAAGTTCCGAGCGGTGGTCGTGCTGGATCACGCGAACGTCGGGAGCACCATCGCCGACGACCTGCGGCGGCTCGGGGTCTCCATCCACCCGGTCGAACTGAACTCCGCCCAGGTGAAGACCAGCCTGGTCCAGGCCATGCAGAGCACGTTCGATGGCCGGCAGGTCAGGATCCCGGACCCCCGGGCGCCGTGGGCCCCGCCGGCCGCACGGTACCTGGTGGACGAGCTCCGGGCCTACCGGGCGTCGCTCACGCGAGGCGGCCGCCTGTCCTACGGGGCGCCGAAGGGCCTGCACGATGACCTGGCGATCGCGCTGTGCCTCGCCAACTGGGGGAGGATGCACGGACTGGCCGGCGGGGGCGTGACCTCTGCGGAGGTCGTGCTCGGGCGCGACGAGTTCGAGAAGGCTCTGTCCCGGGGTCCCCGGCTCCGCCGGCCCCGGACGTTCAGCCGGATCTTCGGCCGCCGGACCCGGGCGGGACTGGGCGGAGCGTCGGGCCCGATCTGGCGGTAGAGCGTGCGCCGCTCCCGGCCCTGCGGGTATGCTGCGCTCGGAGGCCAGGATGAGCGAGGACCAGCCGGCGAGCAGCCAGAGCCACGACGCGGACGACCTGCAGGCCGAGGACCAGGAGTTCGCCGCGGCGGGCGCCGCGGCCCCCACGCTCAGGGGCTCGCGCTTCCGGCGCCCGCTGCTCGAAGCCCTGCAGAACCGGCGGCTGATCCAGCTCACGGAGGCCGAGCTGTTCGCCAACCCCGACTCGGGGACCCCGGACGACGACCGCTTCTACACCCAGTTGGAGTCCGGTGGCGTGATGGACATGCCGGCGGGCGTGCAGTTCGAGGTCCAGCGGCTCTCGCTCATGAGCTTCCGCAAGAACGTGCGGGCGTTCTGCGCCGTCGAACTCGTCAAGGACTTCTCTCTGGGAGACGGCGTGCGGTTCCGGGCGGCCGACCCCCGGGTGCAGGACCTGCTGGTTCGCCACTGGGAGGCCAACGAGTGGGAAGACCGGATGGAGGAACGGGTACGCGGCCTCGGGATCTTCGGCGAAGCCCTGCTCCCGGCGTTCACCCGGCAGACCGACGGCTTCGTGCGCGTGACCTCGGTCACCCCGCTCAGGATCTCGGGCGTGAGTCGCAACGCCCAGGACGGAGCGGACCTCAAACGCGTGCGCGTGGGCGGGAACCTGAACTTCCCGGTCTCGCCGTTCGCCGGTGGCGGAGCCGCCGAGGTCACGGAGGCCCGGGGCTTCGACATCATCAAGCGGAACGCCGACGGCGAACTGGAGGGCGACGCCTTCTTCTTCGCCGTAAACCGAGTGGACGGCCAGGCCCGGGGCACGCCCGACCTCTGCTCGTCCCTCGACTGGTTGGAGGGCCTCGACGGCTTCCTCTTCTCGATGCTGGAGCGCGCCGAGCTCTCGCAGGACGTGGTCTACGACATCGAGTATGGGAACCTCAACGAGGAGCAGCTCCGCAAGAAGGTCCGCGAGTTCGCGAAGGCGCTGCGCAGCGGCGGGATCTGGGCTCACAACGAGAAGGCCAGCCTGGACATCAAGAGCCCGAAGCTCGGGGCGGCGGACATCCAGGGTGTGGTCTCGATCCTCATGCGTCAGATCCAGAGCGGGACCCGCCTCGCCGGACTGTTCTTCGGGGACAGCGCGGATCTCACCCGGGCGAGCGCCAGCGAGTTGAGCGTCCCGGTTGCGAAGGCCATCCAGGGCCGGCAGAACTTCATCCGCCGGATGCTCGCCCGGATCTTCTCCTACCAGATCCAGCAGGCACGGAAGGCCGGGGCCCTGGAGGGCGTCCGGGACTTCTCGTTCGAGATCCAGATGCCGCGGATCTTCCTCAAGGACCTGGCGACCGTGGCGAAGGGCCTGAACGACCTGGGCAACGCCCTGCGTCTGGCCGTGGACGCCGACTGGCTGACCAACGATCAGGCGGGCGACGTCTTCCGTTCGCAGCTCGAAGAGGTGGCGGGCCTGGCCCTCGACGACCCGGCGTCCTTGGGCGCGCCGGAGCCCGACGTGCAGGAGCACGAGGACCGCACGCTGCGCGCCCTGCGGACGGCCAGTGACGGTTGAGATCCTGGTCGAGCAGCAGGACCGCGCTGCTCGTCGATTCGCCCGGTCGTTTGCCCAGTCGCGCCGGGACCTCGAACGAGCAACCGCCGGGTCCCGGAACCGGATGCTCCGCACATTGGACGAGCTTCGGGGCGAGATCCGGGACCGGCTGGCCTCTGCGAGTCCCACGGACCCCGACGCCCCGTTCTCCGTGCGGGTGGCCCCCGAGATCGGGGGCTCCATCGAGCGGGCGGTCAACGACTGGCGAAGGCTCACCGGCCAGGACCTGAGATCGGGAATCGATCTCGGCCTGGACATCGGGGGCACGGCCACGGCCACGGCCCTGAACAGCGCGGGCCTGTCCGTCGTGGCGCCCGCCGTGTCGCCCGATCTCCTGTCCGTCCTGGCCCGGCCCACGGCGTCCATCCTGTCCGAGATGGGCGAGTCGATGGCCCAGCAGATCGAGCGGGAGGTCCGGCTGTCTGCCGCAGGACTGAACTCCGCCAGCCAGGCCACGAGGAACATCGAACGCCTGCTCACGACGTCAACCGAGGTTCGGCGGGGCCTACGCCGGCACATCGGCTTCGCCTACCAGGCGGAGGCCATCGCCAGGACGGAGATCGGCCGGGCGTTCAGCGTGGCGCAGAGCAACGCGAACATCCAGCTCTCGAAGTCGGTGCCCGGACTGAAGAAGAAGTGGGTCACGGTCGGCGACGGCCGGACCCGACGGGGGCACCGGGACGCCGAGGCCAGGTACGCCGAGGGCGCGAACCCCGGGCCCATCCCCGTGAGCGAGAGGTACCGCGTGGTCGACTTCTCCCGGACCGGGACCTCCGAGTTCCTGACCTTCCGGGGCCGGACGGGCGGGCGGCGCGTCGCTCGGGTCGACCCCTTCCGCAGGCAAGGCCGACTGCAGACCCAGTTGCTGATGCACCCTCTTGACCCGTTCGCCGGTCCGGGCTTCGTCGTCAACTGCCGGTGCGTGAGCATGGAGGTCGTGCCCGACTTCGAGAAGGCCCTGGAGGACGCCCTGGGCATCGTTCAGGAAGCACTACGCGAGGCCGCCCCGTGGCCCGGGTCTTGTTGAGCACGCGCCGGGTGTGACAGGCTTGAGCAGAACGGAGGACGTGATGACGGCGAAGAAGAAGAAGTCGAAGGCCCGGAGTTCTTCGGCCCCGGTCGACACCAGCAGCCGGGAGGACGAGCTGCCGGCGACCGCCCCGGCCGACACCGTCCCGGCCAGCACCTCGCCCCCGGAGCCAGAGCCCGAGGACGACGCTCCTCTGGCCGCCGAAGAGGTCGACCTCTCGGGTGTCCACCCCCCGGAGGATTCGGTGCTCGTGTGCTACGAGACCCGGACCCACTGGGTCTACAAGCTCAAGCAGCCGGACGACCTCGGCCGCAAGAAGGTCTTCATTCCCAAGTAGAGGGCGGTGCGCCGTGGCGCTCCAAGAGCAGGAGACGTTCTCCCCCCCGGCGGCGATGAAGGCCGCGGTCCGCCAGGGCGCGCGTTGGCGCGAAGAGTTCGACGTCCGCACGCCGGACAAGGCCGTGAGGTTCGGCCAGCGCATCCTTGAGGGCCGGGCCTTCACGCTCAAGGAGGTCAAGGACCTCCGCACATGGTTCAGGCGCAACGCCCGATGGAAGGACACGCCACCGGACAAGGGCATGGGCGGGACGTGCTGGAGGCTGATGGGCGGAGACGCCGGCTGGGCGTGGACGGAGAAGATCCTGGACGAGCACGCCGATCTGGCGGAGGCCCTGGCCGAACTGCCGGACGACCTGGACGAGGACCAGTCGGTGGTCGAGGCCCTGGCCGTGATCTTCCAGTGGGTGGCGCGGAAGATGCCGCTCGCCGCCGAGGACCTGATGACCCGTCTGCACGAGAGCCAGGATCCACCGGTTTTCCCACCCTGCACGGACGACGGGGAACCCCAGGGCCTCGACGACTTCGAGGAGTCGGGGATGCTCTGGCGGGAGGCGGCCTACGCCGATCCCGACTTAGACGGCGATGCGTAAGGCCATCCTCCTCGGCGGCGGAATCGACTCGACGGTCCTTCTCGTCGACCAAGCCCGCCGGGGACACGAACTGCATGCCCTCTGGGTGGACTACGGGCAGAAGGCAGCGGCTGGTGAACGGGCGGCCGTCACGCACTTCTGCACCAAGTACGGCGTGCCCCTGACCCAGATGGTGATCCCTCTCTTCGTCCTCGTCTCAAGTTCGATCCTCCGGGGAGAGGCGCCGAACCCCGTGGGCGGCCGTCAGTTCGAGGACGTGGCGAGCACCGACTGCATGGAGTTCCGCAACGGCGTGCTCATCAGCCTGGGCCTGATGTTCGCCGCGGGGCGCGCGTGTGATGAGCTGCTCCTGGGCTTCCATCGCGAGCCCCGGGGCCGGGACGGCGACTGGGTGTACCCCGACGCCAGCCCTCCGTTCGCCCGGGCGATGAACGAGGCGGCCCAGTCGGGGATGCGGGGTCTGGCCCCCGTGGCGGTGAGTACCCCGTTCGTCGACCTCGAACGCTGGGAGATCCTACGGCTGGGCATGGACCAGGACCCGGACGTCCCGGGCCGGGCCTTCACGTGTTACGAGGGACGGGAGCTCCAGGCTTGCGGGTCCTGCGCCCACTGCGTCCAGCTCGCGGCCAACCTGGAGAGAGCGGCATGTGCGGCATTATCGCCGGCTTCGGCCTGAACGCCGGGGACGTGGGCGCCGGCCTGGAGGCCATCGGTCACCGGGGACGCGACGACCGCCGGGTGCTCATCCGCCGGGGGTGGACCATGGGGCACAACCGCCTGGCCATCGTCGAGCGCACGGACCGCACGGCGCAGCCCTGGGAGGATGCCAGGTTCGTGGTGTCCTTCAACGGCGAGTTCTACAACGCCAGCCAGTTGGCGGACACGGAACCCCAGGCCCTGGCCTTGCTGGCCCGCCGGGTCCGCCGCTGGGACCGCTTTCTCGAAGGCCAGTACGCTGCGCTTGTGCTCGACAAGGCGACGGGCGTTCTGACCGCCGCCAGGGACTGGTTTGGAATCATCCCCCTGTACTTCGCCAAGAGTGGGTCGCGCCTGGTCTTCGCCAGCGAGCGACGGGCCCTTGAGGCGGCGCTGCCGGAGGCCGTGCCCCGGGAGGTTCCGCCCGGGGCGTTCGTCCGCGTGGAGGACGGACGCCTGGAGATCCTGGAGCGCGAGCCGTACCGGGCGCCGCTCGACGCGTTCAGCCCCCTGGTCTTCCTCGGTCTGTTTGAGGAGTCGGTGCGTAAGCGCGCCCTGCACACGGACGTCGGGTTCTCGCTCGCCCTGAGTGGCGGACTGGACTCCGCTCTCGTGGCCTGCGCCCTGTGGCGCCTCGGACTCTCCCGCCTCTGCCGGGCGTACACCGTGGTCTTGGACGAGGACTCGGAGGACCACCGGGTGTCCTCACGGCTCGCATCCGACCTCGGCCTCTCACACTCCGTGCTGCGAGTGACGCCCGAAGAGCTGGCGGCGGCGCGCCCCGCCCTGTTCGAGGCGATGGACGGTCTGCCCCTGAACGAGGTGAAGTGGCGAGGCCTCGTCCGTTCGTACCTCGTGGCCCAGAGGGCGCCCTCCTCGGTGATCCTCTGCGGCGAGGGCGCAGACGAACTGTTTGGCGGCTACCCCTACTTCGAGGGCCTGGCCGGTCTGGACCTCGTGACCAAGAGCCTGGGCGCCGTGCGGTCCATGCGTGCGATCAATCTCGACCGCCTCGACCGGGGGGGCATGGCGCATACTCGCGAGTACCGTGCGCCATTCCTCGACTACGCCCTCGTGCAGTATGCTCTCGGCACCGTGCGCCAGGCCGGAAAGCACGACCTGCGGGACGTGTGCCGCTTGGCCGGCGTGCCGGACTACGTGCTGGCACGTGGGAAGTACGGTCGTGAGGAGCGGGTGCTGAACACCACCTGGAACGTCGTGGGGAGAGCACGTGGCTGAGGTCACGGACATCGCCGGCGCCGAGGTCGCGGACCGCCGCTTCCGGGTCAACGAGATCTTCTACTCCGTCCAGGGCGAGGGCGTGCGAGCCGGCACGGCCAACGTGTTCCTCCGGTTCTCGGGCTGCAACCTCCGCTGCGCGGTCGAGACCCACGGGTTCGACTGCGACACGGAGTTCGCTTCGGGACGGACCCTGACCGGCGCGCAGATGATGGACGAGGTGCGGAGGATCGGCGGCGACTGCCGGTGGGTCATCCTCACGGGCGGCGAGCCCATGCTACACGTCGACCAGGACCTCGTGGACTACCTCCACGACTGCGGCTACCGCGTCGCCATCGAGACCAACGGGAGCAAGCCCGTGCCCGACGGTGTCGACTGGGTGAGCGTGAGCCCCAAGGTCGCAGAGCACGCGATCCGCCAGCGGCGGGCCGACGAAGTGAAGTACGTCCGGGCCCACGGCCAAGGCATTCCCAAGACCGTGGTCAGCGCCGACCACTACCTCCTGAGTCCGGCCTTCGACGGACACGAGCTGGACCTGCGTTCCCTGTCCTGGTGCATCCGCCTCGTGCGCGAGAACCCGGAGTGGCGGCTGTCGCTCCAGACTCACAAGTGGTGGGGTGTCCGATGAGGGTCTGGTTCGCGTGCTCCGGGGCGGACGGGCTCAAGCAGGTGCAGGAGGCGGGCGCCCGGCACGTCCTGGTCAGCGTGGCCCACTACAAGAAGCCGCACGAGAACCTGAGGTGCAAGTACACCATCGACAGCGGGGCGTTCACCAACTTCACGCCCAGCAAGATCTCGATCACCCTCGCCGAGTACAAGGAACGGGTGCAGGCGTTCCTCCAGGATTCCAAGTTCAAGAAGCTGTGCAGCACGTACTACACCTTCGACCACATCAACTCCCAGGCCCGGACACTCGCCAACCATGAGAACCTCCTGGCCGCGGGGTTCAAGCCCTGCTTCGTGACCCACCTCTTCGCCAAGCAGACGGACCAGGGCCGGGTCGAGAAATACCTGGAGAGCGATCCCTGGGTAGCCATCGGCGGCTGGGTCACCAGCGGGACGAACCCCGCCTACGTGAAGACCCACGGGAAGACCAACCCCGTGAGCCGTGACGAGATGATGCGGCACGGCGAGAGGCTGTTCGAGATCTGCGCCCGGACCAAGACCAAGATCCACGGGTTCGGTGCGTGCTCGCCTCGCGTGCTCAAGGCGTTCCCCTTCGCAGCCGTCGACACCAGCACCTGGGCGAACGGCAGCGCCTGGGGCAAGATCCTGGTCTTCGAAGCCGACGGGCCGGACGTGCGCCTCAGGTACCTCGACCACCGTGAGCCCCGGGCTCGTCAGGCCTGGGCGTCGGGCGGGCGGGGCTCGCTCTCCGACCACAAGGACCGGAACAAGTACAACGTCCGCTCGTTCCTCAAGCTGGAGAAGTACATCACGGAGGGCCACCGGACGGGCAAGTTCCGCGAGTCGTTCCTGGAGGGCCACATCATCGAGGCCCTGGACGAGAGTCGCACGATCTTCGTCATGCCCGGCGCCGACGCACAACCGATCAACGAGGGCATGCGCCAGGCGTTCGGGTCCAGCGGTGGCAAGCGGTTCCTCGCCAAGACCATCGTCCAGCTCCTCCCCGAGCATCAGCGGTACGTCGAACCCTTCGCCGGCGGCGCCGCCGTGTTCTTCGCCAAGGCCCCGGGTGAGGACGAGGTCCTGGCCGACCGGCACCCCGACATCGCGAACGCCTACAAGGTGATCCAGGGCCTGACCGCCACGCAGGTCCAGAAGCTCCAGCAGCGAAGGACCACGTTCTCACGCGACCACTTCTTCGCAGAGTACGAGCGCCAGCCGTCGGACGCCCTGGACAGGTTCTACCGCTTCTCCTACCTGCACGCGTTCTCCCACGGGGGAGACCGTCACAGCACGGCCGGGGCCCACAACTTCCAGGGCGTGGACATCGCTCAGAGGTTCCAGAGATACCTCGACCAGACGAAGGCCCGCCTTGAGGGCGTGAAGATCCACCGGGCGGACTTCTTGGACATGATCTCCAAGTACGACGGGCCCAGCACGTTCTTCTACCTGGATCCTCCGTACCCCGACCAGGAGAGCGCGTTCGGCAACGATCGCTCGGGCAGCAAGAACACGCTGTCCAACCAGGACATCCTCGATGGCGTTCAGAAGATCAAGCGCGGGAAATTCCTGCTCTCGATGGCCGACACCCCGGAGGTTCGCAAGCTGTTCAGTCGGTTCACGGTCAAGCCCGTGCAGGTCCGGCGCACGAAGAACGCGAGCACAGCCGGCATGGACACCGAGCTCCTGATCGCGAACTACCCCCTGCGCTCGTCCGACCGCTACCTGGCCGAGGGCCTTCTGGGTCTGGATGACGAACTGCGCGAGGCCCACGAGGGCGACCCCATGCTCGTGATCCAGGAACCGGGGAAGGTCTACGCCGCGTCCTTCCAGGAGCACAGCCGTGGTGTCTGGCCCGACGCCCAGCGCCGGGGAATCCTCGACGGCGTGGAGGAGAGCGCGGGTCTCGACGGACCCAAGCGTGCTGCCTTCCTGGAGAAGCTGTGGAAGGACGAGGGGCTGACCTACCTGCGGGTCACCCGGGAGGCTCTGCGCCAGGCCGTCGCCGAAGCTCAATCCAGGGGCCGGTCTGTCGACGGAGTGATGACCAGTCGGACGTCCGCAGATTTCCCGGGCGTGAGCACGATGCTCCGCCTCCTGGCCGAGGACCGGATCTTCAACCGGGGGAACATGCACCTGGACATCAGGACCACGGCGCCTGGAGGTCAGCACCTCCTTGGCTGGACGTTGCTCACCCCTGGGGTCGCCGGCCACTTCCTGCGCTCTGGGGAACTCGTGGCCTTCGGGGCCAACCGCCTGACCGAGGGAGACGGCCAGGTGCGCGCCACGCCCAAGGGTCCGCACAGCCCGAAGTGGTTGCGGGTCGTGACACCCGAGAGCCCGGTGTTCGAGATCCTCCCCGGCGGGGTCGGCGCCACGTCCGAGACTGCGGGTCGCTTCTCCTTCGTCGCCGGCGGGGGCGAGACCTTCAACCCCAAGGCCGGACGGGGCCCGGGCATGGCCGTGGTGTACGGCGTCCGCCGCACGGACTTCCTGGAGCAGTTCCACCTGTTCGAGGACCCGGACCTGATGCGCACGCTCGGCGGTCGCTGGGTCTTCCGTTTGCTGCCCCTGGCTGCCTCGGAGTCCAGAAGACCAACCCTTGACGCCGCACGAGAGTTTGACGACGATCTGGAGCGGGCGCTAGCTTGGGCGGAGAGTCAGGTTGTCGAGCGGGGGCGCGACGCCGCACAGTTCCCGGCCCTGGTGCGGGACGCATGCGAAGGGGATGAGGTGCCGGTTCACCGGCTGCGGGAACAGGGCGAGCCCGTCGCACAGCTCTGGCTGGCGCGCCGTGTCGACGACGTCCGGCCCTTCATCTTCGAGCACGACTTCCAGTCCGAGTCCGAGCGTGCGGCGAAGGACGACCAGGACCTGATCTGGAATCACCCGGCGGTCGACGTGCTCGACAGCCTCGGGTACTTCAAGGCCCACGGCCTGGAGGACGAGCTCGCACGGTGGCGGAACTCTGACCGGGGGAACGCGCCGCCAGACAACGGGATCTTCCGCTACTCCCGGGCCAAGGAGTCGCGACTGTCGGAGTCCGTGCGGTCCGGCACCCAGGGGAGGCTCTTCTCGTGAACGATGACGATCTGGACCTGGAGCTGCACGAAGCCCTGGACGTCGGAGTCCTGGGACCGCACGACGGGAAGACCGGGTCCCAGTGGGACGTGGTCCTCATCGCCAAGGGTTTCTCGAAGAACCGGGGGTCCTCGGGGCGGCCCCGTTACTACTCGGGGGAGGCCCTCCGCCGGGCCGTGCGAGAGAAGGTGTTCGAGGGCCTCAAGGCCTGCGCCTACCGCTTCGGCAACCCGCTGGGCGGCGACCGCTACGACCACCTCCACGGCCAGGCCCGGGCGACGGGCAAGCAGTTCGTGGAGAACGTCATCGGCTTCTACAAGGACGTGCGCTACGGCACGTTCCGCAGGCCGGACGGCACGACCGGCGAGGGCGTGCTCGCCAAGCTCTGCATCCTCGAAGGTGCGGACTGGCTTCGGAAGAACATGCGCGACGCCTGGTCTCAGGGTCGTCACAACCTCTACGGACTCTCCATCGACGCCGACGGGATGGCTCGCCCGGGCACGGTGGATGGCCGGATAGCCGAAGTGGTGCACGTCATCACCTCGGCCACCTCGACCGACGTCGTCAGCGAACCCGCTGCCGGCGGCACACTCTTGCGACTGGCAGCGAGCCACGACCGAGGAAGGGATGAAGCGATGCTGAACCTCATCAAGTCGGCGCGGCCGGCGTGGCTGGAGGGCGTGCCGCCCCAGGCGCCCGAACAGCCGGAGACCGACTTCGTGACCCAGGTGGTGGAGCGGCGGATCGACGCGCTCCAGGCGGAGATCGACGCTCTGCCCGCTGCCGAGACCGCGAAGCTCCAGGAGCAGGGGGCGTCGATGCAGATGCTGCGCCGCCTGGCCATGCTCCTCAAGGACGGCAAGGCCGAGGAGGCGATGAAGCTCCTGCAGGCGATGCTCGCCGCCCCGGCCAACGGGAACGGCTCGCCCGCCCCGGCCCAGGAGTCCCAGATCCACGAACCCCCGGCACCCTCCCGGGAGCACCAGAACGAGAACCCGAACCAGGCCAAGGTCCCGGAGTCGACCGAGGGTGACCCGACTCCGGCCGCGGCGAAGGAGTCCATCATGCAGGACTACGAGAAGCAGGCCGCCGAGAAGCTCGCCAAGCTGGAGGAGCTGACCGAGGCCGCCGAGAAGCGAGAGGTCGAGGCACGCGTGCTCTCCGCCGTCTCGCGCACCGACCTCAAGGAGGCCACCCGGGCTCGCATCGTCGAGCGGTTTTCCGGCCGCCGCGAGGTCAAGGACACCGAGATCCAGGAGGCCATCGCCGCCGAGCTGGCGTACCTCAACGAGGTGGCGCCGGACGCCGGGCTGCCGACCGGACTCGGCGACTCCCACGAGGTCCCGGGCCACCGGCGCCCTCATCACGTGGAGATCCTGGCCGAGAACCAGGACAAGCTCCGCGACGCCTGGGACGGGGCCTTCGCCGGCAAGCCGGTCAACGGCCTCATGTTCCACTCCCTCCAGGAGGCGTGGGGCACGTACGGCCTGCCGTTCTTCGACCGGGAGACCACCGGGGAGCTGATCTACAAGGCCATCTGCGCGGCCTTCCCCGCCAAGATGACCCAGCCCCGGCTGTCCCTCTGGGACAACCCGCTGGGTCGTCACCAGGCGCGCCTCCGCGAGAGCTGGGACCGCATGGTTCCCACCGAGCTCCGGGAGACCGTCACCACCTCCGACTGGTCCGTCGCCTTCGGGGACGCCTTCAACAGGCGCCTGGAGAAGGAGTACACGATGGACCCGCGGACCGACTGGCGGCGGATCATTTCCAGCGTCGAGAACCTCGGCGACTGGACGAACCCCCAGCGCATCGTGCGCATCGGAGGCATCGACGACCTGCCGCTCGTCGCCGAGAAGGACGCGTACACCGAGCTGACCCCCGACCCGCCAACCGAGCAGGTCGAGATCATGACCCCGGAGAAGCGGGGCGGGAAGTTCACGCTCAGCCTGGAGTCGGTCATCGCCGACCGGCTGAACGTCATCCGCTCCATCCCCCGGAAGCTCGCCCGCTCGGCGAACCGGACCATCCACAAGAAGGTCTGGGACCAGCTGGAGACCAACCCGCTGATGGCGGACGGCACCGCCCTCATCGACGCTGCCCACGCCAACGCCCTGACCGGCCTGGCCTTCGACTACCCGAACATGGCGGTCGGGGTCCAGGGCCTGCGCGAGCAGACCGAGCAGGACGTGGCCGAGGCGCTGGGGCTGGCCCCCAAGTTCCTGGTCCACGGCCCGGCGCTGGAGCAGGCGGTGATCGAGGTCCTGGACTCCAGGGTGAAGGTCAACGCCGGCGAGGACGCCACCGTGGCCTCGTCCAACAACCGCTGGGGCATCCAGCCGTTCATGACCCTGGGAATCGGCCGGACCGGACCCCGGGCGAACGACTGGTGGCTCGTCGCCGACCCGAACGACGTGGAGACCATCGCCGTGGGCTTCCCCGGCGGGCGGGACCGGCCGGATATCTTCGTCCAGGGCCAGCAGCAGGAGACGGTCGGGTCGGTCTTCGACTCCGACTGCCTCACCTTCAAGATCCGGCTCATCTGCGCCGCGAAGGCCGTCGACTGGCGGGCCTTCCAGAGCAACCGGGCCTGATCTTCCGCCCCCGACGTTCGGCCCTCGTGGCTGGGCGTCGGGGGCGGCGCTCCGCATCTGGCGCCGTCGCGACGGCGTGGGGAGGGCAAGCCCCCTCGCCGTCCCTCACGCTTGAGCGGCGGCGCCTTCTATCAGCCGGGAGGCTACGGTGGCCGACGTCACACTGGAGGCGATGCGACGCTCGCTCAGGGCGAAGCTCCAGGACGACGCGCAACTCATCGCTCCCGACGAGGTCGAGACGAACATCGAGGACGCCCTGCGCCAGTTGAACCTCGACCACCCGCTCCTCCAGGTCTCGGACCTGGCTGGCGACGGGACGGCGGACATCGCTCTGCCCACCGACTTCCTCAAGGGCTACTCCGTCCTCAAGGACGTGGAGACCCCGGTGGAGGACCCGCCGCTCACGCCCCCGAGCATCCTCGACGTCCAGGACGACTACTTCAACTACGAGGACCCGTCGAAGCCGGCGGACGAGCAGCAGCGCCTGCGGTTCCGGTGCTCGGCCCCCCAGGTCGGCCAGGTGGTGCGCGTGTCCTACACCACGGAGTACACCCTCACCGAGACGAGTTCGAACCTCGACCCCCATGCCTACCTGGCCGTGATGTACCAGGGCCTCGTCCTGTGCTTCCGCACGCTGGCCGCCCGGTTCACCCAGAGCCAGGACCCGACCATCCTGGCCGACGCCGTGGACTACGGCGGGCGGTCCGGCCAGTTCCTCTTCCTGTCCGAGCGGCACCAAGCGGCGTACAAGGCGGCGGTCGGGATCGGGACTCCGGTGAAGGCCGCCCAGGCCATGGTCGACTGGGACATCGGGGTCCTCCGCAGGGCTGACTTCATCTGGCACCCCAGGAGGTCTAGGTAGCGTGGCCCTCCGAGTGGACGTGAAGCTGCCCCGGACTCCGAAGATCCTCCAGAAGGGGGAGTTCCGAGCCCTGGCGATCCGCGCCCTGCGGGTCGCGATGGGCACCAGCCTGGCGACCGTCTCCTCGACCATGCGCGGGATCTCCCCCGTGGTGACCGCCACGCTCCAGCGGTCGTGGCAGACGGATCCCCCCCGTGAAGGCGCCGGCGACCTGATCCTACGGGGGAAGGTCACGACCACGAGCGTGGCCGCCCTGGTGCTCGACCAGGGTGCCAAGCCCCACTTCCCGCCCACGGGCCCCGACCCAGGGACAGGGGCGGACCTCGCGCCCAACCTCGCTACGTGGATCCGGCGGAAGCCCGTGCTGTTCGCCGAATCCGACGGCACGCCCTTCGGTCCGGTCACCGGCCCGGGGTCCGACCGGGTGGTGCGCCGCACGGCCTACCTGATCGGCCGGAGCTTCCGGCGCGCCCGGCGGCCGCGACGCCAGATCTTCACTCGGGCGTTCAACCGCCTGCGCCCCGAGATCCGGCGGCGGTTCAACCGGGCAATCGCCGTGGCTGCTGCGAGGGCGACATGAGCTGGGCGAAGCTCCGACCCCTGGTCTACGAGCGGCTCCTCCAGGTCGAGGACATCGGGGCCGTGCACGACTACATCCGGCACACCCGGTTCTGGGACGAGTTCTTCAAGAGGCACGTGCGGGACCAGCGGGTGCGGACCTGGGAGTTCAGCCGGACGTCCCAGTCCTCGGAGTTCGACGGCCTGGGCGTGGAGTGCGTGTTCCGGGACTCGCCCCAGGTCCTGGTCATCGGGCGGGAGGGCGTGCACGACGCAAGCGCCTCGGAGCACGGGTTCCAGGATCTGGTCGACCGGGTGCTCGCCGGCTTCCGCAGTGATACGCTGTTCGAGGGAGCGGTCATCGTGCCCGTGCCTCCGCAGCTTGAGAGCCTGGAGCACGCCACCTACGGCGGGGTCCTCGTCCACGAGGCCCGCATCACCTTGACCCTGAACGAAAGGAGCACCAGTGGCGCGTGAGAAGACCCCACGGCCGCCACGCGGCGGCTCCTGGACCATGACCAAGGACGGGGAGCTGGTGCCCACCGGGCCGACGACCGCCCCGGCCACCGCTCCCGCAAGCACCCCACCGCCATCTGGAACCGAGTCGGGGAGCGACTCCGATTCCGAGGACACCCCAGAGGAGGATGACCGATGACGTTCCTGACTCGCCGTCGCCAGATGGCCATGAAGATCGAGCCGGTCTTCGGTGTCGACGCCGTGCCCACGGCGGCCGATCTGATCGAGCCGCTGATCGAACTGGAGTACACCGCGAACTTCGACCAGTTCGAGCGCGAGTTCATCAAGGAGACCCTGGGCAGCGGGGCCACCATCCCGGGTGAGCGCAGCGCGACCGTGAGCTTCACCACCGAACTCAAGGGCAGCGGCGTGGCCGGGACGCCGCCCCCGCACCTGAGCGTCCCGCTCCTGGCCGTCGGGTTCTCCGAGGTCATCGTGCCCGCGACCTCCGTCACCTACTCGCTGGTCAGTACGGGAATCCCCAGCGTGACCATCGAGATCCGCGAGGTGGACGACACCGGAGCCGTCATCGTCAAGAAGCTGCTGGGCGGCTGCGGGACCATGACCATCGACGCCAGCAAGGGCCAGGTCGTGACCCTGAGCTTCGAGTTCACGGGCAAGTACGTGCAGCCGTTCGAGGCGGGCGGACCTCTCGCACCCTCGCCCGGCCCGGGCATCACGCCCCTGCCGTTCCTCGACGTGGGCTTCTCGTTCCAGGGGTTCGGCGGTCTGCTGGTCCAGCAGTTCACGGCCGACCTCCAGAACGAGTGCACGCTCAAGAACGACTTCACGGACGCCACGGGCAACCAGGGGGCGGTACTCACGGACAGGAACCCCGTGGGCACGATCAACCCCGAGCAGGTGCTTCCCTCTGCGAAGAACCCGTGGGATGACCTGGAGGACGTGACCGAAGGAATCCTGACCTGGACCCTGGGCTCCGTCGCCGGCAACATCGTGACCTACAACGGAGACGCAACCCAGATCACGAGCCTGGCGGACGGGGACCGCGAGGGCATCGCCACCAACGACCACGACCTCAAGTTCAACCCCCCGACCGGGGCGGGAGACGGAGAGGTCGAGCTGGTCTTCACCTGATCAACGACGCCTGAGGGGGCACCGTGGATGTAGAGAACCTCGCCGGCGAGGCGGAGGCAAAGTGGTACGGACTGGACGCCAAGGAGCTCGACCGGGAGAAGTACCCGAAGCGGGCGGGCGTCCTGATCCGCAACCTCACGCCCGGACGCACGAGAGAGCTTCGCAAGCAGTCCATGACCTTCGTATGGACCGGGCAGCGCACGGTTCCCATGGTCGACGAGGATGCGCTGCACAAGCTGATGCTGCACGACTGCGTCCTCGACTGGGCGAACTTCGACAAGGGCGGGGAACCCTTCAAGTGCAACCGGGAGAACCGGGACTGGATGGACGACAACTCCAAGCTGTTCAACGCGCTCTGGCAGGCGCTGGCCCAGAAGGAGAACACCCGGACCGGAGCCCTCGACGAGCCGGAAGAGGACGAAGAGAAGAAGGACCCGGACGAGGAGCACGGAGAGCTGGGAAACTCCGGGAATGGGGGAGCTACCACTTCCCCGACAGCAACAAGCTCCGGGTCGACTACTGCCTCAAGTGCCAGCGTGGAGAAGTCGCCGAAGCCGGAGAGCTGTGCTACCGGGACCTCCCCGGAGCCCGGGGTGTCTGCCCCGTAGCGGACACCGCCCCCGAACTCTCGGGCGAGAACAGCTTGGCCGTCGACCTGTTCTACGACGCCCTCCGCACGGCCGAGGTGATCGACGGGGTGAAGAAGGTCTCGCGGTTCCTCAAGGCCGGGGAGGCCGAGGCGCTGTTCGATCTCCACAGCATCCCGTCCTCGGCGCGTCCCCTGCTCTGGCGTAAGATGCGAGTGCTGGAGTCCGTGTGGAACGAGACGCGGCGGACCAAGAAGGCTCCGCCCCGGACGACGACGAAGAAGGGAGGACGGCGCCTTGGCTGAACCTCTCGACTTTGTAATCCGGGTCAAGGACGACGGCAGCGCCACGGTCGAGCGGTTCACCCGGAACACCCAGAAGGCCGGCCAGGCGGTCAGCAGCTTTGCCCCCACGTTCACCAAGGCGTTCTCCCCGGTCACCAGTGGTTTCTCCAGCCTGGCCAGCGGAGCGGCATCTGCGGGGTCCCGCGTGGTCGGGGCCTTCCGCAACGTGACGGGCGCCGCCGGCCGTGTGGCCGGCTCGATCTTCAACGTGAGGAACGCCATCGGGGGAATCGTCGTGGGTTCGGGCCTGCTCCAGGTGGCCCAGACTTTCGGCCAGTTCGAGCAGCAGCTAAACCGGGTCCGGGCCCTGACCGGCGCGACGGGCGCCGACTTCGCGAAGTTGGAGTCCGAGGCCAAACGACTGGGCGAGACCACGCAGTTCAGCGCTTCCCAGGTGGCGGACGCCCAGGGCTTCCTCGCCCAGGCAGGGTTCGAGACCAACCAGATCCTCGGCAGTCTGGAGGGCACTCTGAACCTCGCAGCCGCGGCGCAGCTCGATCTCGCCAGCTCGGCGGACATCGTGAGCAACGTGCTGTCCGGGCTCCAGCTCCCGGTCTCTGAACTCGGGCGGGCGAACGACACCCTGGTCAAGACCTTCACGAGCACGAACACCAACCTCTCCCAGCTCGGAGAGGCCTTCAAGTTCGTGGGCCCCGTGATCTCCAGCGCGGGGGTCGACTTCGAGGAGGCGAGCGCGGCCATCGGCTTGCTGGGCAACGCCGGTATCCAGGGGAGCTTGGCGGGCACGTCGCTCAGGGGCGCGATCACCAAGCTGCTGAACCCCACAGCCGAGGCCGCGAAGACGCTCAAGGACCTGGGAGTCCAGGCCACGAACAGCACGGGCGACCTTCTCCCCCTGAACCAGATCATCGAGCAGCTCGAAAAGTCGGGGGCCGACACCTCCGACATCTTCACGATCTTCGGTCAGCGGGCGGGCCCGTCCGTGGCGGCGCTCATCGGTCAGGGGTCGGGCGCGCTGCGCGAGCTGACCGGCGAACTCAAGAACGCGGGCGGCACGGCCCAGAACGTGGCGAGCGTCCAGATGGAAGGACTCACGGGCGCGATCACCCAGGCGAAGTCCGCCATCGAGGGGACGGTCATCGCCCTGGGCGACGCCCTGGCGCCGCTGCTCATCACGATCGCGACGAACGTGGCTGACGCCGCGCGGTCCTTCACCTCGTTCATCACGCAGGTTCAGGAGACGCGGATCCTGGAGGACATCTTCGCCCGGGCGACCATCGGGGCCATCGCCATCAAGGAGGAGCTCCTGGTGTTCGGCAAGACGGCGGTCGACGCCTTCCTGTCCGTGCGGCGCGTGGGACTCGATTTCTTCGCCGGCGTGGCCGAGAGCGCCGCCGGGTTCTTCCGCCTGTTCGCCACCGAACTCAACACGTTCTTCCTCGAACCCACGCGGGACACGCTCAAGCAACTGTCCAGCGGGTTCTTCGCGTTCAGCATCACGATCAACAGGCAGTTTGGCCTGGTCTTCGACACCATCATCCTCAGTCTGCGGGACGTGGCGGACAAGGTGGGAGAGTTTGCCCAGACGGTGGGCAACAAGATCGCGAACATCCCGGGCTTCGGCGCCCTGGGCGAGGAGCTGAGGAACGCGGGAATCAGCTTCCGGGTCGCCGGCCGGATCCTGGTCAAGGAGCTGGGAGACGTCGAAGCCCGGGAGACCGCACTGGTCGAGGCCAACCGCAAGGTCTCGGACTCGCTGGACGACCTGGTGCCCACGGCGGAAGGTCTGGCCTCCGGCTTCCAGAGCTACGCGGACGGGTTGGCCGCCGCTGCTCAGGACGGGGGTCTCTTGGCCGGGGTGTCCGAGACACTGGGCGCAGCGATCAGCAGCACGAACCAAGAGCTGCTCACGGCGGTCCAGCAATTCCGGGCCTTGCGGGCGGAGCGCGAGGCCGACGCCCGGCGCCGGGCCGAGGAGGCGGCGGCCGGCCCCCAGGCCCCGGAGGCCATCCCCCCGCCGCGGGCGAGAACCCCGGTGGACGTCGGGGGCCTGGAAGGGCTGCCCGAGCCCCAGCTCCCCACGGGCGAACCCGTGCAGACCCCCGGGGGGCTCACCGACTTCCTGGCCCTGGGCCCGGGTGCACAGCTCGCTGAACAGACCGAGCAGTTCCGGGCGGCGTTCGCCGAGCGCAGCCAGATCCTCGTGGACTTCCAGACCCAGGAACAGGAGGTCGAGCGGCTCAGGACCGCGATCGCCAACAGCGAGGGCGCGAAGCGCGAGAAGTTCCAGAAGGAGCTGGACAAGGCGACTCTCACCAGAGAGAAGACGAAGCGCAAGCTCCTTACCCAGGGTACGTCCGCTCTGTTCGGCGCGCTGGCCAGCATCAGTCAGTCTGGCGGGGAGCGGATCTTCCAGGTGCAGAAGGCGTTCGCCGTGGCAGACGCCACGATCAACGCCTTCCGCGCGGCGAACGTCGCCCTGGGTTCGGCGCCCCCGCCGCTGAACGTCATCCTCGCGGCGGCGGCCCTGGCCCAGGGTCTTGCGACCGTCCGGCAGATCAAGTCCACGAGCCCTGGCGGCGGGGGCGGCGGCGCCGCCGGCGGGTTCACGGCAGCGGCGCCCACGACTCCCACGCCGGCCACGCCGGCCATCCCGGAGGAGACTCTGGCGGACCTCCCGGAAGCCGCACCGGCGGCGTCCCAGCGAGGCGTCCAGGTCATCATTCAGGGCAACGTACTGGGCGAAGAGGACTACGTGCGCACCCGGCTCGCGCCCCTGATGGCGGAGGCGTTCGGCGACGAGGTGGACTTCGGAGTCCGAGTGGACGTGGGTAGAACGTGACCAGCCCGAGGATGGGATTCGACAGCCTGCTCGACCGCTACCGGGACTCCGTGATCGCGAGCTCGGAGGACGGCCAGGCCGTCGCCAGCTTGGCCTACGACTGGAGGCCCGGCACGTTCTGGCGCCCGAAGGTCACGAACAACCTGGCGCCCAACGGCTCCTACCTTCGGTGGTCAGCCGGACCGAGCGCCGCCCCCGACGGCTGGACCGTGACCGGCGCGGGTGCGACGATCTCCCAGCTCTCGGCCGAGGCCGACGTCGTGAGCCTGCCCTTCGCTGCGCGGGTGACCCGAGTCGGGACCGACACGTTCTTCACCTTCGTGCTGGACAACACCGGAGGGGCGTACACCGGACTGGACCTCGAAGCCCGCGCTCAGGTGAAGGCCGGCACGACCAGCGTCGCGATCTTCATCGACGACGGCACGACCACCGTCTTCTCCGCCCACAGCGGGGGCGGGACCTACGAGGTCCTCAGCACTTCGCATGTGATCCCCCCCGGGGCGCCGACCATCACGGTCGGAATCCGAGTCCTGACGTCCGACCAGGCGGCCGACGTCGACAGCTTCTACATCGGGGAGACCCGGGGCCTGGGCAGCGGAACGCCCGTGTCCCCGCAGGCCGCGTGGCTGGAGGTCACGCCGGCGGACGACCAGCTCCTCCGCAACTGGAAGTACGACGTGTGGTCTGCGGGCGGAGAGGCCTTTCCCGACAGGTGGTCGTCGCACGCCGGAATCCTGACCCGGGTCACCCGGATCTCTGACCCCGCGCTCCCGGTCGGCCGGTACGCCATGCAGATCGAGGCCGAGGACCATCTGACCATCCAGAGCCTGTCTGACCTCGACGTCCAGAAGCTTCGGGGCTGCACCGCCATGTTCGCGACCCACGCCCGGGCCTTCGATCCTGGCTGCCGGGTCGGCCTCTGCTACACGTGGGACGACGGCACGATCTCCGGCGAGATCGCGGGCAGCGGGGGAACCCGGGTGCACACGGGGGGCGGGGCCTTCGAGTGGTTGGAGACCTTCGCGGACGTGCCGCACGACGTCCAAGGAATCCATCTGTGCCTCGTGCAGGCGAGTGGCGCGCCCCAGATCGTCGACTGGAGCGGCTCGTACGTGGCGCAGAAGACGGCGAGCCCGGGTCCCGTGCCCCACGCCAAGAGCGCGACGTACCTGGCGCTCGCGTCCGCCAACGTGGCAAGCGCGGGCTTCGACGTCAGCCTAATTGGCAGCGCCGACAACTTCGCTACCCAGTCGACGGTCCTGAGCGGCACGCCCCCGGACGACACCGCGTACTGGACGGACGACCCTGGGGGGGCCAACACCTTCGGCCACTGGCGCCTGCTGTTCGAGGAGGTGGCCGACCAGGGCAAGCAACTGGAGATCGGGGTTGCGGCGTTCGGCGAGTACCTGGAGTGGCCGTGTCCGCCACGCTCGCCCTACGACCCGATGGCCGTGGGGTTCAGCAGCGAGATCCCGAAGACCCGGCTGGGCGCCCCGCTTGGGCGGGTGATCCCCAGGGAGACGAAGGTCATGCGCCAGGTCTTCGAACTCCTGGGCCGGCCGTTCGTCAAGGACGTACTGCTCAAGCAATGGTGGGAACACGCGGGGGGCTTCAAGGGCCTGCCCTTCTTCTACCAGTGGAACGACGGATCCTTCCCGGATGAGACGTTCTTGGTCTGGTTGCCCGACTCCTTCGTCTTCGATCCTCAGGAAGTGGTGGGCCTGCTGGTCCGCAGCCTGGTCATCAATTTTGAGGCCCTCCCCCGATGACGCTTGCAGAGGACGCCCAGAGCTTCGACCTCCTGCCCGTCACTCTCGTGGACATGGAGCTCTCGTTCTGCGACCTGGTCTACAACTCGGGGGTCTGCGCCCCGAACAGCAGGACGCTCTACGACTTCGAGACCGCCACCGGACTGGTCTCCGTGGGCGGCGCGACCGGGATCTCGGACGACGGACTGAACTTCACGCAGGGCGTCCAGGGCGTGTCTCACGTGAAGGACGGGACTTCCAGCACTCCGGGCCTGGCCCGCGTCCTGGGCCTGACCCGCGACCACACGACGGGCCGACACCGGGTCTCGTTCTTCGTGCCCGACCTCGCGACCCTCGCCACCCTGGTCAGCGCGGAAATCCGTCTGAGCAGTTCGGGGTCGGCGTTCACCGACTACCAGGCGTACACGATTCCCCAGGCGGCCCTTCGGGTGGGGCTCAACCTTCTGGCCTTCGACGTCACGGCCCCGAGCTCCGTGGTCGGCGCCCCGGTGATGGCCGCGGTCGACACCTACGGGTACTTCGTGGACGTAGGGGCCCCGGCGACCCTGCTACCCGCGCCCGTGACCTGGGACGACCATCTGGTTCTCGGTCTGCCGGGCGACCCCTGCTACAACACGCGCCGCACCTGCCAGGACCCCGAGCACTTCTTCACCAACCAGGGCACAAAGATCTACCGCTTCACCAGCGAGGAGTCGGCGGTCATCGCCGGGCTGGCGGGCGCCCCGATCCTCCACGCCATCCGGCGGGGCGGGGTCCAGCTCGTGCCCACCGAGATCGACCAGAGTACGGGCTACGGTCGTCGCGATCACATCACCGTCACGTTCACCGACTTCAAGGACGGGGACGAGACGACGGACCCCTACCTGAGCGTGAGGTCCAACCCCCCGCAGGGCACGTACTTCCGCAAGCTCGTGGCCCGCAACCAGTTCTTCAAGGGTCGCCGTCTCGTGATCTACGAGGCGTTCGGCCGGCACGACGGGGCGGGCCGGATCTGCGTGGACCTGAACAACGCCCTGCGCCGGGAGTACGTGATCGAGAGGGTCGACGGCCCGAACCGCAGAGGCCAGTTCAAGGTCGTGGCGAAGGACGTTCTCAAACTTCTGGACGGGCGGCTGATCCCCCGTCCGTCGGAGGTCACGCTCAAGGCCGACATCGACGACAGCGTGACGACCTTCGAGCTCGCGGAAGGCGTGCAGCCCTTGCTCGACCAGTGGTCGGAGGCGGGGTTCACCCTGCCCGGTGGAGGCCAGTTCTACATCGCCGTCGACAAGGAGATCATGCTCGTGACGGCGAGCACCCCGGGCTCGGCGTTCATCGACACAGTGGTACGCGGCCAGCTCGGGTCCGAGAAATCCGACCACGAGGCGGAGGCCACCGTCCAGCTCGTGCAGTCGTGGGTCGACCTCCCGGCCGTCGACATCTGGGAAGACATCCAGGACCAGGCGAACATCGAACCCAGCCTCATCGCCCTGGCCGAGGCGCAGAACGAGCAAGCGATCTTCCTGTCCGAGGTCCGGCTGGAGTCCCACATCGCCCGGCCCACGGAGGCCAAGAAGCTGATGCGCGACCTGAACGAGCAGCTCGGGTCCTTTACCTGGTGGGACTCCGAGGACCAGAACACGCGCTTCCGCCCCACGCGCCCGCCCTTGCCGGGCGAGATCGTCCGCACGTTCAGCGACACGGCGACCATCCAGAAAGACACGGTCGAGGTCACCCGCGCGGAGGACGAGCGGTTCAACACCCTGCTCTACTACCTGGGGATCGACAACTGGGCCGAGGACCTGGACAAGACGACGAACTTCCAGCGCCTGGTGATCTTCACGGACGCCGAGGCCACGGACCGTACCCAGTACGACGACCTCAAGACCCGCAGGATCTTCGGGTACTTCGTACCTCTCAACCTCGCGGCCGTCGCCCGGTCCATCGCCGCGCGGTACGTGGCCCGGTTCCGGGACCCGCCTGAGAAGATCAAGCTCCGCGCCACGGCGAAGGACGCCGTACTGGTGAAACCCGGGGACATCGTGAACCTCGACACCTTCGCCCTCGTGGACTTCAACGGCGCGCAGGACGTGCGCACGGCCTTCGTGGTAGCAAAGAAGCGGCTCGACCCCGTGGGCATTCTCTGGGAGTACGACCTCGTGTCCTTTGCCTTTGCCTTGCGGTTCGGGTTCTGGTGCGAGGATGGGGTGCCGGACTACGTGGCGGCTACGGAACAACAGAAGCTGGAGTGCGCCTTCTGGGCGGACGAAGATTGCTTGGTCGACGGGGACGAACCCTACCTTTGGGTGTGAGGTGAGAGCGTGTCGAGCTTCCTAGACCTGCCGGATCTGAACGAGTCGGACCCGGGCAAGCCGATCAAGGCGAGCTGGGGAGACCGCGTCGTCACGGCCATCCAGGCGAACTGTGACCGGATCCTCGGATTCGGCAAGGCCAACTCCGTCTTCGACGTCTTCAACGGCGACGGGTCGGACGGGAACTTCGACGTCACCTTCAGCCAGAGCCTCGCCGTTCCGGTGGCGGGGCTCCAGTTCGAGAACCTCATCCTCCGGGCCAGCGTGATCCTCGCCCTGATCAGGAGCATGCCCTACGGGAGCGCGACCGACAGCCAGGGCGTCTACAAGATCGGGGTCAGCGACACCTTGACCATGGAGGCCGGTTCCATCGTCCACGCGAACGCCGCTGGGCTGTTCGGCGGCCTGGGCGGTGCGGCGTCCGCCGGGTTCCCCAGCGCCGCGAATTCAGGGGCCCCGGGCGACGCGCTCACCCGATACGGGCTCGGGCAGCCGAGTGCGGGTGGAGGCGGGGGCGGGGCGCAGGCCAACGCGCCCTTCGGTCGAAGCGCCGGGGCCGGTGGATCGGGCGGCGGAATCCTCGACGCCGCGGGTGGGTCTGGCGGCAGGGCGGGCTTCGACGGCACGGCCGGCGTGTTCGGGCTGCCTGCACTCTCCTGTCGGGATGGTGGAGCCGGTGCGTTCTCTCAGATCAACCCCACGCGCATGGGACTGGACCTCGACCTTCTGTGTCCGGGCCCCGGTGGCGGAGGAGGCGGTGCTGGCTCCGCCGGTGGGTTCGCCGGCACGAACCCCGGAGGCGACGGTGGCCCGGGTTCGGGCCTCGTGATCTTCGAGGTCAACAAGCTCAACATCCTGGCACCCAGCCCGAGTTGCCAGATCCAGAGCAACGCCGGACCCGGACTGGCCGGCGGCACGGCCGCCGGGGCGCGGCCCAGCGGGGGAGGCGGAGGTGGTGGCGCCTCTGGCCCGATCATCGTGTGCTTCCGCGAGCAGCTGGCCCTCACGTTCTTCCCCGCGTTCTCCGTCGCTGGTGGGGCTGCGGGTCCGGGGGGCATCACTCCAGTGGGTCCCAACGCGTGCGACGGTGGAGTTGGGCGTCCGGGTTTCGTGATCCTGAGGCAGGTGTAAGAGTTGAGCACGACCACGTTCTACGTCTACCACTCGGCGTCAGCACCAGAGACGCCTCTGGAGCCCGAGATCCAGACCCTGCTCCCCGCTCTGGACGCCGAACAGGCGGGCGCCGCCATAGTCGTAGAGATCGACCCGAACACCCAGCCGGTCCTCTCCCAGCACGTCGAGGTCGTGAGCTTTCCCGCCGTGGTCGCCAGCCGGAACGGCCGGCCCCTCGTGACCCTGAACCCCAGCACGCCCGCTGAGCTGGACCCCCCGACGCTGCTCAACCCCGGGGGCGTGATCGCGGATGACACGCTCGACGGCCTGGAGACCGCAGACGCGGTGGTCGAGGCCGAGGAAGAGGCGCGTGCAGAACGCGAGGTCCAGGGCAGCTCGGGCATCACCAGCTGCGCCTCCGCCTTGCTGGCCGGCGACGTGTTCACCCCGGACGACGAACGGGCCTGCCTGGTGAACATCAGCCGGGCGGTCAGCGGCCAGCGTCCGACCAACGCCGGGAAGTACCTGGCGGAGTCGGAGATCGACCTCTTCGCCAACGACACCCAGGGCGTCTCCGAGGACGGCACGGGGGAGGCCAGCGGCACGGACGACATCGCCTGGGGGGACCTCCCGGTAGGCGAGGGCTTCGTCCGCAAGGCGGGCGAGCGGTCGCTCGTGCTTCACAAGTCGAACCTCCAGGCCACGGTCGCACCCGTGGCGACCGACGACGACACCAAGGGCTACAGCGTGGGCAGCCGGTGGATCGACGGCACGGCCGGCGTGGAGTACGTGGCCCAGGACGTGAGCACGGGAGCCGCCGTGTGGATCGCTCTGGGCGCGCCCGGCGGGGGCGAGGCCAACATCCTGGCATCGGTCGGGGCGGGCGCCTCACTCCAGGCCCTGAAGACGGGGGTCACGCTGAACGTGCGTAGCCTGACCACCCCGGGAGACAAGCTCTCGGCCGTCGTGAACGGTGACGAGGTTGAGCTCGGCATCGGGTCCGACTTCAATCTCGACGACCTGGCAGACGTCAACATCATCAACCCGAAGACGGGGGAATGCCTGTGCCTGATCGAGTGCCCGGCCGGATCGGGCATCTTCGAGTGGAGGAATGTCCCAGGCGGAGGTGGCGGAGGAGGCTCTTTCACGACCCTCGGCGACCTGATGGACGTCACCCTCTCGGGGCTCGCCGACTGCGACTTCCTCAAGTACGACGCGGGATCTGGTGACTGGCTCAACGTCACCCCGGCGGCAGTAGCCGCCGCCCTCGACCACGGTCTCCTGTCCGGCCTGACCACTGGAGACCCTCACACTCAGTACCAGCTCAAGAGCGAGAAGGGCGCAGCCAACGGCTACGCGAGCCTGGACGGGGGAGGGAAGATCCCGGCGGCTCAGATCCCCGCTGTAGCACTCCCTGAGGTGCACGTCGTAGCCGACGCCACCGCCAGGCTGGCCCTCACCGTCCAGGAGGGCGATGAGGCCATCCAGCTAGACGACGGATCTCACTGGATCTACGACGGGACCTCTTGGCACCTGCGTCCATCCGAGTCCACGACGGCGTCCAACGTGAACGCTGGCGGCGTCGGGGTCTTCAAGACCCTGAACGGGAACGACCTGGAGTTCCGGGGCATCAACGCTGCGAGCGCGAAGGTCACCGTCGCTCTCGATGCCGGTAACAACGAGATCGACATCGACGTCGATCCTGGCCAGATCGACGTTGGGGACCTGTCCGGAACCCCCTTGCCGCAGACCTTCATCGCCGAGGCGACCAGCACGATCACCAGGACACTGGCGACCTATGCGGTGGTTCCGGGGATGACGATCACGCCCGGGGCTGGAACCTACCTGGCCCATTTCAGCTCCCACGCCTCCGTGGACAAAAACAGCCGCAAGGGCCTGTTCGCCATCTTCTCCAACGGGTCCCTGGTGTCGGCCAGCGTTCGCAGGATCGGGGGTCAGGCCGACAACGAACAGGGGTTCTCCTGCGTAGCCAGGGTCACCGTCGGGGCTGGTGAGGCCATCGACGCGAGGTGGAGGCTGGACGCGACCACGGCCAGCCCAGTCCTCACGGCAGGATCCAGGACTCTCGTCCTCACGAAGGTGGCGTAACATGGCGGAAACGACCTACGACTACGACAAGGACGCCCTCGACGAGCCGCTGCTCACCCAGGAGGTTCTCGCGAGCGGCATCCCGAGCATCGACACCGAGCTGGTCCTGATCGAGAACACCGGCGAGGTCAGCCCGGGACTCAACCTTCACATCACCCTCCTGAACGCCCTGTCTCCAGGGGACAAGTCAACCCTCGACACGGTCGTAGCCAATCATCCTCAGGCTGTCTCACCCGAGGAGGGGGACAGCGTTCAGCTCGGCCCCGGAGGGGTCATCGAGGGAGACCTTCTTCCTGACGCCACCGAGGTCCAGGAGGGCATCGCTGAGCTTGCCACCCAGGCGGAGACCGATGCCGGGACTGACGACCTCAGGATCGTCACGCCCTTAAAGCTCGCCCAGACGTCGCTGGCCGGACGAGACCTGGAGGCCATCCACGACAACGTCTCGGGCGAGATCGCAGCCGTTGCCGAGAAGACCCTTCCTGTCTCGGCAGACCTGCTCCTGATCGAGGATAGCGCTGCCGGAAACTCGAAGAAGAGGGTGCAGATCGGCAACCTGCCTGGCGGCGGCAGCGCCATCGCAGTCGAGGATGAGGGGACGCCCCTGACTGCGGCCGTCTCCAAGTTCAACTTCGTCGGGGCCGGCGTGACCGTGACTGAGCCAGTCACCGATGAAATGCTGGTGACCATTCCGGGGCAGACCGGAGGGGACCTCGCCGGCGTAGTGGTCGGTCACTCCCTGGTGCAGGCCCTGTCAGTCGGCAGCTTCGGAACCTTGAACTGGAATACGACCCACTTCGAGAACAACGCCGCTGTCCTCGATCATGACTCGGTGACGAACAACTCCCGGCTCACCATCGGTGAGACCGGAGCCTACCTGATCTTCTACTCGGTGACGTTCGACCCCCCCGCCGGGGTCTCGACGTTCCAGACCAGGATCATCAAGAACGGGGTCCTGACAGCCCTGGCAGGCAGTCAGAGGATGATGGCCGAGGACGACGAACCTCAGGACTGCTCCTCGGTGTTCGTCGCGACACTCAGCGCTGGCGACTACATCGAGTTCCAGGCTCAGGCCAGCGTTGGTCCTGCCGACATGGACATCAAGTCGACCTTCGGTGCAATTCGCATGCGAGGATCCAAGGGCGATCAGGGTCCTCCGGGTTCGGGCTCGACCATCACCGTGAAGGATGAGGGCGTCACGGTCGCCGGAGGCCCGCATAGCAAGGTCAACTTCGTTGGGGCCGGAGTCACAGCCACTGACGCCGGGGGCGGGGAGGCGACGGTCACTATCCCGTCCGCTTCGCTGCCAATCGGGCAGGTGGTGACTGGGTCCACCCTCATCACGACAACGTCTACCACGCACACCCTCGCCACTGGGATGACCATCACCCCGGCTGCTGGGACCTACATCGTCACCTGGACAGCGAGCCTCAGCACCGACAGCACCAGTGATCGAGAGGCCTGGATCCGGGTCTTCGCCGGCGGCGTTGCCCAGGGAGTCGAGCAAAGGATGCAGCGAGGCGACTCCTCGACCGACAACATCATCGGCGTCTGCACGGTGGCCCGGGTCACTGTCAACGGAGCCCAGGCCATCGAGGGCCGATGGAGGACCTCGGGCTCCAACGGAGAGATGTACGGACGATCCATGTCGATTGTGCAGGTGAAGCCCTGATGGCAGAGAAGACCTACACCTACAGCGAGGCCGCTTTCCCCGGAGGCCTTCTGAACCCCGGCCGGCTCAAGGATGAGATCCAGGCAAGCCCCATCGTGACGGCACTGGAGAGGATCGACACCGCTGGCGGTTCGGTTTCTCAGGGGGTCCTCAGCGGGTCCTACTCGGTGGACATCGTCTTCAAGGCCGAGCCCAGCCAGGCCGACAAGACCGCCCTCGATGGCGGCGGCACTCAGGTGGAGGAGAGCCCTCCGCTGGCAGGCTCCCTGTTGGTCGATCACGACAACAGTCCGAACCCGGCCACCCCCAAGGTGGTCGAGCTGGACGCCTCGAAGAAGCACGTCGTCGAGATCCAGGAGGTGAGCCCGGGGCCCCTTCTCTACAGGGCCTCTCCCTCGCCCGCAGCCATCGACATCAACGCCCCCGACACGGAGGGCTTCGTCGAGATGACGTGGCCCTTCGACTACTGGCTTCTGAGCGTCGAATACTGGGCCGGATCGCTCTCTGGGGCGGTGATCGGGGACAAGATCAGCGCCGAGCTGGATAGGGAGAGGGACCTGACAACACTGCTGGGGGCTGCCGGTGAGCTCCAGTCTGCCGAGGCGGCTTCGGACGATGAGGTCGAGGTTCACCCAGCATCCATCGCCGCTGGGCTGATCCAGCCAGGCTACTTCGTGAGGTTCGCCGGGGTAGCGAACCCGGAGTACCAGATCATCTCGATCAACCGGACCACCAATCTCGCCAAGCTCGACCGGAACCTGGAGGCTGCCAGGCAGGCCGGTGACCCGATCTTCCGTACCATCGCTATGGGGAGGGGTGTCTGGGTGCTGCCAAGCTCAGTCCCTGAGGTCTTCGGGGCAACCAAGATCGGGGGGGCCCGCATCCCTGCTGGGTGGAAGCTGAGGGTCTCCTACGAGGCTACGGACGGCGGGGGTAGGGACATCTACATCAACGCCGAGGGTGGTATCCACGAAGCCTGATAATAGGTAGCGGTTCGTGCGAGAATTTGTCTAAGGAGATAAGATGGCAGGCTGGACGGACGTTGGAGGCGGGAACTGGGAGATCACTCCCACGATCACCGTTCCCACAGGCATCAAGGACCGGTTCGAGCAGATCCGCAAGGCGATCAACTTCTTCTACTTCACGACCGTCAGCCAGATCACGGACGAGGAGTTCTTCACCTTCCTCCTCGTGGGCAAGATCAGCGACCGGGCGGAGGAGGAGCTGAACGGGGCAACCATCACCGCCAGGTTCTCGTTCGTCCGACTGTGGATCGAGTTCAAGAAGATGTGGGTCCAGCGGAAGACCCGCATCGTGGACAGCGTCGACCAAGGAGACACCGAGGCCCTGGCCGTCGTGGTCCCGGCGCCGCCTGCCCCGTAGGAGGAGGATCATGGGCTCCCTCGTGTCGTTCAGTCCCGCGGCTCTGGTGGAGGAACTGCGCGACCGCCAGGCGTTCCCCGTGGTGTTCTTCACCGGACTGGGCCGGAACGGAAGTCGTCAGTACCGTCTCGCCGACCAGGCCCGTCAGCCCATCGACCTCGGCGGCAAGAGCCTGCGCCTGGTGGTCAAGACCGGGCCCGACCAACCGGACACCGAACTGGACGCGAACTTCCCCCTCAGTGGGACCATCGACAACGCGGCGGCCGGCCTGTTCACCATGGACTTCGCGGCCGTGGATTTCGCGGTCCCTCAGCCGAGTGTGCTGGCCGTGCTCTACGACGCCGGGGGCGCGAACCCCGTGGTCCTCGCTCAGGTGCGGACCGTCATCAGAAAGGCAGGTGTGTAGGTGCGCCGACTGCTCATCCTCTTCCTGGTCGTCACGTTGGTTCTGCCGGTGATGGCGTCCGAGCCGGACCCCGCGGCCGGTACCCGTCTCTGGAACTTCAACGGCCCGGTGGACACCGTGGGCGTGGAGAAGCACGTGGCTCCGACCCACCCCTCGAACCGGACCCGGGTCTGCCACATGCGGAATCGGAGTGCCACCCCGGGTGAGACGATCCTCGTGCTCCTGAGCCCGACACTCCCGGGGTTCATCACTCTGGCATCGGACGTCGTGCCCTCGAACCCCGAGGTCTTCCCACTCGATCCGGGCGAGAGGTTCACGGACCTGCACATGAGCTTCGAGACCGCGTACTTCAAGAGCGTGTCCGGGACGCCCGTCGTCTCGTTCACTTGCTCCTACATCGGGAGGTAGACCGTGAAGCGCACCCTGCGCCGCTGGCTACTGCTGGCGATGCTGCTGCCGGCCGTGGCGCTGGGCGGCGCGTTCGAAGACGACGACGGGGCGGGCGGGGGAGGAGACGTCAGCAGCCCTTCCGTGGCCTGCTCTTCGATTAACGAGATTGCCCTGTTCGCCACCACGGTTGGGGACGAACTCAAGTGCTCTGGTATCACGTTCAACGACATCGGTACCGATACCCTGACCTTCCCGGCCTACACGAACATCAACGTCCCGGGACTGAACGTCACCACGACCGGCGGGTCGGACTTCGACGTGACCGCCGGGGGGGCGGTTGCGATCTTCGGGGCCGAAGAGTCGTTCTATGGCTCGGATGACACCGCATGGCTGAGTGGCGGCGTGGACGGCATCGTCTCGTTCAACTCCCAGGGAGGCGGCGGGTTTTTCCGGGCCCAGGACGAGAACTCTGGCCTCGACCTCCTCAAGATCGACGCTGCTGTTGGCTGGCTGGAGATCCGAGACGACCAGACGGCGCCCGCAGCGGTTGCCACCTATGGGCGTCTGGGTGTCGATCCGGCCACTGGGCACCTGTCCTGGCGCCAGAGCACGGCAGACGGCGGGGCTCTGGTTGACCTGGAGGATGCTGGCGGCGGAGGCGGCCCGAACGCCTGCCCCGATCCCAACTGCTTTTTCATCGAAGACCAGGACAACACTCCGGCCAGTACAGTGAACCTCCAGACCTTGGACACCTCGGCCACCAGCACACTCACCTTCCCGGGGGCGAACGCAAACGAGCCCGGTGGTGTCTCGCAGGGAGCGTGGGTCGCTGTCGCAGAGATCCTCGGTGATACCTACGGATCTGCCGATGATGGTTTTTACACCCTCAAGGCGCGCGGGACTTTCGTGCTTGGAGCTGGAACCCCGTCCATCGTCAGCACCGCCGGCACTACGAAGGATGACGACGATGGAGCCGGTGGCGACGACTGCAACTTCGTGGCAGTGGCAGGCGGCATCGAACTCCAGTGTACCGGCTACGAAAACTACACCGGGTGGGCGAGAATCAAGTTCGCCGGTGGCGGAAGCATCTAGGGGCGACAATGCGAGCATTCCTCCTCTTCTTGCTGCTGGTGGCAGAAGCGTTCGGTCAGCAGTCCGAGCTGGATCTCGGGCTGTCATCTATCACGGCTTCATCGCAAAGTCTGGCGGTTGACGTCGACGGTTCGACGATCACCTTCACGACCGCCGGCGTGGACGACTTCACGTTCCCCGAGGCCGTCGAGATCCGCACGGTATCTGGCGACATCGACCTGATCCCAGTGGGAGGGAACGTCGGAGTCACTGGCGACGCCACGGTCAGCGGCACGGTCTTCATCGGGGACAACACGGGGACCTCCGTCACCATCTCTATGAACCCCAACACGGGAACCCAGGACGCCCTGTTCGAGTGGCAGAACAACCACTCGGGTCTGGGCCCGGGGTTCGTCTTCACCAACAACAACGGGGACCCCGTCGCCTTCATCGAGGGCTCCAACGAGGGGACCTCGGGCTCCCTGTTCCGCATCTTCCCCCAGGAGAACATCGGGGCGAGCGCCACGGCCAGGGACTACAGCCTGGGGTTCGGCGGGGGATCGGGTAGCACCCAAGCCGCCCTGGTCTTCAACCTCGGGGACCAGACTCGCGGCTCTCCCCTACAGGACGATCTCGACGCCGACTACCTGGGCATGGCCGGCAGTATGCAGGGGTTCGAGATCTTCGGGCCTGTCATCGCCGAGAGTGGACCGTACAACAACGGGCACGGGCAGGTGGCCTTCGCCTCCGACGGCGGTAAGTTCCTCGGCGCTAAGTCGACGGCCTTCTTCGAGTTCACGCCCCAGGGGAGCACGCACACCTGCGACAACACGGACCTGACGGAGACCGGGGGTCCCGGAGCCGGTACCAACGTCTGCACCCGACCCCTCCACCAGTTCGCCGGAGCGCTGCCCGACAGCTACACCGTCTGGAGTTTCGGCGCCGGGAACGACGCTCGCACGGGACGTCCCATCCGCAAGTACGTTCAGAAGCGGTTCGACTCGGGTGCCATGCCCGGGACGATCAGCAACTACGCCAGCCAGGATCACCCGAACCACGCGTGGGACGGCGCCGGCCTGCTCATGCCCTACGGCACGCTGATCATCGGGCTCAATGGCTCCTCGTCAACGAACGGCGTCTCGGGCTTCTCCAGTGGAGACCCGATCATCGCGCTGGCGAACGGACAGGACTTCACGGCCGGTGCGGTGGCCTACGACTCTCCGATCACATGGGGGTCGTCGGCGTCTCCGCTCAAGCTGGGAGCCTTCCGGGTAGGCGGGGCTGACGTCTACCACCTCCGGTCCTCCAGGCCCATCGCCGCCAGCTCGTACCGGGAACTGGCCGTTGAGGTTTTCACAGCAACCTCGAACACCGTGGACCAGACCACGTCCCGGGTCAGGATGGACGGGGCCAGCAACGCCGTGACGGCCACGCTCTACGACTGCTCGTCCCTGTCCGACGGCAGCGTCGTCCGCTTCGTGGCCGTCGACACCACCAACCCGCTGACCGTGGCGGCCGGCGGGGGCGACTCATTCCTGGGCGGGGCGCCCACACTGGCCTCCGTCGGCGACAGCGCCACCGTCATCTGCTACGGGGCGGCAAACCAGTGGGAGGTCTACTGATGCGAGCGACGATGATCCTGGCCCTGCTCCTGGGCCTGGCGGCCTCCGGCGTGCAGGCCGCAGGATGGACGGACAACGGCGACGGGACCTGGACCCTCCAGGCCGACGCCGTCACCGTGACCACCGAGGAGAAGGACCGGATGGAGCAGCTCCGGGCCGACACCAACTACCGCTACCGCTGCGGCGGCGTGGGGACCGTCTGCGCCGGGGACGACCAGCTCGACCCCTCGGCATGGCTGGCGTCGATGCTCGTCGGAGTGACCAATACCCAGGCGGGCGAGAGCGTGCCGTCCTACCTCTCCTGGTGCTCCCAGCTCTGGCAGCAGTTCAAGCGCCAGTGGGTTGCTCGCAGTTCGTCAGACCCGGATGCCGACGGTCTGGCCATCACGGTGCCAATTCCGCCTGCTCCGTAGGAGGTACATCATGCTCAAGGCGCTCCTCCCATTCATTCTGATTGCTTCGTTCCTGACGCCCTCGGTCCAGGCGGAGAGGCGTGTCAAGGCAGTCATCGCCGGTGAGTCCGTACCCGACAACATCCTCATGGGAGGGAACGAAGTCACCGGCCTTCCCTCGGTCCCGTCCCAGGGTGATGCCGCAGCCTCAAAGGACTACATCGACGCCAATACGGGAATCTCGACCCAGAGCGTGACCCTTGCTGGCTCCCAGACGAGCATCACTCCAGACGGTTCTGATCGTCTTCTCGTCAACGGAAGTCCTGCGTCCATCCCGGCGAACGTCGACCTCACCGTCGATTTCAACGACGGAACGACCGTTCCTCAGTACGCCGAGGGCACGGCCACGCCCTTGACAGACAACACCGGGGGCATCGTAGACGGCCAGATCGACGTCACGGGTTGCTCCGGCCAATACCTCGACTATGACGGGTCGGACGGGAACTTCAACTCGACGGCCGCGCAGAACGCCACGGTCCGAGTCCAGTGGACTCCCAATTACTCCGACCTTCCAGACAACAGTTTGAGAGTCATCTACCGGACGTTCACCACGGGGGCTACCACCAAAGCCTTGTGGATCTACCACCAGGACCCGAACGCTGGAGGCAACGACGAGATCCTGGCCTGCCGGGTCTACGCTACCGGAACGCACACGACCTCGGTCTCATTCGTTGGAGGCGTGGACTACGTGGCGGGTCAGCCGCTTGAGATCGAGTGCACCTACGAGTCCTTCGGCACCGAGTTTATCTCGCTGTTCGTGGACGGAACCAGAGTGAGCCAGTTCACGGGGGCAATCTCTGGGTACCTGGACACCAACGTCGGGCGGAACATCGAACTCGGCAGCTCGGCCAGCGGAAACCCCAACTGCTCCGACTCCTACATCTCGGGGCTCGCCCACTTCTCACCCAAGATCAGGGTCAGCACGGACACCGAGTACAACGGCGGAGCCCCCGTGGGATTGCCCTCCGAGGGCACGAACACTGAAATCATCGCCACTCTGGTGGGATCCGCCTACGAGATCGACGAGGAGATCATCGTCTACTCGCAGGACGGGAGAGTGCAGTTCACGGACAGCAGTACCCCCGATCTGAATGAGATGGCCCTGAACGGGACCTGGGATCCAAACACGGGGGACTGGATCCGACTGCGCTGGCGAGGGAGCTTCTGGACCGAGGTAACGAGATCGGACCTCTTCGCCGACAATCTGAACGTCAACTCCTTGGTTACCACCACGGTTAGCGCCAGCTCTGGGACTGTGGGGGGCGCTCAATTCCGGGGCCAGTCTACGGCCCAGACCACGGATGCGACGGTCACAACCCTCGCCACTTTCACGACTACCAGCGACAGGGCGTACTTCGCCCGAGCCTTCGTTCGGGCCCGTCAGTCCACGTCTCCCGGGACCTTCGGGGTGTACACCGTGCTCGCTGCCGTGGAGAACATCGGAGGCACGGCTACCGTCAGTGGCATCACCAAGGCTTACGAAGTGGAGGAGGATGCTTCCTGGGAAGCCACCTTCGATGCCAGCGGGGCTGACCTTCGGGTGAGGGTGACGGGGGACGGTACCGAAACCGTCGAATGGGCGGTCGATCTCGACGTCTTCGAGAGTCAGTAGGGCGAACTCCTAACGTGGGAAACGCACAGGCCATGGCGAACGTCCCAACCGGGACTCCCCCTGAGATCTGGCTGGTGGTCGTGGTCGTTAGCGCGGCGTTCGGGTTCGCTGTTCACGTCCTCAAGGTCTTCGTAGAAGCGAAGCGCAGGGCCAAGAACGGCGGGCTGTCCGACCCCCCGCCCCGACCGGCGGGCGTGCCCGCCGAGCTCGTCCGACTCATCGAGGACCTACACCACGACCGGGACGGCATACCCAGGTGGACCGTGACCAAGAAGATGGAGACCACGTTGCTCGCCATCGCTGAGGAGCAGCGGCGGACCAACACTCAGCTCCAGACCCTGATCGAACTCGAGCGCCAGCAGAACGTGCTGCTCAGGCAGGCGTTCCTCCACCAGAGCGGGGACCACCCGATGCCCGCCGGAGGCGGCGGGGAGGACCCGTGACCAAGTTGCTGTCCTCCGAGTTGGAGATCATCGACAGCCTGGCCGGCCCGATGCGCGCGAAGCTCCGGCCGTACGTCCGCTGGTCCGAGAACATCCTCGGCGGCACGCGCTACCGGCTGACCATCCCGCATTTCACGGTGCCGTGGATACCCGGCCTGCGGACGGCCGAACAGCAGGCCCAGCTCTACGCCCGGGGACGGACCGAGCCGGGCGAGAAGGTGACGAACGCGGACGGCGTGCGCCGGACCTCCTACCACCAGACGGGGATGGCCGTGCACCTGGGCCTCCGGTACCGCAGGGCCGACGCCAGCAGCTCGGGCCCCGAGGTCCCGGTCGGGCGGTTCATCGCTCACCAGTCGAAGGTCGAGTGCAGCGAGGCCCGGGAGCTGTTC
>JBFKVA010000013.1:0-39005 GCA_041635475.1 Acidimicrobiia bacterium | reverse complement strand
CCGACAACCCCGAGCGGACGATCGGGATCGGGCTGACCGGTATCGCGGTGCTCATCCTCCTGGCGTCGACCACCTCGGTGGACGGAGGGGCCATCGTGGCCCTTGCCCTCCTCGGCATCGGCGTGTTGCTCTACCAGCGGGGATCGTCCGATGGGCAGCAGCCTGCCGGGGACTCCGCCGAGCACACTCCTGGGAGGGGGCCCGGCGATGATCCAGCCTCCGGCGGGCGTCCCCCGCGTGAGCCTCGTCCCCGGACGCCCCGTGAGCCGAAGCCTCCGCGGCCCCAGCGACCGCGCCGGCCCAAGTCGAACCTCGGGGCCTACACCGTGTCCGCCGTGCTCATCGCGCTCGGGCTGCTCGCCAGCGCCGACATCGCCGGCATGGCGGATCCCAAGGCATTCCACTACGTGGCGCTCGCCGTGGCGGTCATCGGCCTGGGGCTCATGGTCGGCGCGTGGCGGGGGCGGTCCCGTGGACTCATCCTCCTCGGCTTGGCCGCCCTCCCCCTCCTCGGTGTGACGTGGGTGACCGGCAACGTCGACACGATCATCGGTGAGTGGGAACGTCTCGCCGACGCCGACGATGTCCACCGCAACGAGTTCATCACGCTTGCCGAGGTGAACGGCAGTGAGGCCCTCAACCTCGGGATCGGTGATGTGACGGTGGATCTCACCGCCACGAACTTCTCCAACGACGGGCGGCTCGACATCAGGATGGACGCCGGCCAGCTCACCGTGATCGTGCCCGACGACGTTCGGGTGAGGGCCGAAGTGGACCTCGGCGACATCGATCGCCCCGGTCATGACCTCGACGGATTCGACCTCTCGACGACCTTTGGACCGCCACTCGGCGACGCCGACGGTTACGTGACCGTGCGTCTTGACATCGGCCAGGTCGTCATCGTGGAAGGGAACTGACATGCAGCAGCACACGACCGACTGGATCTCCCTCATCTCGGGCCTCGTCTTCCTCGGCATCGGGGCCGGCGCCATCACCACCGCCGAGACCGGCCTGCTCTTCGACGGCCGCTGGATCGCCCCGGTCCTGCTCGTCGTCGTCGCCGTCGGGATCCTCGCTTCGATCCGTGGCCGGACGAACGAGCCCATCCCCGACACCCTCACCCCGGCCGAACGGAGGGCCATGGGCGAACTCCCCGAACCACCGGCCTGACCCGGCACAACACGACGAGAAGAGCCCCGGGCCGCCCCGGGGCTCTTCTGCGTGGTCAGACGATGACGATGTGGATGGCCCGCGGTCCGTGGACCCCGATGCTCAGCGTCATCTCGATGTCGCCGCTTCTGCTGGGGCCCGCTATGAACACGAGGTTCGATGACCGGTCCAGGGCGCTCGGCGTGATCTCGGCCCACGCCGACAGCGAGGCCACGATCCGGTCCTCGGGGAGGATCGCGACGTGGACCTCGGGCACGAGCGACGCCATCCGGGGCCGGCCGGGACCGGTGAACAGTGCGATGGCACCCGATCGGGCGAACGCGGCGTCGGCTCCCGTCACCCCCACCCCGATCCGGTCGAGGGCCCGGACCGCCGCGGCTCGACCATCGTCGGCGGGGATGCTGACCGCGGCCTCCTCCAACCCGGCCAGCACCAAGTAGGACGCGACGCCGGGCACCGGCAGTTGGTCAGGAGCCCAGGCGGTGAAGACCGCCTGGCCGGTTCCGCGGGCGATCTCCCGTACGAGTTCGCGCACCTCATCGGCCGAGGCGGCACGGTGGACCACCGCCCCCACCGCGGTGGCAGACTCGACGAACCAGTCGACCGTCTTGCGCCGCCGCTCCTTCGGGTACAGGGGCCCAGGCTTCATCGAGGGGAGCACCGCTCGCTGTTGGGCGGCCCGGACCCCGGCCAGGAATACCTCACGCTCCACCGTGGTCACGCTCCTCCCATCGCTGGCGGAACGGCCGCCGGGACGGTACCGGGAAGTCCCGGGAAGCCGTCCAGCCCCGAGCCGGCCCGGGGAGGCGGCGGATCCAACCGTCACGTGACCCGAGTCGGCCAAGACGGGCGACGAGGCGTTCTCGGCTGGCGAACCGACGGGGCGACGACGCCGCCTTGGCGAAACCCCGCAGGCTCCACCCCAGCCACGCCGGGGCCAGGCCCTGGTCCACGGTGCGTTCCCGGAGACGCAGCAGCATGCGAGGGATGTCGATCCGGATCGGGCACACCTCCTGGCAGGCGCCACAGAGCGTCGATGCCTGAGGGAGATCGTGCCATGGTGCCAGCCCCCACAACCCCGGGGTGACCACCGACCCCACCGGGCCGGGGTACACGGACCCGTACACGTGGCCCCCGACCTGGCGGTACACGGGGCAGATGTTGAGGCACGCGCCACACCGGATACAGCCGAGGATCTCGGCGAGGTCTCCACCGAGCATGGACGACCGTCCGTTGTCGAGGACCACGACGTGCACCTGTTCGGGACCGTCGTGTTCGTCGGGGCGGCGGGGTCCAGTGAGCAGGTTCGTGTACACCGACAGGCTCTGGCCGGTGCCCGAGCGGGCGAGCACGTTGAGGAGGACGGAGAGGTCGCCGAAGGTGGGGACGATGCGCTCCATGCCCATGAACACGACGAGGATGCGGGGCGAGGTGGTCGTCATCCGTCCGTTGCCCTCGTTCTCGACGAGGGCGATCGATCCGGTCTCGGCCACCGCCAGGTTGCACCCTGTGATCCCCATCCCGGCCGTCAGGAACCGCTCCCGCAGGTGCTCACGGGCGGCCGCCACCAGCTGGTCGGGGTCGTCGGTGTAGGGGATCCCCAGCTTCTCGGACATCACCCGGCCGCAATCCTGGCGCGAGAGGTGGGCAATGGGGCCGATGATGTGTGACGGTGTGTCGCCGGCCAGTTGGGCGATGAACTCACCCAGGTCTGTCTCCACGACCTCGACCCCATCACGCTGGAGGGCGGCGTTGAGCTCGGTCTCCTCGGTGACCATCGACTTGCCCTTGACGACGAGTTCGACACCCTCCCGGGCGGCCAGGTCGACGACGTACCGGTTGGCCTCGTCGGCGTCGCCCGCGAAGAACACCGCCGTGCCGTTGGCCTCCGCCGCCTCGGCGAACTCTTCGAGGTAGATGTCGAGGTTGGCGAGCGTGTGGAGCCGGATAGCCCGCGACCGGTCCCGCATGACGTCGGTGAACGGGTAGTCCTGCCGGGCGGCTTCGGCGTTGGCCGTCACCCGGGTGACCATGAACTCGACCTTGGAGGCCGGCCCTCGGTCGTCGAGCGAACGCTGGAGGCGACCCTTGAAGTCGACCCTGGCCTCCATCACCTCTCCCCGGCGAGGAGTTCTGCGATGTGCCGGACCTCGACCGCGCTTGCTCGCCGGCGCAGCCCGCCCTCGATGTGCATGAGGCAGCCGACGTCGCCGCCGCAGAGCACCGCGGCGCCGCTGGTCTCGACCGCGTCCAGTTTCTGCTGGAGCATGAGGTTGGAGATCTCTGGCTGCTTCACCGAGAACACCCCGCCGAACCCACAGCACACCTTCTCCTCGGACCCGAGGGAGGCGCGTTCGCATCCCTCGAGGAGGGTGGCCGGCTGGGCATGGATGCCGAGGTTGCGAAGACCGTGGCACGAGGGGTGGTAGGCGATCGTTCGATCATCATCGACGCGCAGCGTCGTATCCAGGTCGTCGACGAGGAACTGCGTGAGTTCCCGGGCCCGGCCCGCCACCCGCTCGGCCTTGGCTGCGTACTCGGGGTCGTCGGCCACCAGGCCCGGGTAGTGGTGGATGATCATGTCGGTGCAGGACCCCGACGGGAGGACGATCGGTCCGTCAGTGCCGTCGAGCACGTCCAGGGTGTGCCGGGCCATCCGGCGGGCGTCGCTGCGGAACCCCGCGTTGTAGGCCGGCTGTCCACAGCAGGACTGGTCGGCCGGGAACTCGACCTCACACCCCGCGGCCTCGAGGACCGCCACGGTGGCCTCCCCCACCTCGGGCTTCAGGGCGTCGACAAGGCAGGTGACGAAGAGCTGGACGGCCACGGGCCAACTGTACACGTGCGTCGTCGCGCCACCGCGGGACGCCGCGGATGGGCCGACCCGCCGCCGGCGGTCAGGGTCTCCGGTCCGCCAGGAAGATGCCAGAACGCGGCTTGGGGGCGAAAAACGTGGACTTCGGCGGCATGACGCCCCCCAGGTCCGACACCGACATGAGATCCTCGACCGACGCCGGGTGGAGGAGGAACCCAACACCTCCGCGGCGATCGACCCTCGCCCGGACGGTCGCCTTGCCCAAGGCGCCCGGGATGAAGACGAGCCTGGCATCGGTGCGTTCGTCGGCCACCCCGAACCGGGGAGCAAGGATCTCGCGAGAGAGTGCGGACGAGTCCAGCTCGCCGACCCGCGGTTCGAGATCGGCCCGCAGCCACCCGTCGCTCGACAGGACGATCGTCTCGCCCGGACCCGGGTCCGGTGGCTCCGACGTGTGCCACCCCGCCCCCGACGGCCATTCGGCGTCGATCCATCGGTCGTACGAGTAGACCCGCAGGTCGTGGTCGGGGAACGCCACCGCCAGGATGCGCCCGGCCTTGCTCGACTCGTCCACCCCCAGCGCCTCCAGGAGGCGGCGGGCGGCCGCCGCCCGGTGATGGCCGTCGATGATGTACGTGGCATCCACCCCCCCGAACGCCTCGATGAGGGCGTCATCGAGGCCCGGGGGCGCGAGCCATACCTGCTGGCGTTCTTCGTCTGCGATGAGGTCGAGGAGCGGAGGCCCTTCCACGACACGCTCGACCAGGCGATCGATGTCGGGGCGTGCGCGGTATGTGAGTCCCACGGGGCTCGAGGTGAGACCGACATCGGCGAGGTACCGGGACAGCTGATCCTCCCGCTCCACCCGGGTCGATTCGTGGGGGCGTACCCGAGCGGGAAACGCCGCCACCGGCACGTCGGCGACCACGCCGGTCTGGACGTGCGACCGGGCGGTGAGTCGGTAGACGAAGCACCCGGCGAGTTCGGGCCCGTAGGCGTCCTCGGCCAGACGATCGGCCATGTAGGCCTTCGCCACCTCGATCACGTCGCGTGGGCCCATGCCCGGGAAGTCGTCGGGCGACCGGGTCGCGTTGAGGAACGACCGGGGTCGTGACTCTGCCAAGTGACGTCGCGCCGACCGACTGAGCAGGTCGTACGGTGGACTCACGATCTCGGCCGCCCACTGCGGGCGAACGACGCGCACCGTGGCCCGGTGGAGCAGGCTGCTCACGAGAGCGTGCGGACCGAGCAGTGGATGACCTCGGGCACCGCCGTGAGGCGTGTCGCGAGGTCGGGGGGGAGGTCACCGATCACGTGGATGGAGGCCACGGCCGCCCCGGCCCCGACGAACGGCTGGTTGGTCATGTCCTGGACGTTGAGGCCGACGTCCCGCACCACCCGGAGGACCGCCGAGAGCACTCCGACCCGGTCCGAGTGCCGGACCATGAGGACCGCACCGGCCGGCTCGGGACTCGTCATGTTCACGACGTTGACGGCGACACCACGGACGAAGGAAGCCAGCACCGAAACGACCCCTTCGGCCACGGCTGCCTGGGCCTGTTCGGTGGAAGCCCCGATGTGGTGGGTGGCGTAGACGCCGGGGTGCTGGGCGAGGGCCGAGACGAACGTGGTCTCCCCCGCTCTCGGTTCGTCGACGAACACGTCGATGCCGGCCCGCAGCCCCTTCGACTCGATCGCCTCGATGAGGGCCTGCTCGTCGACGACGTCTGCCCGGGATGTGTTGATGAGCCAGGCGCCCGCCTTCATGTGCGACAGGAAACCCCGGTCCACGAGCCCGACGGTGCCGGCCGCGGCGGGGACGTGGAGGCTGACGATGTCGGACTCCGCAGCCAGGGTGGCCAGGTCCGCAACAGTGCCCACCCCGCAGGCGGCCATCCGCCGCTCGGTGTCCGGGTCCCGTTCCTTGGCGGTGGCGAGAACCCGCATGGCCAGTCCGGCTGCCCGCTCGGCAACGGCCAGCCCGATCTGGCCCATGCCGACGATCCCCAGGACGCGCCCGGCGAGGCCCTGGGCGTTCGAGTACTCCTTCTTGGCCCAGGTCCCCGCCCGGGTGGCGATCACGTTGTCGGGGATTCGTCGGTCGAGCGAGAGCATGAGACCGATGGTGAGTTCGGCCACGGCGACGGCGTTCTTCCCCGGCACATTGGATACGAAGATCCCGCGGGCAGCTGCGGCGGAGGTGTCGATGGTGTTCGTCCCGGCACCGGCCCGCACGATGAGGGCGAGGGGGAGGGCGGCGGCGACGGTCTCGGCGGTCACGCGGGTCGAGCGGACCACGAGCACGTCGGCGTCCGCCACGGCATCCGGGAGGTCATCGGCCGTCAAGCCGGGTCGCAGGTCGACGTCGTAGCCGAGGGCCTCGATGCGGGGAACTGCCGCGGCGGGAAACGAGTCGGCGATCAGGACTCTCATGGCGTCAGGTGGCAAGGGCCCGGACGAGCGCCTCGGGGGTCACCGGGAGCGTCTCGACCCACACCCCTGTGGCGTCGTGGATGGCTGCCGTGAGGGCCGGGCCGTACGGAAGGAACGGCATCTCGGCCATGCCCCTGGCCCCGAGCGGTCCCAGCGGGTCGTGGCCGTCGAAGAGGACCGTCACCACTTCGCGAGGAACGTCCCCGATTCCCGGGATGAGGTACTGGGACAGCCGAGGGTTCACGATCCGACCGCCGTCCACCACGAGCCGCTCCATCGCCGCGTACCCGTGGGCCTGGGCGACTGCTCCTTCGGTTTGTCCCTCCACGAGGTGGGGGTTGATGATCGTGCCGGCGTCCGACGTCGACACGACCCGGTCGACCCGCATGGTTCCCGTCTCGGCGTCGAGCGTCACCTCCACCACCTGGGCGACGTAGCCGTACGAGAAGTTGGGCGTGGACGGACCCCCGTCAGGGTCAAGCATCTCCGTGGGCGGAGGTTCGTAGCGGAACGACCCCACTGCCGGGCGTTCCCCGTCGATCCAGGCCTTCTGGGCCTCCTCGACGGCGCCGAGGATGGCGTTGCCTGCCATGAATGTGAGCCGCGACGCCGATGCCGACCCCGAGTCGCCCGACGTGGCGGTGTCCGAGAACCGAGTCTCGATGTCCTCGGGAGGGATGCCGATGGCCGCTGCCGCGATCTGCCGCCATGCGGTGTGACCACCCTGGCCAACCTCCGCTCCCCCGGCGTACAAGACGGCTCGGTCCAACGCGTCGCGGCCGTGGAGTTCCACCGTCGCCTCGCTCCGTTCCGGGAACCCGAAGCTGAACCCGACGTTCTTGAAGGCACACGCGAACCCTCGCCCTCGCCGGGCCGAGTCACCGTGTCCGGGCAGTGTCCGGAACGACCGGACCGGGGCGACGACGGGTAGGGGCTCGTTCCACGAAGCGGCTTCCGCTGTCGCCGCCACCACCTCGGCAATCGAGACCCCGGGCGGGAACGGGGTGTGGGTGATGCCCGGTTCGCCCTCGCGGATGAGGTTCTTCATCCTGAGCTCGACCGGGTCGATCCCGAGGGCGGCGGCCAGCCTGTTCATCTGGGACTCCGCAACGAATACCCCCTGCGGACCCCCGAACCCGCGGAAGGCTCCCCCGGGCACGCTCGTCGTGTAGACCCCCTTCGAGTCGATGCGGACGTTCGGGATCCGATACGGCCCGGTGCACGTGAGGTGGAGGTTGCCGAGGACCTTGTTCGTCGTGTAGTTGTACGCCCCGGCGTCGATGAGGACGTCCGCCTCGGCGACGACCACTTCACCGGCGGTCGTTGCTCCCCAGCGGGCGTTCACACGGGCTCGGTGACGCTTGTGGTGCCCGACGATCGACTCCTCGCGCGACCACCTCGTCACGATCGGCCGCCGATCGCCCCGTGCGGCCATCGTCTGGGCCGCGAGCGCCATGACGACCTGAAGGCTCATGTCCTCGCGGCCGCCGAACGCCCCGCCGATCGCCGGGTACACGACCCGAACCTTCTCGCCGGGCACGTCGAGCGCGTGAGCGATCTGTTCGAGGTCCTCGTACGTCCACTGGCCCGCGATCTCGACGGTGATCCGGTCCTCCGCGTCGACGTAGGACATGGCCGCTTCGGGTTGGAGGTAGGCATGCTCCTGATGCGGGAGTTCATATGTGCCTTCGACGACGACGTCGGCCGCTTCCCACCCGGCGCCCACGTCGCCTTTCCTCGCCTTGTAGTGGAGGTAGACGTTCGAGTCCACTGGGAGTTCGGGGTGGAGGATGGGCGCTGCGGGAGCGGTGGCCGCCTCCAGGGTGTCGACGACGGCGAGCTGCTCCCACTCGATCGCGATCCTGGATCCTCCCAGGCGAGCCGCTCCCTCGTCCTCGGCGATGACGAGGGCCACGTGGTCCGCCTCCCATCGCGAGACGTCGGCTGGGACGGCGGCCCGGCCGGTGTCACCGACCCCCACCATGACCGGTTGGTCGAACATCGTGAGGCCGTACTCGTTCACGGGGACGTCGGCGGCGGTGAGCACCGCCACCACCCCTGGCGTGGCCAGGGCGGCGCTCGCATCCAACGAAAGCATGCGGGCGTGCACCTGGTTGGAGAACACGACGACGGCCTGGAGCGCGTCGGGTGGGAAGCGGTCGGCCGGGTACTCGGCCGTCCCGGTGACCTTGGCCAGGGCATCGACTCGGGGGACGGATGCACCGATCATGCGCGGCCTGCGGCAGCGTGGACGGCGTCGATGATCTTGGCGTACCCGGTGCAGCGACAGAGGTTGCCGCCAAGCCCCTCCGTGATGTCGTCGGACGACGGACTGGACCGTTCGGCCAGGAGCGCCGCACCCGCCATGAGGAACCCGGGAATGCAGAATCCGCACTGGACGGCACCCGTGGCGATGAACGCGTCCTGGAGTCTATGGAGCCCGCCCTCACCCAGCCCTTCGATCGTGGTGACGGACCGCCCCGCCACCGAGACCGCCGGCGTGAGGCAGGACAGCACAGCCGATCCGTCGACGAGCACGAGGCACGCACCGCACTCCCCCTCCGCACAGCCTTCTTTGACCCCCGTGGCACCGGCCGCGGTGCGCAACCAGTCGAGGAGTGACACGCCGTCTGCACCCCCGACGCCCAGGGAGCGTCCGTTCACCTCCAGTTGGGTGGTATCGGAGGGGTGACCGTGGGTCGTGCCGCTCGGCGAGAGGAGGACGGGCGGAGCCTCATCGGGAATGGCGTCCTCCACGAGCGCCTTGAGGGCCCTGCGGACGAGCACCCGGACCAGGTGGCGGCGATGGTCGGCGGTGGCCCGGACGTCGCTGATCGGCGTGACACCTGCGGCCGCCATCATGGCCGCCTCGTCGATCCGGGCGTCGGACAGGAACTCGCCTCGGAGGTGTTCCTCGGCGCCCCTGGCCTGGACGATGGTCGGTGCAACCGCCCCCAGCGCGATCCTCACATCGGATGGGGTCCGGCCGTGGCCCTCGAGGACCACCGTGACGTTGACGACCGAGATCGCCTGGGCGGCCCGCAGCCCCGCCTTGACGAACACGGACCGACGCCCCGGCCCCAGTTTGGGAACGACGAGATGGGTGATGACCTCGTCGGGTTCGAGCGTCGTGCGGCGCACACCGGTGTGGAACGAGGCCACCGGGATGTCCCGAGAGCCCGAGGGACCGGCGACGACGAGCCAGGCGTCGAGCGCTCGGAGGGGCCCGATGGTGTCGTTGGCCGGGCTGGCGGTGACGACGTTGCCCACGACGGTCGCCCGGTTGCGGAGGGCAGGAGATCCCACCTCACGGCACGCTTGGGCGAGCGGTGTGAGGGCCTCCCGACACAGGGGGGAGGCGGCAACCTGGTTGTGGGTGACGAGGGCTCCGAGACGCACCTCGTCACCGAGGTCCTCGATCTCACCCAGGTCGGGTACGGCCGTGAGGTCGATGAGCGTGGTGACTGCCGGGTGGGAGCGGTGCGACACCTCGATGAGGAGGTCTGTGCCACCGGCCACGAGACGGGCTTGGGGGCCCAGGCTGCCGAGCAGCCCAACGGCCTCGGCGACCGACTCCACCATGATGTGGTGGGCCACCGGCTCGGCCCGTAGATTGACCTCATGCACGAGGCACGCCCCTCCTCACACGCGTTCCGCGTTGTAGATGGGACCCCCGCCCTCGGCGTACTCGACGAGGACCTGGGCGGCTTCGGCACGACGTACGTCGAATGTGACCCCGATTCCGCGCGCTTCGAGCTTTGCGGGCCAGTCGGCGGGCTTGGGGCCTTCATCGAAACCGACGGCCGCCGCGTCGGCGTCCCGGGCTCCGATGACGAGCCTGCTCACCCCGGACCACACCGTTGCTCCCAGGCACATGAGGCAGGGCTCGGTCGAGGAGTAGAGGCCGGTCGGGCCGCCCGAACCGAGATCGAAGTCCCCGAGCCGCTGTCCGGCGGCGGCGATGGCCGTGATCTCTCCGTGGGCGATGGCGGTGGCACTCGGCACGACGACGTTCACGCCGGCAGCCACCACGGACCCAGATTGCTCGTTGACGATGAGCGCTGCGAACGGGCCGCCGGTGCCCTCGGCGACGTTGCGGCGGGCGAGTTCGATGGCGAGTCCCACCCGCTCGTGGTCACCGGGCAAGGTGCCGGTGGCGGCCTCGACGTCACCCAACCAGCCGGGGAGATCGATCCGGATCGTCATGTCGGTGTCCCTTTCAGGAGTGAGCGTTCCAGGGGGAGGCCCTCTTCTTGGGAGAGGATGGACACGAGACGATCGACGTGGCCCTCGAGTCCCTTGTCCGGCATGACGCCCACGCTATCAACCCCGGGGAGGAGGAGGAACCCGGGCCGGTCGCCCAGGGCGAACCGTGACGGGTCGGTGTAGAGGCGGGGCTTGATGACGGCGGGGTCGCCCACCTCGGGGCAGAAGACCATGCAGTTGCCGCACTCGTTGCACAACTCGGCGAGGACGAAGTACTGCTGCCGGCCGGGGGCCTCGACCGCAGCGGGGGTCGGAAGTCGGAAGAAGGCGTCGTTGGGGCAGACCGTCACGCAGAAGTTGCACGCGACACACCCCCACATCTCGAGCGTGCTGTCCACGGCCCGGGGCAGCTTGCCGGTCCCCTCCTTGGTGTACGGCCCGTTGGTGGCGGGGTCGTGGAGGGTGGCGATGTAGGCGGCGACCGGTCCGCCCGGCCCGCCGGCCGCCGCGGCGTGGGCCACCCACTCGGTGAGCGAGTGCGCGCTGGCGGCGTCCATCGCCCGCTGGAGGTTCGTGAGCATCGGCTTGAGGCGCCCGTAGCCTCCCGGTTGGAGGAGATCCGAGCAGATCGTGAGGGGGGCAAGGCCGAGCGCGGCGGCGTATGGCAGGTTCTCCTTGGCGATGCCCGCCGAGAAGGACACCTGGACGTCACCACCGCCGACCGCCAGCGTGCCGGGCAGTGCCGCATCGAGCTCGCCGAGGAGCGTCATGGCGAGCACGTGCAGTGGGGGGCCCGACATGTACATCGTCTCGTCGGGCAGGAACCCTTTGTGGTTGCCGACGACAAGCGTGTTCGTGAGTTTGATCCCGAAACGGCGGCCCTGGGCAGCGGCGAAGCCGCGAAGTTCTTCGATGAGTTCCACGGCCCGCGGGAAGGAGAGGTCGGCGTCGAAGTCCGCCTCCCGGACCTGCATCTCGGTGTACCCGAGGTCGTCGCATGCAATCTGTCTGACCCGCTCGTACCCGAGCAGTGTGGGGTTGAGCTTCACGACCACGTCGAGTCCGTGCCGGGTCATGAGGTGCTTGCTGATCGACTCGATCTCGTCGGGAGGACAGCCGTGGAAGGTGGAGAGGGTCACGGTGTCCGCGATCCGGGTTGGGAAGTCGTGGTCGCGCCACGCCGCGAACGGCGCGGGGATCGACGGGCGCAGACGGTCGATGTGGGGAGACGCGTCGACGAGTCCTTCGATGAACCCGGCGACGCGGTCACTCGAGATCCCGGCGAGGTCGTACCCGACGCTCATGTCGAAGACGTGCGGTCCCGGGTCGGGGCCGACGTGGGAGGTGAGTTCGTCCCAGTCCCGGAGGATCTCGATGATCATCCAAGCTTTGACGTACTCGTCGAGCGACTCGGGAACCCGGAGTTCCTGGCTCCACTCGATGTTGAACCCGATGGTCTCCATGTCGATGCACGGTCGGCCGATCTCGAGTTCGTCGAGCACCTGCACCGTCTTGAGTTCGATCAGTCGCCCGCCGCCCAACCACGCCAGGACGATGTTCTCTGCCAGTTGGGAGTGGGGTCCGGCCGCCGGGCCGATCGGGGTGGCGATGGGCCGCCCGAGGAACGACGTCGACAGGTCGGGCCCGCTCGAGACATCGAAGAAGCGGGCCGTGGGCAGGTCGAAGATGCGCTTGCGGGACTGCCACTCGTGGGCGATCCGGCCCAGGAGGTGCTCGAGGGGGCTGGGGGTGAGGGGCGGTGTGGTCGGCACGTGGTTCCTCCTCAGAGCCGGGCGTGGAGTCGGGCCGCCTGTTCGCGGGCCTTGGCTCGGATCTCGTCGGCGTCAACGAGTGTCGGGGCTCCACCGGTGAAGACGACGGTCCCACCCACCTCGACCTCGAGTGGCCGCACGCCGGGCGAGAACGCCAGATGCCACGGGTCCATCGGGTCGTATGACCAGGTGACGCGGTCCTCAAGCGCCTCGGGGGCGAGTCGCCATCCGGTGGACAGCCACCCCCAGGCCGTGTCGGGACTGGACGTCACGTCGACCGAACGCTGCATGACGTAGGCGAGTCGGAACGACTCGACCATGTTGGCGCCTATGCCGTCGGTGCCCAGGGCGACCGGGTTGGCAAACCGGGCCGGGTCGGCGTACCCGACGGCGTTGTTGAGGTTGCTGCGGGGGTTGTGGAGGATGGTGCCCCGGAGGGCGTGGTCGGTGGGGAGATGAACGCAATGGGCGAGGAGCCAGTCGTCGCGGCTCAGGTCACCGAGCAAGCCTGGCGCGGCGGCGTCCTCGGGCCCCTCGCACACATGCACGTGGACCCCGACTCCGAACTCGACAGCCAGGGCGGCGGCCTGCTCGACGAGGTCCCGCGAGCAGGTGAAGGCGGCGTGGATGCCGACGAGTCCACGGCGCCCAGTGGCCAGGAACCGACGGTTCTCCTCGAGTCCGCGGGCGGCACCTTCCGGGCCATGGCGGTCGGTGACCCCGTAGGCGGGGACGACCCTGATCCCCACTTCCTCGCAGGCGTCGGCGATGATGTCGAGCGACCCCTCGATCGAGTTCGGCGTCTCATTGTGGTCGAAGATGACGGTGGTTCCCGCCTCGAGTGCTTCGAGTGCGCCGAGCTTGGCGGACCACTCGAGCATCTGCAGGTCGAGGGCGGCATCGAGGCGCCACCACACCTGCTCGAGGATCTCCCGGAACGTCGTTGGCGTCTTCGGTGGGGCCGGCATCCCGCGGGCGAGGGCGGAGTAGAGGTGGTGGTGGGCACACACGAGGCCGGGGGTGGTGGCGCTCACGTCTCACTCCCGATCGGAGTCAGCGGAAGGCTCGTGCGCCAGACGCCGTCGACATCGTGGAGGGCGGCCGCCACCGCCCCCGCCGTGGGGACGAGGCCGATCTCCCCCACGCCCTTGATGCCGTACGGGGAGTTCGGCTGGGGGACCTCGACGAGTCGCACCTCGACGTCGGGCATGTCCTTCGGTCGGAGAATGCCCAGGGACCGCAGCGTCATGTTGGTCGGCCTTCCCGCCGCGTCGGTGGGGAAGTCCTCCGTGAGGGCGTACCCCAGCCCCATGTGGACCGACCCCTGGATCTGCCCCTCACACAGGAGGGGGTTGACGGCTCGACCGACGTCGTGGGCGGCCACGACCCGTTCGACCTCACCCGTGATCCGATCGGCAACGACGACCTGGGCGGCGTACCCGAACGTCGAGTGGAGGATCGGCTCATCGACCTCGTCATCGAGCGAGTTCGTCCAGTCGATCACGTACTCGCCCGTGTAGTCGACCCCGGGCTGCAGGCCCCCTTGAATGGCGGCCAGGCATGCTCGCTGGATGGAACCGGCGGCCATGAGGGTCCCCCGGGAGCCGGTCGTCTGGCCGAAGCCTATCTCGTGGTTCGTGTCGACGAGCACGCGGATGCGGCTCGGCTCCACTCCCAACTCCTCGACGACGACCTGGCGGGCGACCGTGTGCACACCTTGGCCCATCTCCGTCCAGCCATGCCGCACCTCCACGACTCCGTCTGCTCGGAAGTGAACGATCGCCTTGGCAACCTCCCGGAACCCGTTGCCGAGGCCCGAGTTCTTGAGGGCAAGCCCCAGTCCCACCGCCTTGCCGGCGGCGCGGGCCTCCTCGTAGACGTCGGCGATTGCCTCCAGGCAAGCGCGGGCGCCGCCGCTCCCGGCATCCATCCGCTGGCCAGGACCCCAGATCGCGCCGGGGGTGACGACGTTGCGGTGACGGATCTCCCACCCCGAGACGCCGACCTTCTCGGCGAGCCGGTCGAGGGCGCCCTCCATGGCGAACTGGGCCTGGTTGGCCCCAAACCCGCGGAACGCGCCGCACACCGGGTTGTTCGTGCGCACCGCGATGGCTTCGACGTCGATGGCCGGAACCGTGTAGGGACCCGACGCGTGGCCAGCGGCCCGTTCGAGGACCTTCATGCCGACCGAGGCGTACGGGCCGGAGTCGCCGACCATCCGCGCCCGCAGGGCGGTGAGCTTCCCCGCGGCGTCGCAGCCGACGTCGAGGTCGATCGTGATCGGGTGCCGCTTGGCGTGCATGAGGAACGATTGCTCCCGGGTGAGGGTGCATTTGACCGGGCGTCTCAGCAGGTGGGACGCAAGTGCCGTCTGGGCCTGGTTGGAGAGGTCCTCCTTGCCTCCGAACGCTCCCCCGTTGGAGACGAGTTCCACCGACACGTCGTCGGGGCCAAGCCCCAACACGGCCGCGACCTGGTCGCGGTCGTCCCACACACCCTGCCCGCCCGAGTACAGGTGAAGCCCACCGTCGGCCCGGGGCACGGCCAGCGACGACTCGGGCTCCAGGAACGCATGCTCGACGCGCTGGGTCACAAAGCGCTCGCGGACCACGTGGGTGGAGGCCTCGAGGGCGGTCCCGACGTCGCCCCGGGCGTACGACGAGATCGACAGGGTGTTGCCCGCCAGTCCCCACACGGCGTCCTCCGCCGACACCAGGGCGGTCTGGGCGTCGGTGAACGGCTCATGCACCGCGTACTCGACCTGGATGAGCCGGGAGGCAGCGCGGGCGGTTCGGGCGTCACCGGCGACCACGATGGCCAGCACATCCCCGAGGTACGACGTTCGGCCACCCACGGGGATGAACACCGGCCAGTCCCGGTGAATGATCCCGACCCGGAGGTCACCGGGCACGTCGGCCGCGGTGAATACGGCCACCACCCCCGGGTGCTCGGCGGCCGGGGTCGTGTCGATGGCGATGACATCGGCTCGGGCGTGGTCGGCGAGGCGCAGGGCACCATGGAGCATGCCCTCAACCCGCAGGTCGTCGACGTAGCCCCGATCGCCGAGGGCCAGGGTTCGGGCCTCGTACTTGGCGGCACTTGCCCCGACACCGCCCTCGAGACCGGGGATGGGTACCGGGCGACCCGAGGCCAGCAGCTCGATCGCCTCCACGATCTTCGTGTATCCGGTACACCGACACAGGTGGGCGCCAAGCCGCCCCTGGATCGTCCTGCGGTCCAGGTCAGGTCCCTTCTGGTCGATGAGGGCCTTGGCTCGCACGACGATGCCCGGTGTGCAGAACCCGCACTGGAGGGCACCGGTGGAGGCGAAGGCGGCGGCGTAGCGATCCCGCTCCTCGTCGGGGAAGCCCTCGAGTGTCGTCACGCTCCGCCCGGCGGCCTTGTCGAGTCCGACGAGGCAGGCTTGGATGGGCTTGTCGTCGAGGAGGACCGTGCAGCAGCCACATTGGCCCTGGGGGGAGCATCCGTCCTTGGGAGAGGTGATCCCCACCTCCTCCCTGAGCGCCGACAGGAGATGTGGATGGTCGTCGGCCACCTCGACGGGCCGGCCGTTGACGACGAACCTCACGACGTCTCCTCGGGCGGCACGGCCCCCCGCTGGGCCGAGATCCTGACGTACGCCTCGGGTACCCGATAGCGCTCGAAGTCGAAGAGCGTGCTCTTGTACTGCTTCGTCCAATCGAGATCGATCGTCGCCACGATGACCTCGTCCCCGACCGTGGCGGCTTGGGCGAGGATCTCGCCCGACGGTGCGTAGATCGCCGACTCGGCGAGGGACGGCACGCCTTCCTCGACTCCGCCCTTGGCCACCCCGATGACGAAGCAGCCGTTCTGGTAGGCGCCCGCCTGCATGACGAGATGGTTGTGGAAGGCCTGGAGGGGGTCCTGGGACGGGTCCGGGGCGTAGTGGAGCGGCGTGTTGTAGCCGATGAGGACGAGCTCCACGCCCTGCAGGCCCATGACCCGGTAGGTCTCGGGCCAGCGCCGGTCGTTGCAGATCGCAGCGCCCACGATCCCCCCGAACGCCCGCCACACCGGGAAGTCGTTCCCCGGTTCGAAGTAGTACCGCTCGGCGTGTTGGAACTGTCGCCACGGTTCGTGCCCCTCGTGTCCCGGGATGTGGACCTTGACGAAGACACCGACGTCGGATCCGTCGCGTTCCACGATGTGGTACACGTTCTGGCGCTTGCCCTCGGGCGTGATCCGGGCGTAGCCCAGTCCGAATCCGACCCCGAGCCGGCGGGCGTCGTCCCACAAGGGTTGGGTGTCGGCGTTGGGCATCTCCCGCTCGTACCAGTGGTCGGCATCGGCAAACGGCAGGAACCACCTCGGGAAGAACGTCGTGAGGGCCAGCTCGGGGAACGCGACAAGCTCCGCTCCCCGCCCGGCGGCCGCGGTCAGGAGGGCCCGCAAGCGCTCCACGACCTGCCCCCGGGGCTCGTCTCGGCCGATCGGACCGAGCTGGGCTGCCGCAACGGTGAGGTTCCTCGCCATCCCGTGAGTATACGAAATGTAAAGCCGACTCGATGGTGCCGGGGACGCCTCACGAACGGCGGTGTTTTACACTTCGTCAATGAGGAGTAGACCGTGACCACCGTTCGCGCCGCGCTCGTTCAGGCCGCCTGGACGGGTGACCAGGAATCGATGATGGACGCGCAGGTCGGCCACGCCCGGGCCGCCGCCGACCTGGGGGCGTCGGTGCTGTGCTTCCAGGAGGTCTTCTCCTCCCCGTACTTCTGCGCGGTGCAGGATCCCGGGTACTTCTCGTTCGCGGAGGCGATGCCCGATGGGCCGACGATTCGTCGCATGCGGGCGCTGGCGGTCGAGACCGGCATGGTGCTCGTCGTCCCCATGTTCGAGAAGGTCGACGAGGGCACGTTCTACAACACGGCCGGGGTCATCGACGCCGACGGGACGTTCCTCGGCAAGTATCGCAAGATCCACATTCCCCAGGTGAAGGGGTTCTGGGAGAAGTTCTACTTCCGCCCCGGCAACCTCGGCTATCCCGTGTTCGACACCGCCGTGGGGAGGATCGGCGTCTACATCTGCTACGACCGGCACTTCCCCGAGGGATGGCGGGAGCTGGCGCTGGGCGGGGCGCAAGTCGTGTTCAACCCCTCGGCCACCACCGCAGGGCACTCGCGGTACCTGTGGGGACTCGAACAGCCGGCGGCCGCGGTCGCCAACGAACTCTTCGTCGGTGCCATCAACCGGGTCGGCACAGACGAGCACGAGGGCACGACGTTCTACGGCTCGTCGTACTTCGTCGATCCCCGGGCGGCGTACGTCGGCGAGGTCGGTTCGGAGACGGAGGACGAGGTGATCGTCCGCGACCTCGACCTGTCGATGATCGCCGAGACCCGGACCTACTGGCAGTTCTTCCGGGATCGCCGACCGGAGACCTACGAGCGGATCGCCACCCCATGAACGTCAACGCCGTGTTCCTCATCGAACCCTTCAACGAAGGTGCCCCCGGTCCCCATGTCACCGAGGCGTTGGAGGTGCTGGGCCGGCGGGGCCACGAGGTGGATGTCGGTCCGTTCGGCTCATCCATCCGGGGACCGTCGGACTCGGTCCTCGCCTCGCTCGGCACCGCGTTCGCCGCCGCCCTGGCCGGCGGGGCCACCCGGGTGACGCTCACGATCGAGACGGACCGACCATGACCCATCCCCTGGCCGACGCCATCGAACCCCTCGTGCGGGCCATCGGGGCCTCCGTGCGCCCGGCCGACGAGGCGACCGACACCGACGTCGTGCTCTCGTGGCTCGGCCGTCCGGCGCTGGCCGTTCGCCTCGATCTCAGTGAGGCCCTCCGGGGCATGATCGCCTCGGTCGAAGAGGAACTCGGCGCCCCGCTCGGCGATCTCTCCCGGGACTCGAAGCAGGCGGCGATCCGGGTGCTGGACGAGCGGGGTGCGTTCACGATCCGCAGGGCCATCGAGGACGTGGCCGAGGAGATGGGCGTCTCACGGATCACGATCTACAACTACCTCAACGCGATCAGGAAGGCGAGATGACCGACCACCACCATCGCCCGGGACCCGGCGGGGTCGGGTCACTCCCCCATCTGCCCCACCTGGGGTTGTACGACGACATCGTGGACGCCGACGCCTACGCCAGGTCGGTGGCCCGGTTCCGGGCGCGGGGCATCACGCTCCCCAAGTTCTCCCAGCTGGCCGACCCCTCGACGATCCCGGCGGACATCACCACCAGGCTCGGTGTGGTCGACCCCGATGCGGCCGATCCCCTCAACCTGTGGCGGGTCCACTGGTACAACGACACGTCCCGCTCCGGCCGATCCGACATCCCCGACCACGTCGAGCTTCCCGGGGAGCTCACCGGGGTCGACGCCCGTATCGTGGTCGTGTTCGGCAACCGGTTCCCGATGATCCGAGCGCACAAGGTCTTGGCGGCTTACGCCTGCCTCGCCCCCCGGGTCGTGGCCGGGGCGTTCGACCCCACCCGCCACCGGGCGATCTGGCCGTCCACCGGCAACTACGCAAGGGGCGGGGTGGCGATCTCCCGGATCATGGACTCACGGGGCGTCGCGGTCCTGCCGGAGGGGATGAGCAAGGAGCGGTTCGACTGGCTCAACGCGTGGATCGAGTCGGACTCCGATGTCATTCGCACCCACGGAACCGAGTCGAACGTGAAGGAGATCTACGACGCCTGCAACGAACTGGCGAAGGACTCCACCAATGTCGTCCTCAACCAGTTCTCGGAGTTCGGCAACCACCTCGGGCACTACGCAGTGACAGGCCCGGCCCTCGGCCACGTCGTCGACCACCTGGGGGGCAGACTCGCGGCGTACGTTGCCGCCTCGGGATCCGGGGGAACCCTCGGTGCCGGGGACTGGCTCAAGGATCGTTTCGGCGCTCGGATCGCCGCCGTGGAGGCCCTCGAATGTCCCACGATGCTCTACAACGGGTACGGGGAGCACAACATCCAGGGCATCGGCGACAAACACATCCCGCTCATCCACAACGCCATGAACACCGACGACGCCGTGGCCGTCAGCGACAAGGCCACCGACGCCCTTCTCCTGCTCTTCAACACCGATCCCGGCCGGAAACGGCTGGCCGACGCGGGCGTCGCCCCCGGGGTGGTGGACTCCCTTCGCCACATGGGCCTGTCGTCGATCTGCAACATGCTGGCCTCCATCAAGATCGCCAAGTACCACGCCCTCAGTGCCTCCGACGTGGTCGTCACCGTCGCCACCGACGGGGCGGAGATGTACACGTCGGAGATCGACCGGATCACCGCCCGCGACCACCCGGGCGGGTTCGGAGCAACCGAGGCCACGGCCGCCCACGCCCGTTTCCTCCAAGGGGTCACCACCGACCACGTCCTCGAGTTGGGCACCGTCGGCCGAGAGCGAATCTTCAACCTCGGCTACTACACCTGGGTCGAACAGCAGGGAGTGTCGTTCGAGGACTTCGAGGCCCGCCGCGACCAAGCGTTCTGGGCAGGTCTCCGCCCGTACGTCGCGAAGTGGGACGCCATGATCGAGTCCTTCAACGAGTCGGTGGGATGACCCCTCTCGCCGAGCAGAACCCATTCCTCCGGTACCGGTTCCGGCTCGACTCGTACCACGAGGCCATCCACCGGGGTTGGTCGGACGAGCGGTTCGTCGACCTCGTCGGATCGATGGACGCCGCCGTGGCCCGGGTGGCAGGCACCGGCTTCGTCGTCACACCTTTAACGTCGCAGCCGGCCCTGGCAACCACCCTCGAGCTGCGCACCGATTGGCTGTGGGTGAAGGACGAGACCGGCAACGTGGGCGGATCCCACAAGGCCCGCCACCTGTTCGGCACCGCGCTGTGGCAGGGGCTGGAGGATGCGCCCCCCCGCCAGCTCGGCATCGCTTCGTGTGGCAATGCGGCCGTTGCTGCCGCCGTCGTCGCCCGGGCCCTCGACCGGCCGCTGCGGGTCTTCGTGCCGGAGTGGGCCGAGCCCGAGGTCCTGTCAACGTTGTCCGAACTCGGGGCCGCGGTGGAGACCTGCGAGCGGCGACAGGGGGAGGTCGGGGACCCGCCCTACCTCCGGTTCGTCGAGGCGGTCGCCGAGGGGCTCACCCCGTTCTCGGTGCAGGGCACCGTGACACCTTCGACGATCGATGGGGGACGCACCATCGGGTTCGAGATGGCCGAGCAACTCCACCTCGCCGGGGTCGGGGACACGATCCGACTGTTCGCCCAGGTGGGGGGTGGCGCCCTCGCCACGGCTGCGTGGCAGGGTCTCGTTCGGGGCGAGCGGGAGTGGGGGATGATCTCCCCATCGGTGCTGCACGCCGTGCAGACCGAGGCCGTTGCCCCGCTCCCCCGGGCTTGGGACCTGCTCACCGGCACGATCACCGATCTTCCCCTGCGGTGGCCGGCGCGGGCGTCCCACTTGGCCGACCGGTCCGAGGACATCGCCGAACTCGAAACGATCGCCCATGCCGAACCCGGCCTCTTCATGCAGGCCTGGGAGACGCCGGGCCCTTCGGCGGCTTCGGGCATCCTCGATGACGTGACCCATGATTGGATGACCGTCGTCATGCCGATGATCCGCTCAGGGGGATGGCCAGTCGTGGTGAGCGAGGAGCAGGTCGTTTCGGCCAACCGCATCGGCCGATCCGCCACGGGCATCGGGGCTTCGGCGACGGGAACGGCCGGGTTGGCCGGGCTCCTCGACGCTGACACGAGGGGCGAGGTGACCCCGGAGGATCATGTGGTCGTGATGTTCACGGGGGTTGACCGGACCGCCGCCTGAGGTCAGCGTCCGATGGTCGGGTCTATGAACTCGTTGGTGACGATGGCACCGGCTTCGAGGCCGTCGGCGACGTCGATGCCGGCCTGCCGGGCCAGCTCGATCACCCGGTTCACTCGGTCGAGGTCGAAGTCGCCGAGGGTTGCGTTGGGGCCGTTGGCGACGATGCCGAGCGCGTCCATCTGCGCCACCGAGTTGGCCAAGCCGGCCTCGGACAGCACCCAGGAGCTGTCGAGGTCGATGACCTCGGCCAGGATCGTGGCGTTGACCGGCCCGGGGTCGTCCTGGAAGTCGATCGCTGCCTGCTGGACGATCGGGACGAACGCCGCCAGGCACGACCGGGCGTCGGCATCGAGCTTGTCGGGTCGGATGGCGAGGACCTGGCTGTAGATCTCCCACCCGGAGTCGTGGATGAACAGGAAGTCGACGGGGCGGCCCCAATCGGCGAAGTCGAACTCGTAGCTGTACGGCTCCTGGGTGGCGAAGCCCTGCTGGGCGATGGCGCCGTTCTCACTGATGAACCGGGCCGGGGAGCCGGTGTACGACGGGTCGATCTGAGTCTGGTCGACGATCCCGGCGCCGACGAGGTAGTCGGCGTAGTACTGGCCGCCGTACACGTTGAGGACCGCCCCACTGGCCTTGACGTCGTCCCAGGACTCCCAGGGGTACGTCTCGGGGTCGAACATGATGATCTGCGGGTTCTTCTCGAGGGGAGCCACGACGGCCACGGTCGGCCGGGAGTCGTAGAGGGCGATCTGTTCGTCGGTGTTCACGTACCCGAGGAAGATGCTGTCGTCGGCGTAGAGCAGCGACGTGCCGGGCTGGTTGCCGATGTAGGGGCCGCCGGAGCGGATCTCGATGGTGAGTGGCGTGTCGCCGTACCCGAGCGGCCCGCGGAATGCTCCCGTCTCGGGGTCGATGTCGCCCACCCCCCTCGTCAGTTGGTAGAGGGACCCGTGCTCTGCTTCGGGGAACCAGTCCGTCTGGATGACGAGGGGATCGGGGCAGCGCCCGAGGTGTTCTTCGACCGGCGCCTGGCCCGGGTCGGTGCTGGCGGTGTCATTGCCGAGGCAGGCCCCGGTGATCAGCGACAGGGCGAGCACGGCTATGAGAGGCGTGGTTCTCATCGATCCTCCATCCGGGCCAAGCTAGTGGGCTGAGCGATCAGGGCGCGCGGGCGGAGTCGTGCCAGTGGGCGGTGAGCCGAACCCGGAGCCATCCGAAGAGGACGAACACGGCGACGCCCAGGAGGGTCGAGAACGCCAACGCCCCGAAGAGCTCCTCCGGTCGGAGCCGTGCCACGTAGAGGTTGATGAGGTTGCCGAGTCCCCGCTCGCCGCGGCCGAAGAAGAAGTCCCCCACGATCGCCCCGATGACCGAGAGACCCGCTGAGATCTGGAACCCGGTGAACATGGCGGGCAGGGAGGCCGGGAGCTGGAGCTTCAGGAGCCGCGCCCACCGGGAGTCGGTGTGGAGCGTGAAAAGGTCATGGTGTCCTGCCTCCGCCGACTTGAGCCCGAAGAGGGTGTTCGTGATGATCGGGAAGAGCGAGATGATCACCACCACGAACAGTCGAGCCCCGAACCCGAACCCGAACCACAGGCCGATGAGGGGAACGAGGGCGAGGATGGGAACGGTCTGGAGCAGCACGGCGTACGGGTATCCCGAAACCTCGATCCACTTCGCCTGGCTCATGGCGACCGCGATGAGGACACCGATGACGATCGCGATGGCGAGTCCGGCTAGCGCCAGCCGAGTGTCGAGCCACAGGCCTCCCAGGAGGTCGACGAGGTTCTCCCGGTCGAGGAACGCGGTGGCGACCACGTCGTGTGGGTAGGGCAGGAGTGTGCTCCGCAGCCGGTCGGCGGCGCCCGGTTCCGACCCGAGCAGGACCGGAAGATACCGCCACGACAGGAGGTACCACAGCCCGATGAAGCCCACGAACACGAGCACCGGGGGGACGATCAGGCGTTTCCAGTCCCGTTCCACTTCAGGGGCGAGGAGGCCCGGTGCGGGAGCGCCGGGCGGACTGCCCACGGTGTCGATCTCGAACCGGCTACTCATGGACCGTCTCCAGGGCGGCCGACACGGCGGCGGCCAGGGCCGTGAACTCGGGGCTGAACGGCAGGTCGCCGGCCCGAGGGTAACCGAAAGGAACGTCGAACTCGGCCATGATCCGTCCCGGTCGAGCCGACATCACGAGCACCCGGGTCGAAAGGAACACCGCTTCGGGCACGGAGTGCGTGATGAAGAGGCCGGCGAACGACCGGGCCATGAACAGGTCGAGGACCTCGCCGTTGAGTCGTTGTCGGGTGATGGCGTCGAGAGCACCGAAGGGTTCGTCGAACAACCACACGGTCGGATCGAGGGTGAGGGCCCGGGCCAGGCTCACGCGCATCTTCATTCCCCCGGACAGCTGCCCGGGATGGTGGTCTTCGAACCCGTTCAGGCCGACGAGGTCCACGGCGGCCGCCGCCCGGCGCCTCCGTTCCTGCCGCTCCACGCCGTGGAGTTCGGTGGGAAGCTCGACGTTGCGGGCGACCGTGCGCCACGGGAGCAGCGTGGCGTCCTGGAAGACGTAGGCGAGCCAGTCCCGGTCGACGGTCACCACTCCCCGGGTGGGTTCGAGGAGCCCGGACGCCAGTCGCAGGAGCGTCGACTTCCCGCACCCGGAGGGTCCGACCACCGTCACGAACTCGCCACGGTCGACGACGAAGTCGACGCCGTCGAGGGCAGCCGTGCCGTCGGGAAAGGTCATCCCGACGCTGTCGAAGTGGAGGGATCGTTGGGAAGTCGGGTCCATGGGATCACGCGACCCTAGTGAGGAGCCGACGCGGTCCTTCAGGGAGTGACGATCACGGGGGTGCCGACCGGGGCCCATCGATACATGCGGATGGCGTCGGCGTCGGCCTGGCGTACGCAGCCACCGCTCAACGCTGTGCCCAACTCCTCTTCTGTCTGCATCGGTCGACCGTCGCCGTACCGGGGAAGGTCGTGGAACCCGAGGTTGGTCTTGTCGGTGGTGGCGAAGCGGACCATCCATCGCATCGTGATGCTCTGGTCGAGGAACGCCACCGTGCGCCGGGACTTCGAGAACACCTCATACGTCCCGGGTCCCGGGGAGCCGAGGCGACCGGACACGAGGTAGTTGGCGAGGATCGTCTCATCGGCGGCGACGAGCCACACCATCTGGTCGGTGAGTGCGTAGACGATCCGGCGGCCCGACCCCGAGTCCGGGGGGAGGGGCGCCAGCGGTGTCCCGGCGGTGATGCGCAGGTACCGGTCGAAAACCGGTTCGGGGACGGCCCAGGCGGACTCGAACGTGTCGAACGCGGTCAGCCCGGCTGCCTGCGTGGGGCGACGAGGCGATGACACCGCGGACGCCGCAGTTGCAGGGATGGCGACAACCAACCCCACGAGTACGCACAGCACGATGAGTCGTCTCGCCATCGACCAATCGTACATTCGGTGAGGCCCAAAGACCGGGGTCATCGTTCAGCGATCGGCAGTCGGACCCGACAGCTTGAGGACCGGCGCCGACAACCCGGACGGTCGTACCCTCCTACCATGCCGCGTGCCGGGCCCGTAGCTCGGCGCGGTGAGAGCAGGGGACCCATAGGTGTCACGGACCATGCGTTGTGCCACCGCCCCCAAAGATTGGGGTTTACTGGGGTGTTTCCTCGGGCACTGAGCAGGGGACTATCTGCTCAATCATCGCACGGTGCTCTGGAGCCTGTTGCCCGCTCGGAGCCAGTCGCCAAGGGCGTCGTCGTATGCGCGCGGCCATGGGATCTCGACAGTTGAGTGACTGGGTCTAGCGAGTTGTGTTGTCGAGCCATCGTCCTTTCGAACGCGGGCCAGCGCCCCGAGCACCACCCGGGTCCTGGGATTCGGTCTCGTGGACCGCTGGCGGACCAGCGGACGGACCCGCCAACGGGCGGGCCCCAGTCGATGGACTGGGGCCCGCCCGTCGCGGTCAAATGCTCGTGCTCAGTGGTGGCCGTCGGACAGGAATCCATAGACGTCATGTGACAGGCCGTGCTGGCTCTCATGAACGGCGTGCGCTGCCTCGGCAGCGGCATTCACATCCTCTGCCTCGAGCGCAATGGCCAGTGCCTCGACATCGCCGAGGAACCCGGAAACCGTCTCCGCCAACTCGTCCGGCCATGCGACGCCACTGACGGCGGCGATCACCTTCTGCACCCCACCGAGCTCGCGTCCGCTCAACTCGCCCCCGTCCAGGGCCTCGGCCATGCCGTGGAATCCTGCGCTGTCGACGAAGTCGATGGCCTTGAGGATGCCGACTCTCAACGACTGGTCGGCGATGAGGTGCATGTCGTCCGTGCCTTCGCCCGCTCCGCCGTCGAGGAATGCGTAGACGTCGTGTGAGAAGCCGTGCTGGCCCTCATGGACGGCGTGGGCCGCCTCGGCAGCGGCATTCACATCCTCTGCCTCGAGGGCCGCCGCAAGTGCCCCGAGATCACCCATGAGAGCACCCACGGTCTCTTCCAACTCGTGGGGCCATGCCACGACGTCCAGGGCGGTGAGGACCTTCTGCACCCCACCGAGCTCGCGTCCGCTCAACTCGCCCCCGGCCAGGGCCTCGGCCATGCCGTGGAACCCCGCACTGTCGACGAAGTCGATCGCCGTCAGGATCCCCACGGTCTGCATCTGGGAGGAGAGCGCCATCATGTCCGACCCGTGGGGATGCGAGCCCCCAGCCAGGAATGCGTAGACATCGTGTGAGAAGCCGTGCTGGCTCTCATGAACGGCGTGCGCTGCCTCGGCAGCGGCATTCACATCCTCCGCCTCGAGGGCCGCCGCAAGTGCCCCGAGATCACCCATGAGAGCACCCACGGTCTCTTCCAACTCGTGGGGCCATGCCACGACGTCCAGGGCGGTGAGGACCTTCTGCACTCGACCGAGCTCGCGTCCGCTCAACTCGCCCCCGGCCAGGGCCTCGGACATGCCGTGGAACCCGGCACTGTCGACCAAGTCGATCGCTGCCAAGATTCCCACGGTCTGCGTCTGGGCTGCCACCGCCTCGGCGTCCTCCGGATCGAAGATCGTGACCTCGGCGCCCACCGAGTGCGGTTCCGGCATGGCGAGGCCGGTCAATTCGGCCACCATCCCCGCCTCGAAGTGGCCGGGAAGCGTACAAGCGATAACCTCGAAGTAGTCGCCCTCCTCGAACGTCACCGTGAGCGAGCCGGACTCGCCAGGTTGGAGGATCAGCGAGAGCGGGCCTTCGCCGTGTTCATGGGCGTCGTGCCCGCCGGCGATGTGCTCCTCGACCGCCCCGAGGGTGTCAATACGCGCCTCGTGCTCGATCTGACCCTCGTTGACGAAGGTGAAGGTCCACGTCTCGCTACCTGCCACGTCGACCACCGCCGGCTCGAAGGCGAAGTCGGTCATGACGATCGTCACCTCGTTCTCCGCGCTCGCAGCAGAGGTGGTCGACACGTCCGGGGTGGACGTTGCTGCGACGCCCACGTCGGCCACGGTCGTGCTCACGTCGGCCGACTCGCCGGCGCACCCTGCAGCGACCATCACCACCAGCGTCATCATGACGAACCATCGGATCCTCACTGCGAACCTCCGAGCTAGCTGTTTCTCGATTCGGTCGGTGCTCGGCGCTTCTCGCGTTCGGGCGCCGATCGCCAACGAGCACAAGGGAAACGTATTCGGTGATGGCCTCGAGCGGAAGGTGGACATCGGGTCACCCGGCCCCCTCCTTTCGGTCGCCCAGATCGACCGGGCGGACGCGTGGCCCGTCAGGTGATCAGGCCGGTCCGGAGGCCGACTGCCACCGCCTCCGCCCGCGACAAGACAGAGAGCGTTTCGAACGTCTCGCTCAGGTACTTCTTCACCGTGGTCGCGGAGATGTTCAGCTCGGCTGCGATCTGCTTGTTCTCGAGTCCGTCGGCAACGAGTTGAAGGACCAACCGTTGGCGGGGACTGAGGTGGCCTCCTGCCTGGTCGCCCCCGATGAGTGGACGAGCGACCTCTCCTTGCACGTGGAATGCCCCGCCAGCGACACTCTCCAAGGCCCGGATCATCTCATCCTTGCTCGAGTTCTTGAGCAGGTACCCAGCCGCTCCGAGCTCGACGGCCTTTCGGACATAGCCCGGCTCGTCATGCATGGACATCACGAGCACTGCCGGGCTCTTCTCCCGCGATCGGAGGCGCTCCAATACCTCGATGCCGGACAGATCGGGCATCCTGATGTCGAGCAGGATCACGTCGGCATCGACCGTGTCGAGGAGAGTGAGTAGGGATTCGCCACCCTCTGCCTCACCAACGATCTCGATGTCCGGCCGGTCCGTGAGCATCCAGATCAGGCCTTCCCGCACGATGCGGTGGTCGTCTGCGATGATCACCCTCATCGGGCAAACACCTCCGGTGCTCCCTTGGCGTCCGAGCGACCGGGCAGGCGGGCGGTGAATCGGGTGCCGCCCAACGGGCTCCTTCCCAGGGTCAGGCTCCCGTCTTGCACCTCGAGCCGCCGTCGGGTCGTCGCGAGGCCGAGGCCGGGGACACCGCGGATCCCGATGCCGTCGTCGTCGACGTGCAAGGTCACGGCACCGTCGGAGCGGCACAACCTGATCTCGACTTTCGTGGCATGCGCATGTCTGCGCACATTCATGAGCGCCTCGTGGGCAGAACGGAGGAGCGTGGACGCCTCGTCGGCGTCCAACTCGCGCAGCAGTTCGTCGGCAACCGGGACGACGTCGACATGCAGATCGGCCTCGGCCTGAGCGACGTCGGCCAAATCCTCCAGGGCTGTTCCGAGCCCAAGGCCTCCCGTCAGCCCGCTGTGCAGCACCCGCAACTCGGCCCGCAAGTGGTCGTCGATGTCGCGCACGATGTGTTCGAGGCGTCTGAGCTCCTCGGTGACGGGATGGTCGGACGCGATCCTGTCCTGACTGCCCTGAAGCCCGTAGAGCAGTCTGTAGAGGGGCTGACCGATGTCGTCGTGGAGGGCACCCAAGATGCGGTGCCGTTCCACCTCCTGGCTGCGAACCAGGGCATCGAAGAGGCTCTCGGCCTGGCGCCTGCGGCGGTTGAGAGCGCGCGCGTTCGCCAAGGTAAGGCTGCCCATGAATACGCCCAGGACTCCTACACCCAGCCCGATGCTCGTCCACACGTTGCGCGCCACCATCGCCACGGCGTGCTCGACCGAGTGGGGATCCTCGAACACTTCGACCACGAGTGTGCCGGCCGGCAGGTAGTAGGCGAGGTAGCGTTGCCCATCGCGTTCGGCCACGGCGGTGATCGGGTCACCCGAGAGCGCCGTGGCCACCTCCGGGGTGATGGAGCGCCTCCGGCCCACTTCGTCCTCGAGGTCGGCATACACGATCAGGCCATCGGGCGCCCATACCCTGAACCCGAGGACGTCGCCCCCCATCAACCTGAGGTCGGTCACCTCGTCGAGCAGCGGATCCTCCCCTCGACGGCTGGGGGTGTCGGGGAGCAGCCCGTTCGCCTCCAAGTGGACCACACTCGCTTGGAGGGTCTCCAGATGGCCGTGGCGGATGTGTCGGCTCATTGCTGCGGGAATCGTGAAGCCAAGGACAAGAGCAACACCGAGGGAGACCACGAGGCCGAAGAGAGCCAGGCGACCAGCCCCTCCCAGTTCTTTCCACTCAAGCTGCAGCGCCGAGATCAGGGGACGATGGACGCGCTCTTCTGCTCGGGTCATGCATCCAGTCTGCCAGAGCCTCACGACGTCTCCCACTACTCGGCCAACTTTCCCGTCACGCTCTCCCACGTGTTCAACGCTGAACAGCGACGATGACGTGTACTACTACATCAGAATCCTCCGCTCACAGTTGTCACTACGCGAACAAGGGCTCGGCTTGAGGTGCCTGACCGAGGAGTGGACGAACGTTCGGCAGATCGCCAAGAGTTTCGAGCTCATCGATGGCATGCCGGCTTTGATCCCTCGGTTCCTGGTCGACACCTTCGAGGCGCTTCTTGAGCCGGATTGAGAAGGCCGCACCGATTCCTCAAGCCGGATGCCTTCCGAAGACCGATGGATCATCCGGATCCGGAGGGCACTACAACTCGCCCACGCTGCCAATCCCTGTTCACAACCCTGTGCTCTCGTCACCCGGACGGGTGACCACCCTTGAGGCGCGGGCGCATCTGTGATTCAGGAATGCTGTTGCGACCAAGGTGGTCGGCCTCACCCGGCCTCGACTCCGAAGGCCATGACCGCTTCCACGATCTTCTCAAGCCGATTCGAGGAAGCCGGCGAGTTGCTCGGCGGCCTTGAGGTGAGTGCGAACGGTGGAGTCGGCCCAGTTCGCCGCTCGGAGGCAGCGACGGATGGGCAAGTACACTCGCGGGCTGTCCGACGGGCTCGCTGTTGTTGTCATTGCTGGTTCTCGGGTTACCCGCTGAACGAGCGCTGTGCCAGCGTCGCGGGACCGCCGGATGGACAAATTCCCCAGTATCCACGGGGACATTCCGGGCCCGTAGCTCAGCTTGGTTAGAGCAGGGGACTCATAATCCTTTGGTCGCAGGTTCAAGTCCTGCCGGGCCCACAAGCGTTGTCGTCGTGACAACATTCCCCGCAAGCGGGGCACTCCCTGTTCGATTACATGGGCCTGCACAGAAGGGCTCCTGCGCCCGGAGGCCAACCGTCGTCCGCACGTGAGCAGTTGGCCCCCAGCGGTTCGCTCTTGGCAACATGCTGCATGCTCCCTCTTGGGCATCAAGGAGGAAGGCCACGCCTATCCGGCCTGACACGCCCCCCTAGCGGATCCCGTCCGTGTTGATGCCTTCGAAGGAGGCCGTCCCGGTGCTCTCCGAGCTTGTCCGTGCCCCCATTCGGATCACGAGGTTCCTCAGGCCGATCTTGAGGAGGACCTGGAGGTGCCGGAACTCGGCACTCCCGTACGTGTCGTCCATCTCAGACGAGCCCATGAACGCCCCTAGCCGCACTCCGTCACGGTCGTAGGCGGCGCCAGCGACACTGAGGTGGCTGTAGTCAACCCACTGGTCACGCGGTCTGTTCTCATAGGCCGACTTGTCGGTTCCTACAAGCAGCAAGAGCGACAGGTCCTCGCAGAGGTCCACCTGAACGATGCGATCGGTGAGAACAGCCTCCCACAAGATGCCCAAGACCTCATCACCCCTGACATCAAGATACATCTCCGCCAGCGACGATTCGAAGAGTGTCTTGGGTCTCAACCCGGTCGGGAGGATGATCGGGTCATCGGGGACCTCGATCGACTCGGGGAACCCGACCTCGGTGAGGTAGTCGGGTTGTGTCCACCATGCCTGGCTACGGCCGACGGCCAGTTCATTGCTGTACTCGAACTGCTCCTCGATGTCCGTAGCTGTCACGTCACTGAACCAGACTGGCGGGGTTGGTTCTGGCTCCTCCTTGGCATCTCCGAAGTCAAACCATTCGTCAGACTCGGGCAGCTTCTCCGGCGGGCACGTGTCCGAGTATCGATCTGGGAAGACCTCCGGCGCCGTCGTACATGAGGCAGTGACAACAGCCACCAACACCCACGCCGCGACGGCGCTCCTCGTCATGGGACCACCGGAGGAGTCGTCCCCGGAGTGCCCGAACCGCGGCCATAGATTGCCCGGACGGAGTCCAACGAGTCGTCTTCGGAGAAGTACGTCCAGTTGACCCTCGCGGTGTGGTGGGCATAGTCGCGCCATAAGATGAACGCCATCTGGCCACGTGTCACCGAGTAGGCCGGGTTGTCGGGCCAGAACAGATTGCCGGTTGGGACCATGTGCTCCCACAGGCCGAACCTGTCGCCCCATGCGACCTCGTTGGCTCCAAACCAGTTGAGCGGAAGATCTGAGTACGCCAAAGGCTGCGGATCCAACCCCCCCGGGTTGTCCCACGGATACGGCTCGTCCTCGAAGCCAGGGAGGCCGTTCGACGCGTTGGCATTTTCGTGGAGACGATGCATGTACGCGGCCACATGGAAGCGCAGCATGCCCCCGTTCGGGTCGAACGTTGTCGAGGTGGTCCCCGACGTGATCCCGTGCTTGTAGGCCCACGCGACCGCACTCACCAAGCGCTGCTGCCACTCCGTGAAGATGGTTGGGTTGGACGTCGGGCTCACACGGCCCCAGAAGCCGTCGATCAGGTCGTAGAAGGGCAGCGGGTTGGAGGTCGTGTAGTAGGGGTCCGCCCAGTAGCTGTAGCCCGGTTCGTAGGTTTCTTGAAGGAAGACCGTGAACTGGCCTCTGCTCAGAGGATCATCGACGCAGAAGCTCGTCTGGCTACAGCCCTCCGTGATGCCTTGGCGGCTCATCCACCGGATCGGCAGGAACAGCGGATCATCGCGGCTGATCCCGAACTCGTTCACCACCATAGGATCGCCCCAAGCCGCCGCAGCGGGTGCCGACTCCGACAGCATCCTCGAGTTGTCGGTCGAGCACCCACCGAGCAGCTGACGAATGCTGCCCTTGCACGCATTCGCACTCCCCAACGATTGGGGGTAGCCCAACGGATTCACCCAGAAGCCGTCCACGTCCGAGAAGAACGGAATCAAGTTGCACACGACTCCCCCACAGAGATCGTCGTACGCCATGATCGTCCGGAACGCGTAGCGGTTCTTCTTCGAGTCGCCGAGGTCGATGTAGCCGTACGCGTAGTCGACCACCGGGCGGTCCCCAATCAACGCCGAAGTTGAGAAGGGGTCATGAGCAGCGCCGAGCAGATGACCGATCTCATGCACCCAGGTCGCGTACACGGGCGCTGAGAAGCGCACCCACGCGTACGCTTCGTCCGCCCACACCGACCGATCCGACGCGAAACCATCATTGCGGCCGTACACCGGCATGTTCGCTTGACCAGACCGACCCCCGCCGCTCCCGGCGTACTCACGAGTCACGAACAGCACAGCGTCTGCGTCCGCCCACGTCTTCAGCTTCGTGTAGGCATCATCGTCAACGATCCCATCAAAGGACAGAAGTCCGGTGTTCGCCTTCTCATGAACCGAATAGGAGACATCCGACGTCGCGCCAATCCCGACGAGGCGCGCGCACAGGGGCACTCCCGAACTCGCGAACGCCGTGTTCAAGCCAACAATCGTCTTGGCCGTGTTGTCAACAGCCTGATCCTGATCATCATCGCTTGGTTCCAACCGGCCGTGGCGATCAGTTGCCCAGAGATCGCCAGCCAGCACAAAGAACACATCGAAGTTGCCACAAGACGACGACATCGCCGTCGCGCTCGGCGCGAACGAGTCCACAGAACTTTGCTCTCCCTGCGAAGCCGCAGTTGGAGTGATTGAGGAGGCAGCTGTCGAAGTCGATGAAGCTGCTCCCCCCTCTTCCTGGTCAACCCCTGTGTGCAAGGAGCTGGCCCGGACTGGGCGCTGCTCCCTTACCTCAGCTCCCGCTGGGCTCAGCTCAACGCTGATCTCGTCATAGCCAAACAAGAGGAGCGAAACGGATCCTGACGTCTGGTCGGTGGTCGCGATCACCGCACTCCCGGCCCACGTGCCATCATCCCAATAGGCGTACGCTCCCCATGCCAGCGCATCGGGGAACACAGGGAACATCGAATCCGTCGAGGCCTCGGAGTACTCGTAGGGCACCAACTGCACAATCCGGTCATCGAACAAGGGCAGTCGAATGGTCCGGTCGGCCTGCAAAGCGGCGTGCAACGCAGCCTGCATCTGGCCCCAGTCGGAAGCGACCAATCGGCGTCGGACAACCTCCTCCGAAGGGTGCGTCTCCCCAGGACCCGCGGCCCAACCGGGCACATCCATCGCGTTCGATGAGTCGATGTGCAGGAACTCCCGATCGGGCTGCCACAACCTGGGCAGCGGACTCGGCGGCAACCCCTCTGCAACCGGAAGATCACTCAACGCAACCGGCAGAGAAGAAGGCTCAGGACCCCCCCCCAGCTGCCTCTGCGCTCACCGGTGCTGCGCCAAAGACCATCGACACGACCGACAACACAACGACTGCCCGAACGACGAGACTCCTGATGCTCATGATCACTCCCTGGTCTTGTCCCAAGCCCCAGCCGTCCCTCCGGCCAGTCCCTGACATGAGAACGGAGCCAAGTGTAGGCACCGCCCTCCGCGCGGTGCGCTCAAGTCCTAGGAGGAATCTCGCCCCCTCACTCCTGCAAGCCCGGGTCCGTACGCCACCGTCCGGTCCCTATCACTCAACATCCCGACACGGTTCGCGTTCTGTCCTGTTAGGCCCACGAAGAGGAGTCGGCCGCAGGTCGGCTCCTCGCCGTGGGATCAGGGTGGCATCGAACCTGGTCGGCGAAGCCGCAGGTTCAAGACGACGAGGCGCAGCCGAGGAGTGACGAGGCCGACCAAAAGGTCGGACACAGACCGTCCTGCCGGGCCCACCTCTCAAGAACCCGCTATTCCCCAGTGTCTAGGCGGGATTCTCTCGGCAGTGAGAACGCCCCAATGCAGCGGGTAGTGCACCGTTCTCGATCTGGGTGAGGTGCTGCTATTGCCCGGTGAGAGGTGGGCTATGAGGTCCGTTGGTCGGATGATCCGTCGGCGAGATACCGTCTGGCGCCTTCGATGGCCCGCCGGCCTTGGCCCTGGAATACAGCGTTGATCAGTGGGGTGAGAGGACGAAGCCAGCTCGGTGTCTGTGTCTCATTGTGAAATGTGATCTGCGTTCCCCCGCCCAACGGTTCGAATGTCAGCGAATCGACGGACCAGAACCGACCGATCGAGCCCTCGTATCGGACTTCTCGATTCGATTCCATGCTGATGAGTTCAGATCGGGCCGTCATACGCAAGGGACCACGAGTGATGGTCGATTCATATCGCGACCCCACCTCGAGCCGATCACCGTAGGTACGCCGCGAGTCACGCACGTTCGGGTTCCACCGATCCAGAGCTGCCATGTCGGCAAGCAATCCGAACACCGCTGAGGGCCGCATGTCGACAACAAGCTGTCCGCTGAATCTGATCATCACCCAAGCGTAAGGTCGCGGCCTTCAGGCCGGCGGTTGGTGCCCACGGGCGCTGGCCGGCCGGCCTACCCCCGGACAAGGACTCATGATCCCCTGGTTTGGGAATGTTTTAGTACTAAGTTCTGTTACGCTGGTCGAGTCGGAACACGTCCGGTTCATGGAAAGGAACATCCCGATGCGTACACAACGCCTCTTCGGCATCCTTGCTCTCGCATTCACTCTCGGCCTGGTGGCCGCAGCGTGCGCGGACGATGATGCGACGACTACTACTCAGGTCGCCACCACAACCACCACCACGGCGGCACCCGCTGAGGAGATGGTTGAGTCGATGGACATCGTCGACACCGCCATTGCCGCCGGCACCTTCGAGACGCTCGCCGCGGCGCTGACCGCAGCCGACTTGGTCGACACCCTCAAAGGCGAAGGCCCCTACACGGTGTTCGCACCCACCGACGACGCGTTCGCCGCCCTGCCCGAGGGCACCCTTGATGGACTCCTGGCCGACATTCCGGCCCTGTCCGACATCCTGCTCTATCACGTCGTCGCCGGCGCCGTGGACGCGGAAACCGTCGTCGGGTTGGACTCGGCCACCACCGTTCAGGGCAGCGACATCACCATTGAGGTCGTCGATGGTGGCGTTGTGCTCAACGGAGTGACGATGGTGGTCACCACCGACATCCAGGCGTCCAACGGCATCATCCACGTCATCGACGGCGTGCTTCTCCCATAGTGCTTCCCCTGCCACGGCCGGCGAACCGGGTGGCCTTCGGGCCACCCGGTTCGCACCTTGAGGATGGAAGAATCGGAGACGAGATGACCGACAACCGCTGGATCGATACCTCCAAGAAGCGGATGCATGCCCTGGTGCGCTCGCTTTCACGCGGCGCCCTTGTCGTGTCCACCGGGACGCTCCGGCGGATGTGACGATGCGGATACTGGTCACCGGAGCGACCGGATACGTCGGAGGACGGCTCGTACCGTCCCTGCTCGCCGCAGGGCATGAGGTGGTGTGCCTGGTGCGTCGCCCCGGTTCACTGGACGATCGCCCGTGGAGGAACCGGGTCGAGGTGCGCATCGGCGACCTGCTTGACCCGGGCACCCTGGAAGATGGTCTCACCGGATGTGACGTGGCGTTCTACCTGGTCCATTCGATGGGCCGCCACGGTGACTTCCGACGTGCCGAGCAGGACTCGGCGCACAACTTCCGCGCCGCCGCCGAAGCGGCGGGACTGTCGCGGATCGTGTACCTGGGTGGATTGGGGCGTGGTCGCCTCTCCGAGCACTTGGCCAGCCGCCAGGAGGTGGGCCGCCTGCTTGCCGACGGGCGGGTTCCGGTCACCGAGCTTCGAGCTGCGGTGGTCATCGGCGCCGGGTCATTGTCATTCGAGATGCTGCGCAACCTCACCGAGGTGCTTCCGGTGATGACCACCCCGCGCTGGGTACGCACCCACTGCCAGCCCATCGCGATCCAGGACCTGCTCACGCTCCTGACGAACGCGATCCAGGACCCCGACCCGGCGAGCAAGGTACTGGATATCGGCGGCCCCGACGTGCTCAGCTACGAGCAGATGATGCGGGTCTACGCCCTTGAGGCCGGCTTGCGACGACGCTTGATCATCCCGGTCCCGGTTCTGAGCCCCGGCCTCTCCTCACTGTGGGTGGGCCTGGTGACGCCGCTCCCGGCGGCGACTGCCCGACCCTTGGTTTCCAGTCTTCGCAACGAAGTGGCCGTCGGTGACGACCGGTACCTCGAATTGCTCAGTCGACCCGCCATGCCTTTCGTGGAGGCAGTCCGGCGAGCACTGGCTCCCGCCGGCGTGCCCTCTGATGATCCGGCGGCGCCGCAACCGGGCGATCCTCCCTGGTCGGGCGGTGTCGTCTACCGGGAGGTGCGAATGGTGGCCTGTCGGGCGCAACCCGAGATCCTCGCCGCCGAGTTCAAGGCCATCGGCGGCTCCCGTGGCTACTACGCCCTGAATTGGGCCTGGAAGCTGAGGGGCCTGCTCGACCAGATCGTCGGCGGCCCCGGGCTGCGGCGAGGTCGTCACCACCCCGAGGAGCTCAAGCCCGAAGAGGCCCTCGACTTCTGGCGGGTCGAAAGGGTCGCGTCGGACTCACTGCGCTTGCGCGCCGAGATGAGGCTGCCCGGGGACGCCCGCCTGGAATACACCGCCGAGAAGGACCCACACGGTTCGCGGCTCGTGCAGACCGCGACCTTTCGCCCGCGCGGTCTCGGAGGTCGTTTCTACTGGTTGGTCCTCCATCCGGTTCATCGCCTGATCTTCTCGCGAATGGCGCACGCACTCGTCGCCGCCGCCGAGCGACGGCCGGATGGGGGCCGATGATCACGGCTCGCTCGGGTGCCGAACGACGGTTGCGAGTCCAGTCAGGAAGCTGCGGCCGGCTCCGTTGGCGGGCCGCTCCTCATGGACGCCGGGATCGGTCTCGGGTCGAGTCGCCTCGGCAGTAGCATCCCGCTTCTCGCCACCCCAAGGGAACCGTGCTACGACGACGTCCGATCTTCCCCATCCTGGCCGTGATGCTCGTGCTCTCGGCGTGCACTCCGACCGAGCAGGCAACAGGACCCACCATTGCCACGACCTCGACGCCGACCGTCGGTACGACTGGCCCCCCGTTGTCCACGTCGACGACCCCCACACCGACCTCACAACCCGCGCCGTCGTCCGAAACGTTCGTGGGCGCCTACAGCTTCCAGCCGGGAGTGATCGATCTCGACTGGGTGCGACAGCCGACTCGCATCGAGGCCGTGGTCGGCGTCCCCGCAGGCGAAGGACCGTTCCCAGTGGCCATCTTCCTCCACGGACTCGGCTACTCATGCATCAGCACGCACGATGCGGCCCCCGGCCCCTATCGCACCATCGAATGGAACCCACCGTGCAGTGCCGAGGACACGGAGTATCTGCGCGCGGCGTTCGCCGGTTCGGAGATCGTCTCCGCCGCGGCTCGGCGAGGCATCGTGGGAATGGCCATCGACATCAACGCTGCCTACTTCTGGTGGGGTGGTGAAGTGAGTGAATCCGCGGTGATAACCCAGCTCCTGGAGACCCACCTCTCGATCCTCGAAGGGATCGCCGGCGGAACCATCCTGCTCACGGGTCTCGATCATTCGTTCTCAATCGACCTCGGCCAGCTCGGCATGGTCGGGCACTCCCGGGGCGGCTCCTATGTGGAAGCGCTCGTCGGCACCGACGACCCGTCGTTCGTCGCCATCGAGCAGGCGCCCTCGGCGGTCGCCCTGCTTGGGACCGCCGGCACCGTCGGGGACCCTGCCCGAGCGGTGCCGACACTCAACGTCCGCGCCGAGTGTGACGCCGATGTCGGGCCGACGGTCGGTCTCGACTTCGTCGAGATGATGAAGGACCTGGGCGCAGGCCTTGTCGTCGACGCCTTGGTCACTGGGGCCAGTCACTGGACCATGACCTCCTACCCCCTCGCCGAACCGGCACCAGAGTGCGCACCGGGCCGGTCGGAGCCGGACGGCGACGCTGCCACGGTGGCGAACCTGGTCGCCAGCTTCCTCGCGGCGGTACTCCACGATGAAACCCCAATCCTGGTCGCGGACGAGCAGCGTGTCAGGCTCGCGATCCTGGCCGGATCGGTGGAGACCGCGCACCCTGACGGGGCATCCGCGACGGAGCCAATCCAGTTGCACATCACCGAGATCGGCGAGGCTCGACTGGACCCGATCCTGCCGGGAGACAGGTTCCTCACCAGCGACCAGCTCGAGGACTTCTGACCGCACGAGCCGGGTCGAAGCCCCTCACAGATCCCACTCTGGCGCCGGATCCCTTGCACTGCCGGTCCACGGCCTGCCCAGATGGACCCCGCGAACGGGAATCAGCCAGCGGTCGCCTTCCCAACCTTCTGATCAACCCTCCATCGGGTGTACGCCGGACCGCGCGCTGGAACCCAGGGTTCAGGCGCGCGAAATACGCGCGATCTGGCCCACGGTTCGACCGCGCGCTGGAACCCAGGGTTCAGGCGCGCGATATGCGCGCGATCTGGCCCACGGTTCGCCGGGGGGGCGAGATCTGCGGGCCGTGGCGGTCTCCCGCCCATCCCTTGACCTGTGGGATTAGGGTCGAGCCCACAACTGCTCGCGTCGCATCGATCTCGAAAGGTGGGTGTCGTGCGGAAGTCCGTACTCCAGATGTGGGCCGAGGCGAACGAGCAGATCGAGACCCTCGCCCCGAAGGACCTCGTGAACGAACTCGCCGCCGGTGGCGTGCTTCTCCTGGACGTGCGGCTCCCAGTCGAGATCGAACGAAGGGGCACGATCGAGGGTTCCGTTGCGGTTCCGCGCCAGGTGGTGGAGTGGTGGGCCGATCCCGAGAGCCCCTACTTCCGTCCCGGTGGCGTGTTCGGGGACTTCGACCAGCGCATCGTGACCTTCTGCGACGGCGGCGGCAATGGTGCGTTCACGGCCGTGGTGCTCCGGGAACTCGGCTACAGCGACGTGGCGACCCTCGAGGGTGGCTTCTTCGGCTGGATCGGCGCCGGTCTCCCAACGGTCGGCTGATGGCCAGCCCCCACCAAGGGCGCGCGCCGGAACCCAGGGTTCGGGCGCGCGGTATGCGCGCGATCTGGCCCACGGTTCAGACCGGCAACCCCCAACCACACAGCAGCCCACTCCCCTAGCCTGCCGCGACACCCGAAGGAGGCCAGATGACATCCTTGGCAGATCGCCCCAACGCCGCGCTCCTCGTCGTCGACATGCAGCGTGACGTCGTCCAGGAGGCACATGACCTCGATCGAGTCGTCGCCAACATCAACGCCCTCGTCGACAAGGCCCGGGCCGAACGGGTCCCGGTCATCTGGGTCCAGCACTCCGACGACGGACTGGTCGAGGGGACCGAGGGCTGGGAGTACGTCCCCGAACT
>JBFKVA010000012.1:0-39336 GCA_041635475.1 Acidimicrobiia bacterium | reverse complement strand
GGGCTGTGGGTCTGGTCGATTCCCTCGTTCCTGAAGTTCCGGTTCAGTTCGAAGACGCGCTCCATTCCGCCCACGACGAGCCGCTTGAGGTAGAGCTCGGGAGCGATCCGGAGATACATGTCGATTCCCAGGGCGTTGTGATGGGTGACGAAGGGGCGGGCAATGGCCCCCCCGGGCTGGGCCTGGAGCATCGGGGTCTCGACCTCCATGTACCCCTCATCCCGATAGGCGTCGCGGAGGGCTGAGACGATCAGGCTCCGGGCGCGGGCGATCCGGCGGGCGTCGTCGTTGACGATGAGATCGAGGTATCGCCGGCGGAACCGCACCTGCTTGTCGGTGAGGCCATGCCACTTGTCGGGGAGGGGTCGCAGCGCCTTGGCCGAGAGCTCAAAGGACTCGACCCGGACGCTCAGCTCGCCTTTCCTGGTGGCCATCACCTCGCCCGAGGCGACCACCCAGTCTCCGACGTCGAGGGCGTCGAAACGCTCGAACGCCTCGGGCTCGAGCGACCCCTGGGCGACGAAGAGCTGGATCTGACCCGTGGCGTCCTGCAGCACCACGAATCTCAGCTTGCCGAAGCTGCGAATCACCCGGACCCGGCCCCCCACCGTCACCTCGACCCCGGTCTCGGCCCCCGGCTCGAGTCCTCCGAACAGGGACGCCAGCGCAGCCGCGGTGACGTCGGGGACGGGGCCCCCGACGGGATAGGGATCCGACCCGGCTTCGACGATCCGTTGCAGCTTCTCGCGCCGGATGGCCACCAGCCGGTTGTCTTCGACGTCCCCGGCGACCGGGTCGTCGGCGTGTTCTGTCATGGCCGAGCAGGGTAGCGACCCGCGGTCCCCCCAACGACAGGCCGGGGAGTACCCGGTACGATCGGTCGATGCAGGATCGCATCACCCTCACCGGCCTTCGCGCCCATGGTTGGCACGGGGTGTTCGATGACGAACGCCAACACGGCCAGGAGTTCGTCGTCGACGTGGCCCTCGACCTCGACCTCACCCCGGCAGTGGCGTCCGACGATCTCCTCGACACCGTCGACTACGGCGCGGTGGCCGACCGTGTCGCCGAGGTCGTGTCAGGGCCGGCATTCGACCTCATCGAGGGGGTGGCGGGGGCGATCGCCGACGTGGTGCTGGGCTCGTTCCCGGCGGTGGATTCGATCACCGTGACCGTGCACAAGCCCGAGGCCCCCATCGGGCACCCGTTCGCCGACGTGGCGGTGACGGTCACCCGCGGTCGCCGCGGCTGAACGTCAACTGACGGCCGGGATGAGGGATCTCCCAAGGGGTCCCAGCGGTCGCTTGGCGATCTCCTGGATGATGGCCATCGCCTGCACCGACGACGCGAGCATGCCGGAGGCCACGAGGTAGCCACCCAGCAGACCGATGATGGTGTCGTCGATGAAGTCCCGATGAGCGAGGATCGTGGCTTCCCGGTCCCTGAGCGCCTCACCGACCAGGTCGAAGAACCCTTGGGCGAAGCTGCTCTCGTCCCCGACGGGAATCGGGTGGTGGAAGACCTCGAATCCGACCTCCCGGTAGTGGTCGAATCCCTCCGAGGAGTCGCACAGGGCGATGATCCCCGTGAAGCCATTGCGGACGAGCCAGGTGAGCTCCTCCTCACGCCGGATCCTGCGGTGGTGATCCCCGTAGCCCCCGACCCGCTGGGACACGGCCAGCCGACCGCGGATGACCCACGTGAAGTCCCTTGGTTCGAGTCCGGTCGCCATTCGAGGCACTCCTACGCCGTGCTTTGGCGCACGATAGCTGCGGCCGTGAGTAGTGCATCCTCGGTCACCTTCACGTCGTGGACGCGTACCACCGAGGCGCCGAGGAACCCCAGGATCCCGGACAGCACGGCCGAGACGCCGTCCCGGTCGGCGGGGCGATCGATCCCCGAGATGGTCCCCAGGAACCGCTTGCGGCTGTGGCCGATGAGGACGGGGTAGCCGTGGGCCGCCAGGCGGGGTGTCGCCGCCAACAGTTCGAGGTTGTGCTCGAGCGTCTTGCCGAACCCGATCCCCGGGTCGATGGCGATCCTCTCGGGCCGAACGCCGGCTGCCATGGCCGAGTCGATCGACGCCAACAGGAACGCCTCGACTTCGCCCACCACGTCGTCGTAGGTGGGTTCGTCCTGCATCGTCCCGGGAGCGCCCTGCATGTGCATGATCACGACGCCTGCCCCTGCCTCGGCCACCAGTGCTCGCATCTCGCCCGATCGGAGGCCGGATATGTCGTTGACGATCTCGGCACCGGCCGCCAGGGCTGCCGCGGCCACCGCCGGCTTCGTCGTGTCGATCGAGACGACGACCTGCCGCTCAGCCAGCTTCGCCACCACCGGCACGATCCGGTCCGTCTCCTCGGCGGCATCCACCGGCGCGGCGCCGGGTCGCGTGGACTCGCCACCGACGTCGACGATGTCGGCCCCGTCCCGCACGAGTTCCAGGCCGCGGGCAACGGCCGAGGCGGTGTCGGGGCATGAGCCCCCGTCGCTGAAGGAGTCCGGTGTCGTGTTGAGAACCCCCATGATGAGGGCGCGCCGCGTCGGGGTGAGGACACGGGTTCGCAGTTCCCACGATCGTGGGACGGCTGGGGGTGTCACTCGGTGGTGGCGGCCGCCACGCTGGGGCCACCCTGACCGTTCCCGGAGGCGGGATGCTCGATTCGTCCCGACCCGTTGGAGGCGTGCCGCCACTTGGGGACGGAGGCGAGCACCTCCTTCACCTCCTCGGCCGACAACGTCTCCTGGTCCAGGAGGGCGGCGGCTATGGCATGGAGCGCGTCGATGTGGGTGGTGAGGATCTGCTCGGCCTCGGCGTGCGCCCGTCCGATGAGGCGACGCACCTCCTCATCGATGTGCGCGGCGACTTCGTCGGAGTAGTCCTGATGGCGGGCGTAGTCGCGTCCGAGGAAGACCTCACCCTCGGCCTTGCCGTACTTCATGGGGCCGAGGCGGTCGGACATCCCGTACTCCATGACCATCTTGCGCGCGAGGTCCGTGGCCTTGTCGATGTCGTTGCCAGCCCCGGTGGTCGGGTCGCCGAAGATGATCTCCTCTGCCGTTCGGCCGCCAAGGAGCATGGCGAGGCGGTCGACGAGCTCAGATCGCCTCGAGTAGCTGCGGTCCTCGTCGGGGAGCGCCAAGGTGTAGCCGCCGGCCCGTCCCCGGGGGATGATCGTCACCTTGTGGATCGGATCCGAGTTGGGGAGGGCAAACCCGACGAGGGCGTGGCCGCCTTCGTGGTAGGCCGTGAGGCGCCGTTCGTCCTCGGTTTGGACCCGGCTCTTGCGCTCCGGTCCGGCGATGACCCGCTCGATGGCCTCTTCGAGTTCGGCCATCCCGATGAGCTTGAGATCGCGCCTGGCCGACAGCAGGGCCGCCTCGTTGATGAGGTTCGCCAGGTCGGCACCCGTGAACCCGGGTGTCTGCCGGGCGATCGTCTCCAAGTCGATGTCGGAGTCGAGCGGCTTGCCCTGGGCATGCACGGTGAGGATTGCGGAGCGACCCTTGAGGTCGGGGCGGTCCACGACGACCTGCCGGTCGAAGCGGCCCGGGCGAAGGAGTGCGGGATCGAGGATGTCGGGGCGGTTGGTGGCCGCGATCACGATCACCCCGGAGTTCGCCTCGAATCCGTCGAGTTCGACGAGGAGTTGGTTGAGGGTTTGCTCGCGCTCGTCATGCCCACCACCGAGACCCGCTCCCCGGTGACGACCGACGGCGTCTATCTCGTCGATGAACACGATGGCCGGGGCCGACGCCTTGGCCTGCTCGAACAGGTCGCGCACCCGGCTGGCGCCGACACCCACGAACATCTCCACGAAGTCCGAGCCCGAGATCGTGAAGAAGGGGACACCGGCCTCACCGGCCACCGCTCGAGCCAGCAGGGTCTTGCCGGTGCCGGGGGGGCCGAACAGGAGGACACCCTTGGGGATCTTGGCGCCCATCGCCCTGAACTTGCCGGGGGTCTGGAGGAACTCCTTGAGTTCGTGCAGTTCCTCGATGGCCTCTTCGAGGCCCGCCACGTCGGAGAAGGTCACCTTCGGGTGGTCCTTGCCCACCTGTTTGGCCTTGGCCTTCCCGAACTGCATGACGCGGTTTCCTCCACCCTGCATCTGGGTGAAGATGAAGATCATCATCCCGAAGAGCAGGAGGTAGGGCAGGAAGCCCAGGAGCACCGTCCACAGTCCGACCTGCTCCTCCGTCGAGACACTGAGGGGCACGCCGGCATCGCGGATCTTCTCGGTCAACTGCTCCTCGAACCCCTTCACGTACGACGTGGCAATGTCCGGCGTCTGGTCCCCGAGGGTCGCGATGTCGGCGACGTCGAAGTATCCGAACACGGTCTCGCTCGCCGTGTTCATGAGCACGGCCTCGAGCCTGCCGTCGTCGATGGCCGCCGTGAACTGGTCGAACGTGACGTCCTCGGGCCCCCCGGCGCGCTCGAACATCGTCTGCGCGGCGAACACCATCAGGAGGATCACCGCGGCGTAGACGACGACGGTACGAACGGTGCGATTCACAGGGGGCTCACTTGGTTCTCTTGGGTCAAGCCATGGTATGTCGGTCGGGGCGGTAGTGGCACCCTTCCGGGCGTGCCGTCAGATGGATGACTGGTCGAGGATCCCGACGTAGGGGAGGTTCCTGAGCTTGCCCGCGTAGTCCAGGCCGTACCCGACGACGAACTCCTCACCGATCTCGAACCCGACGTAGCGCACGTCGAGGGGGACGCGCTGGATTCCCGTCTTGCGGAGCAGGGCGGCGATCGCCAGGGATGCCGGGCGACGCACCTTGAGGCTGCGGATGAGGTAGGAGAGCGTGAGGCCCGAGTCGATGATGTCCTCGATGACGAGCACGTCGCGGCCCTCGATCTCGTGGTCGAGGTCCTTGAGGATCCGCACGACACCCGAGGTCTGGGTGGCGGCGCCGTACGAGGACACGGCCATGAAGTCGAACTCGACAGGCACGGTGATGGCCCGGGCCAAGTCTGCCATCACCATGAACGCACCCTTGAGAACCCCCACGATGAGGAGGTCTTTGCCCTGGTAGTCGTCACTGATCTCGGCGCCCAGCTGAGCGATCCGCTCCGCCAGTTCGTCCTCGGTGATCAACGTCCGTTCGATCCTCACCACAGCTCCTCGTAGGTGTCGACCTCAAGGTAGCCAACGCCGTCGGGCCTCGCGGCGGCCGCCCGGCGAACCAGTGGGATCCAAGCGACCGAGTCACCGTCGGCCACGACCGGCCATGCCGGGCGAAGCTCCGCCGGGACACCGGCCTCGGCCAGGGCGTCCCATACCGACTTGTGCCCGGACGGAAGGGCGATCCGATCCGTGGCCTCGGGGGCCCGAGCCCACCACTCGACGTCTGCCCGCAAGTGGGTCCGTTCCGGGGACAGCAGAGGACGCCGATAGGCGTCCCGCACCCCGAGACGGAAGCCGCCAACCCTCGTGACCGGCGCCTCCAGGCGGACGGGGGTGAGCGCGTCCGGGATCGGGCCCAACCGCAGCGACGAGCGGTCCCGGAGGCACACTACTCCTCCACCGACCTCCGCCCGACCGGTGGTGCCGGCCACCACCGCGATGACCCTGTCCACTTCGGCCGCCGTGGGCGGGTACGGGGGCCGGATCGTGCGCACGGCCTCTCGGATGGTGGAGGCCGCGACCATCGGTTCGGCCGTGCGGAGGAGCGCCACGGGGATCCGAGCAACCCCGTCGCGGTGCGTGAACGGGGCCGAGCGCTGGGGTACCTGGGCGAGATGGGCCGCGGTCCTGGCCAGCGACTCGCGCAAGGCGGGGTTGTACCCGGCCTCGAGCATCGGGATGAGCTCGTGGCGGATGCGGTTGCGTCGATGCTCCCGCGAGGCGTTGGTCGGGTCGTCGAAGAACGGGAGTTCGAGGGATCGGGCCAGGGCCCGCACCTCCTCCCGGGTCTCGTCGAGGAGCGGACGGACGATTCGATCGGTGTTGCGCATGGCCGCCAGCCCCTCTGGCCCGCTCCCCCGCAGGAGGTTGTGCAGCACGGTCTCGGCCTGGTCGTCTCGGGTGTGGCCGGTGGCGACCACGGTCTCGTCGTCGATCATCTCGAAAATCGCCCTCCACCTGGCCTCCCGTGCGGCTGACTCGGAGCGGCCCCGGGGCACGACCCGCACCACGGTCAGCTCGAGCCCGAGGGCGTCGGCGATGGCCCGCGCAGCCTCCGCCAGGTGGTCGGAGGCCTCGTACCCGTGGTGGATGTGGATCGCCCGGTTCGTCAGGCCACGAAGGGCCCACGCTGCCACGCCGGAGTCGGCTCCCCCCGACACCGTGGCCATGACCCGCCGCCCCGCGACCAGCTGGGCGGCCCGGGCGGCGATCCGTTCTCTCATCACGCCACCCGGTCGAGCCAGCGGTCGGGGTGTTCGATCTCGGCGAGCGTGGGAAGGGTCTCGGGGGACTCCCACGCGCCGTCGACGGCGCTCCAGCCGGCCGTTGCCTCCACGGCGAGGACGAATCGCTTTCCGTCCTCGTACTGGCGCATCTTCATCTCGAGCCCGGTGAGGCGCAGGAGAAGGGCGATCTTGGGATCGGCACGTCGACGCTTGAGAATGGCTGACATCCTCGATTGGGTGGGAAGGATGCGGGCCCCGATCCGGTCCATGACCACATGACCGTGGCCCTCCAGGAGGCTCATGAGGGCCTGCACCCGATCGAGCTGGGCTCGCTGCTCCGGGGAGGCGACGATGCCGAACAAGCCCTGTTCGTCGACGAGGGGGACGTCACGCCGGGCGGCGGCGACGAGTCTCCGGAGTACCCGCTCGATCCGATCCGGATCGCGACCGGAGCTCGCAACCAGGTCATCGACGAGGGACAGGAAGTACGCCCGGAGCCAAGGGACACCGGTGAACTGGGCACGGTGGGCGCACTCGTGGAGCATGATCCACGTTCGGAACTCCGTCGGGTTGAACTGGTGCTCTCGCTCGATGTGGAGCACGTTGTCGCCGACCAGGAAGATGACGTCCGACTCGTCTCCCGTGGGGAGCACGAGCTCGTACTGACCGAGGACCCGGCGACCGAGGAACCCCAGGAGGGCCCCGGCCTCGAGCGCCCCGGTGGCCGTGGCCCGGGCGGAGGCCGTCCCCAGCACCTCCTCGTGCCGTTCCATGATGTGGCGGACGAAGCCCAGGTTTCGCTCGACCCACACAGCCCGGTCGATGAGGGCTGCCTCGGGAGCCGTGGCCGCAGCGAGGCCCGTCTCCGACGCGACGAGCGGCTCGACCGTGGATACGAGATCGGGAAGCTGGCGGGCCAGGACGTCCCGGTGGTACGAGTCCGCGAGGGGGTAGGAGCCGGCGATACGGGCCCCGACGATGCCCGCCAGCGGCCACGGACCGCTCGGCTGACTCACTCGGCCGGCAGGTGGCGGGGGCGGACGACGCGGACGAAGTACTGGATCGTCGTCCCCACGACCGCTGCCAGCGTGAGGGCGACGAGGATCGGGATCATGAACCGATACGTCCAGTCCGGCACCTCCTCCTCGGCGGGGAGGAAGAGGTTCTGTTCGATGGCCGGGACGACGTCGGTCGTGACCTCGGCCTTGGTCCCCTCCCCTGCCGGATCCTCCTTGGCCAGGGCGGACGGGGCGAACAAGAACGTCAGGAGTCCGGCGATCATGAGCATGGGGAGAAGTCGTCGCATGGGGGCTTGAGCGTACCAGAGCGCCGAGCCCGGCAGCCAGACCGGGCCGACCCTATCGATTGTCGGCGAGGAAGCCCCGGAGGCGTTCGATCACGTCGTCGGGACACTCCTCGACGAGGCCTTCTGAGACCTTCCCCTTGAGGTAGGTCTCGAAGACGAACGCCGCCTGGCATCGGGTGCACGCCCGGAGGTGCCAGCGGACCTTCACCCTTCGGATCCAGGTCAGTTCGCCGTCGAGGAACGGGTACACCCGGGCAGCCGCCTCGGCACAGGCGGAATGATCAATCATGTGCGGCCTCAACGATCCCTCGTTCCACGGCTAGGTCGTACAACTCCTTCTGGAGGGCTTTTCTTCCGCGATGGAGCCGGGACATCACCGTGCCGATCGGCACGTCGAGGATCTCCGCGATCTCCTTGTAGGCGAACCCCTCGGCGTCGGCCAGGAGGACCGGGAGACGGAAGTTCTCCGGGAGGGCGTCGATGGCCTCCCGGATCCGGTCATCGATGAGCGAGTCGAGGGCCTCCCGTTCCGCGGAGACCGCCGAGCCACCGACCGATTGGAGTCGTCGGTAGAGGTACATGTCCCCGACGTCCGCCAGCTCGACCTCGCTGGGCCGGCGCTGCTGCTTGCGGTACTTGTTGATGTACGTGTTCGTCACGATCCGGTACATCCAGGCCCGCAGGTTGGTGCCCTCCTCGAACGAGTCGTAGGCCCGGTACGCCTTGAGATACGACTCCTGGAGGACGTCCTCGGCATCGACGGGACGGCGTGTGAGTCGAAGGGCATGGGCGTACAGCTGCCTGGCGAGGGGCAGCACCTCGCGTTCGAAGTCCGCCTGATCCGCCATCGGTGAAAGGGTAGCCGCCCCCCGAGGCCGTCCCGACCTTCGTTGCCCGGGTGGCTACACTCGCCGCCGGTCTGGCCGGAGTAGCTCAGGGGTAGAGCAGCTCACTCGTAATGAGCAGGCCAGGGGTTCGAATCCCCTCTCCGGCTCTCTCGGCTCCTACACGTACCGGCGGAAGTCCGGGGGTCGCTTCTCGAGGAAGGCCCTCGTCCCTTCGGCCGACTCCTCGGTCCCGTAGAACAGGGCGAGGGCCTGCATCCCGAGGCCCGCGATCCCCCGTTGATGATCGGTGTCGGCGTTGAAGGAGCGTTTGGCGATGGAGATCGCGGTCGGGCTCTTCTCCAGCAACTCGGCGCACCAGGCGTCCACCGTGGCATCGAGTTCGTCGTCGGGCACCACGATGTTGGCGAGACCCATAGCCTCGGCCTCCCGGGCCGTGTAGCGACGGCAGAAGTACCAGATCTCCCTGGCCTTCTTCTCCCCCACGACCCGGGCCAGGAACGCGGTCCCGAAGCCCGGGTCGACGCTGCCCACCTTCGGGCCCACCTGGCCGAAGACCGCCGTCTCGGAGGCGATGGTGATGTCGCACACGGTGGCGATGACGTTCCCTCCCCCGATGGCGTACCCCCGCACCTTGGCGATGACCGGCTTGGGCACATCCCTGATCGTGGAATGGAGCTCTTCGACCGGGAGGCCAACGAGACCCCGGGTACCACCCTCGTACCCGCCTTCCTCGCGATGGGCCGATTGGTCCCCGCCGGTGCAGAACGCCTTCGACCCGGCACCGGTGAGCACGATCACCGCCACCTGGCGGTCCCAGCCGGCTCGGTTGAGGGCGTCGATCAACTCCTCGACCGTGCGGGCCCGGAAGGCGTTGTACTTGTCGGGGCGGTTGATGGTGATGGTGGCGACGCCGTCCGACACGTCGAACAAGATGTCTGCGTACTCCATGACTCCTCCTATCCGACCATCGTGAGGCCGCCGGACACGCTGATGACCTGACCGGTGATGAACCGGGCCTCATCGCTCGACAGGAACACGATGGCCGGCGCGATGTCGTCGGGCTGACCGATCCGTCGAAACGGGATCGCTCGTTCCAGGGCTGCCCGCAGCTTCTCGCCACCCTCGATGGCGTCCGCGAAGTCATTGAAGAAGGCAGTATCGGTCGGGCCGGGGCTCACCACGTTCACCGGAATCCTCCGACCGGCCATCTCCCGGGCGAGTGCCTTCGAGAACGCGATGACCGCCCCCTTCGTGGCCGAATACACCGTCTGTCCCGACGACCCGACTCGACCGGCGTCGGAGGCGATGTTGACGACCCTGCCCTCTCCCCGTTCCTTCATCCCGGGGACCACGGCCCGGCACAGGTTGAGCGTCCCGACGAGGTTGATGGCGATGACGCCTTCCCACTGCTCCGGAGCCGACTCGACGAAGGGAACGGCCAGGTCCCAACCCGCGTTGTTCACGAGGATGTCGATCGGGCCGTGTTCCGCCTCGAAGTCGGTCACGGCGGCGACCACCGCCCCGAAGTCGGTGATGTCGACGACGTAGGGGACGCCGGCCGTACCGGCCGCGGTGCAGGCATCGGCCGTCCGCTGGGCGGCCTCGGGGTTGATGTCGAAGGCGGCGACCGTCACACCCTCTTCGGCGAACCGCCTCGAGGTCGCGGTGCCGATCCCGCCCCCAGCTCCCGTGACCACCGCTCGTTTTCCTGCAAGACCGCGCATACATGCTCCAGGGACGTCGTCCGCCCGAAGATAGCCTCGTCACCGGGGCCCACAGTCCGTGGCCCGACCTTGGCGGGGAGTCGATCACCCATCCGCGAGGTCCATGACGAGCGCCGTCAGGACGAGGTGCGGACGCTGGTTCCTCCTCAGCGCGACGACCGCCTCCAGGCACTTCTCGGCGTTGCGAACGGCATCGTGGGGCGTGGCAGCTATGAGGTCGGCCATCGGGAGGTCCGTGTTTCGTATTGGTCCGCCGAACTGGGCCGACGCCGAGTCCGCGTAGACGGATGCCAGGATCTCCAGGCCGTTGGCGAGGAGTTCCATGCCTGCCCGCCGGAGCTCCCGCTGCTGGCGTTCCTTGTCCCGTTTCGTGGTGACGGCCTCCTCGCCGTGGCGAACCCGGATCGACTCGAGGAGCGGCTCGGTCGACGCCGTCATTTCTGCCGCGACCCGACCGGCGTCGCCGGGGTCTGATGTCACCCTGGGCGGGACGCCGATCCAGGTGGCTCGGAAGTCTGCGATCCGGTCGCCGGTGGCGAGCAGGATCGCCAGCCCGGGGCGTCCGGAGGAGATCCGGGCGGCGTCCCCGGCTCGCCGGGCATCGACCCCACGTTCGGCCAACCCGGCGGCCACGACACCCTCCGAGACCCGACCGAACTGTAGAACGCGGCATCGGCTGCCGACCGTCGGGGGTAGGTCCTCCTCGGACTCGGCGACGAGGATGAAATGGGTCGACCTCGACGGCTCTTCCAACGTCTTGAGGAGCGCGTTGGCGGCGCCGTCGGTCATGGTCGAGGCCTCGTCGATGATGAAGACCTTCCGCGCACCCTCGACCGGCGCGAGGTTGGCGGCGAGGATCGTCGAGCGCACCTGGTCGACCCCCACCGACGCGGCTCCGTCGGGTTCGACGAGGACGAGGTCGGGGTGATTGCCGCTCTCCACCCGGCGACACGACCGGCAGGGAGCGTCGTGAACCCCATCCGACGGGCACAGCAGGCCGGCAGCAAAGATCCTCGCCACCCTCGCCTTGCCCACGCCGGACGGGCCGACGAACAGGTAGGCCTGGGCCGGGCCGGTGAGTTCGGCATTGAGGAGCTGGGTGAGGCGGGTGTGGCCAATGATCTCCGTGAACACGACTAGCGCTCCGCGACGGGCCGGGATGTCATCACGGGAACAACCCGGCCCAGATGGCCTCGGCCACCTCGGTCACCGAGCGCCCGTCGACATCGACGATCACGAACCTGTCAGGTTCCCGGCGTGCCAGCTCCTCATACCCGGCCGCGACCGCAGCCTGGAATCCAATCCCCTCCCCGCCGATTCGATCGTGGACCTGCTGGCGCCCAAGTCCCTCGGCCGGGTCGGTGCGGAGGAGAACGACGATGTCCGGCCAGGTTCCCCCGAGGCCCGCCTCGTTCACGACCCGGACCGCATCGACGCCCAACGACCGGGCATGGCCCTGATAGGCGAGCGACGAGTAGACACTGCGGTCGCCGAGGACCCAGGCGCCGCGTCGCAATGCCGGTCGGATGACCTCATGGGCGAGTTGGGCACGCTGCGCGGCAAACAGCAGTGCCTCCGACCACGGCGTCATGCTCGGACCGTGAAGGAGAAGGTCGCGGATGCCCTCCCCGAGAGCCGTGCCCCCCGGCTCCCTCACCATCACCACCTCATGACCCCGGGCCTCGAGCATGGCCGCCACCCGCCGAAGTGCCGTCGACTTGCCCGCTCCCTCGGGGCCCTCGAAGGCGACGTACTCGCTCACGCAACGCTCCGCTGCGACTTCCGAACCGACATGAGCGTTGCCCCGGCGGCGATGAGCCCGACGAAGAGGACAAAGGCCCCCGCCAGCGCCAAGGTGAACCTGAGCCCGTTGGCGAGTTCACCCGGGAACAGCCCTTGGGCGGCGACCGCGATGAGCGGTGCGACCGGCAGGACGAGCACGACGGCCACCCGGGAGAGGGTGAAGAGCGCGGCGAAGGTCCGACCCCGCACGTCGTCATCGACAGCCGCGTGGATCGCCGTGAACCCGAGCACGTAGGCGCCCCCCGTCCCGAGCCCGGCGACTGTCGCCCCCGCCACGGCGGTGTCGAGGGCGTCGGTGAACGCCACGGTGAAGATCCCGATGCCGGCCAGGATGAGTGAGAAGGAGAACCCCGATTCGAGCTCCAGCCGGAACCGATCGACGAGCTTGCTCAGGAACACCCCCGCCGCCGTGCCCAGTCCGAGTGAGGCGCCCACGATCCCGAACCCCCTCGATCCCAGCCCGAGCACCTGCTGGCTGAATGGTTCACCGAGGACGAACAGGGCCGACCCGCCGAACAGGGCACCGGCGATGCCGAACACGGGGATCCGGATGCGGGCATGGTTGGCCACATACCGGATCCCGTCGGCGAAGTCGCGGAACGCGTCCCGTATCCGCCACGTTTCCGCTTGGCGGGCCTTGACGACAGCCCGCCGGGGAAGTCGAAGCCAGAGGATGAGGAGACCCGACACGGCGAACGTGGCCGCGTCGAACGCGAACCCGACGCGCCACACCTCGTCGGACACGACGGATGCGAACAGTGTCCACACGAGCCCGGCCACCGGGACGGAACCGTAGGTGCCGAGCACGGAAACCGAGTTTGCTCCCATGAGTTCGTCACCCGAGACGATGCCGGCCATGGCAGCCTCCCGCGCCGGCTGGCGGATGAGTGAGAACATCTCGATGACCACGGTGACGACGAACAACTCGGCCAGGGTGTCGACGAAGATCAGGCTGAGGACGAGGAGTGATCGGGCGAAATCCGAGACGATCATGACCCGCCGGTTGTCGAAACGATCTGCGATCACCCCACCGAGAGCCCCGAAGAACACCGCCGGGATGAACCGACCCATGAGGGGAACCGCCACGGCACCCGTGCCACCGAGGCTGTTGGCCAGGGCGAGCGTGGCGAAGAGGCTCACCCAGTCCCCGAATGAGGACACCGTTCCGGCCAGCCACAACCGGGCGAACTGACCGCGCCAGATGAGCTGCCTCGTCGTGCGCGGGGTCCCCGGGTCGGCCATCACCCGACAGAGGGTACCCCTCACGCCCCGGCTCGCACAGGGGGCGACTCGGCCTCGACGTTGCCCGGCTCCGGCGCACCGACAGAGAGCAGCAAAAAGGGTCTCCCACCGACTTCTGCACACGGTCCGGGTCTCGTCAGGCAGCGGCGGACCATCTTGCAGCCCAGCCCGACCCGTAGTATGCCTGCCCCCGTGACCAAGCCTCTCATCATCGTCGAGTCGCCTGCGAAGGCCCGAACCATCGCCGCGTTCCTGCGCGGCGCGTACGAGGTCGCGTCGTCGGTCGGCCACATCCGCGACCTCCCGTCGACGGCCGCCGAGATCCCCACTCGGTTCAAGAACGAGCCGTGGGCCCGGCTGGGGGTCAACGTCGACTCCGACTTCGAGCCGATCTACGTGACGACCCGGGGGAAGTCCAAGGTCATCTCCGAGCTCAAGGCGAAGCTCAAGGACGCGCCTGCGCTCTACCTCGCCACCGACGAAGACCGGGAGGGCGAGTCCATCGCCTGGCACCTCCGCGAGGTCCTCAAGCCCAAGGTGCCCGTCCATCGCATGGTGTTCCACGAGATCACCCAGGCAGCCATCAACGCGGCACTCGAGCATCCGCGCACCGTCGACGAGCGACTCGTGGACGCCCAGGAGACCCGCCGCATCCTCGACCGGCTCTACGGCTACGAGGTCTCCCCCGTGCTGTGGAAGAAGATCAAACCGAGACTCTCGGCGGGCCGGGTGCAGAGCGTGGCGGTTCGCATCATCGTGGAACGAGAGCGAGAACGCCTGGCGTTCGTCGTCGCCGACTACTGGGACCTGACGGCCCACCTCGAAGGGGATGACGCATCGTTCACCGGTGGCCTGCACACCGTCGACGGGCGGCGGGTGGCCGCCGGGGGCGACTTCGCCAACGACGGCACCCTCACCCGCGACGTCCTCGTCCTCGACGAAGCGTCCGCGACCACCCTCGCCGGCGACCTCACGGGCCGACCATTCCGGGTCACCGCGGTCGACACCCAGCCCTATTCCCGCAAGCCGTATGCGCCGTTTCGAACGTCCACGCTCCAACAGGAGGCCGGTCGCAAACTCCGATTCACGGCGGCCCGGACCATGCGCGCCGCCCAGAGGCTCTACGAGAACGGCTTCATCACCTACATGAGGACCGACTCGACGACCCTGTCCGGGGTCGCCATCGAGGCGGCTCGTTCCGCGGCCCGCGATCGGTTCGGGGCGGGCGCCGTGCCCGACAGCCCTCGGTTCTACGGCAAGCAGGCCAAGGGAGCCCAGGAGGCCCACGAAGCGATCCGACCCGCCGGCGAGTCGTTCCAGGACCCCTCCACCGTTGCCCGACAGGTGGAGGCCGACGAAGCCAAGCTCTACGACCTCATCTGGCGCCGGACCGTGGCCAGCCAGATGGCGGATGCGCGGGGCGAGTCCATGCGGGTCGTCATCGAGGCAACGACCGCCGCCGGCAACGTGGTCGAGTTCACGACGTCCGGTCGGACGATCCACTTCATGGGCTTCCTCGCCGCGTACGTCCGCGGCTCCGATGAGGCCGGTGCCGCCGACGACCAGGAGACTCACCTTCCCAGCCTGACGGTCGGACAGATCCTCGCCGCCTCCCTCATCGAGCCGGTCGGCCACGCCACCAAGCCCCCGGCCCGCTACACCGAGGCTTCCCTCGTCGCCCGGCTCGAGGACCTGGGCGTCGGTCGCCCCTCGACGTACGCCTCGATCATCTCGACGATCCAGAACCGCGGCTATGTGTGGAAGAAGGGAGCGGCGCTGGTTCCCTCGTACACCGCGTTCGCCACCAACGAGCTCCTCGAACGTCACTTCTCCCGTCTCGTCGACTACGAGTTCACCGCCGAGATGGAGGATGACCTGGACCGGATCGCCCTCGGCGAGCAGGATCGATCGGAATGGCTCCGCCGGTTCTACTTCGGCACCTCCGCCGATCCGGGCCTCAAGCCCCAAATCGAGGAACGCCTCGACGAGATCGATCCTCGGGTCATCAACCAGATCCCCCTCGCCAACTCGGACATCGTTGCCCGGGTCGGGCGGTTCGGCCCGTACATCGAGCGTGACGGAGTCAGGGCGTCGATCCCCGACGATCTCGCGCCCGACGAGCTGACCCACGCCAATGCCGAGGCGCTGCTGGAGGCGGCGGCGGCGGGACCCCTCGAACTGGGGACGGATCCGGCGTCGGGGCTCACGGTGTACGCCCACACGGGCCGGTACGGGCCGTACGTTCAACTGGGAGAGCAGCAACCGGGGACAAAGACGAAACCCAAGCGGGCATCGCTCGGCCAGGGCTTGTCGTTGGAGACGGTCACGCTCGACGACGCCCTCGAGCTTCTCGCATGGCCGAAGGAGATCGGGACCCACCCGGACACCAGGGAGCCGGTGGTGGTGTCGCCGGGTCGGTACGGACCGTACGTGAACACCGGCAAGGAGTACCGGACGCTTGCCGACCCGGATCGGCTCCACGACACAACCCTCGAACGGGCGTTGCTCATGCTCCAACTGCCCAAGGGGTTCGTGCTCGAGGCGAATGCGCGCCGCGACGGCAAGGACCCACTGGGGACGTCCCCCGGCGGGGCAGGCGTCTGGCTCGTCCGGAACCGCAAGAAGTGGTACGTCTGGGACGAGGAGACCATGGCCTCGTTGCACGACACCGACGATCCGGAGAACATCGACATCGACCGGGCGGTGGAGCTGCTCGACGGCCGGCGCGCGAAAGAGGACTGACGACCTACAGCATCCGGGCGGCGGCCTCGGCCAGCGGACTCCTGAGTGAGCGCTCGAGCGTGATGTGACCGAACAGCTCTGTTCCCTTGAGCTTCTCGATGAGTGCCGCCATGCCTCCGTAGGGCGAGATGTACGGGTTGTCGACCTGCGTGAGGTCACCGCACAACACCACCTTCGAGTCCTTCCCGATCCTCGTGAGGATGACCTTGAGCGTGGACAGCTCCAGGTTCTGCGCTTCGTCGATGATCACGAACTCCCCGGTGATGGACCGGCCCCTGAGGTAGGTCACCGAGGACATCTCGATCTCGCCCCGGGAGACGAGGTCATCGACGATGTTCCGGGCCTCCTCGGGCGGGAGATTCGAGAACAGGGCGTGGAGGTTGTCGTGGACGGCCGCCATCCACGGCGTGAGCTTCTCGTCGAGGTCTCCGGGGAGGTACCCGACCTCCTGGCGGCCGACGGCCACGAGGGGCCGGTACACCGCGACCTTGCGGTAGCGCTGCTGCTCGATGACCTGCTCGAGCCCGGCCGCCAGGGCCAGGAACGTCTTGCCGGCGCCCGCCATGCCCATGAGAGACACAGCCGGCAGGTCGGGATCCATGAGCAGATCGGTGGCGAAGATCTGGCGAAGGTTCTTGGGTTCGATGCCGAACATGTGTCGGCCGGTACCGACGCGAGAGATGACGACGGCCGGTTCGGTCTGCACGATACGACCCAACGCCGACTGCGACGGCCCCGCCCGCAGGATGACGAATTGATTGAGGACGGCAGAGACGCCTTCCAGGACGAGTTTGTCGTCGACGAAGAAGCGGTCGATCGCCGGGCTGCCCACGTCGACCTCCGTGACCCCCGAGTAGAGCTCATCGACCTGGGCGGTGTCCCCCCGGTAGTCATCCACCTCGAGGTGGAGCTGCGCACCCTTGATTCGCAGCGCTGTGTCCTTGGTGACGAGCACCGGCTGGTCGCCACCGGCCGCGAGGTTGAGGCAGGTCGAGAGGATCCGATTGTCGGGGCGGGACGCGTCGAAGATCTCGGGCAAGCGGTCGGAGAAGACCCCGTTCATCTCGATACGCAGGTCCCCACCCCCGGGCAGGGACGCCGGCTCCGACAGTCCGCCCGACCTCGAGGCCCCCAGGTCCTCGAGGAGCCGGAGCGCGGATCGGGCGTTGGCTCCGATCTCGTCCATCCGGGTCTTCTTCGTGTCGAGCTCCTCGACGACGATGAGCGGAAGCACCACATGGTGTTCATCGAAGCGGAGCAGGGCGTGGGGGTCGGCGAGAAGGACACAGGTGTCGAGGACGTAGGTCTTGCTCACTCGGATCCTTCGGTCGTCGGGACGCCCATAGGGAACCACCCGACGCGGGATTCTCCAAGCATTTGCGGCCGACGTCGGCCTGGACGAGCGAGCTTCAGCTCGTAGCCATGCGGTCGACGAACGCTTGGAGTCGTTCCCGGGACACGAACTGGATGCGAGGCTCGAGTCGTTCCCGCTCGTAGATCGAGTACGGCGCGTACTTGGCGGTGACGAGCAAGCCGCGGTCTGCCCCCGACTGGATGAACTCGGCGACGAACCTGCGGATCTCGGTGTCGTCGAGCTCCGGGTGGTCACCCGCTCCGTGGGCGATGTCCCGAACGAACGTCGTCACCCCGCCCTTGCGGGCCAGGTACGTCCGGTCGTCCTTGGCCTCCAACGCGTACCGGTGGAGGCCGATCAGCCCGCGTACGAGCTCCGGGGCGTCGGCGGCCTGCGTGTCGACCCCGATCGCTCGCAGTCCGGCGTCGAGGGACGCCGGGATTCGTAGCTCGGCTGCGAGCGGGCGGAGGGCGTCCGAGGCTGGGGCCCCGGCCGTCGAGGGATCGACGTGGGCGCCCAGGGTGTGACTGAGCGGGTCGTCGGCCTCACCGAGGCGAAGGCCGACCGGGGGCTCCATCTCGGGGGGAAGCACCCCGGCCGAGGGGAGCGTGACCGTTCCCACCGTGGTGGCGCCGGCCAGGACACGAACGGACTTCACCTGGTCGATCGGCAGCGAGGCGGCCTTGGCCCTGAGCACCTCCACGGCCTCATACTTGAGAAGCTCCGTGAGGACCGGATCGGGACCCCCGGCCGGCAGTGGGACATCGAACGTCACCACGGCCTGCTCCCCTCGAACGTGGAACTCCGAGACCGAGGGCCGCACGCGGGCATCCGTGTCCGACACGTCGCCGGGTTCGGCTGGTGGCGCAGACGCGTCGCCGCCGGCCCGGCGACGGGAGGCGAGAAGGCCGTATGCGATCGCCGCAATGCCGACAACGACGAGCGCATAGCCGATGTACTCCATTGAATGCTCCTGGGGTCCGTGTGGGAACGAATCTAGTTCGCTGCCCCCGGCCCGGGACCGCCCCTAGACGGCCCGCCGCTGGCGTTGGATGGCGCGCTCCTTGCGGATGCGGCGACGCTCCCGCTCCGAGAGCCCTCCCCAGATGCCGAACTTCTCGCCGTTGGCTATCGCGTACTCGAGGCACTCGACGAGCACGTCGCACTCCCCACAGATCTGCTTGGCCCTCCTGGTGGAAGCGCCCCGTTCGGGGAAGAAGAGGTCGGCGTTGGCCCCCGTGCAATTCGCCGCGTCCTGCCAGGCCAGGTCGATCAGCTCCAGCAACTCGCCGACCTGGTCCCCGAATACCCTCTCTGCAACCACGTCTTACATCCTTGTAATTACAACCCTGCAATTGTGACCCAGCGCGCGCGCGGTGTCAAGCGGGGTCAGGCCCTGGTGCTGAATACCCCCCTGGCCTGCCCTGCCATACTTGGCGGGACAACCTTCGCTGCATAGGAGTCGCTCTTGGCTGCCACAGAGGCCCCGGCCCGACGTCGTCACTGGTTCGTCGAGTTCTACGGCACGACCGTCGGCAAGAAGTGGGTGATGGCGATCACCGGCATCATCCTCATGGGATTCGTCCTGTTCCATCTCATCGGGAACCTGAAGTTCTATCTCCCGGCCGTCGACGGCGTACCCGACATCGACATCTACGGGGAGTGGCTGCGGGAACTGCTCGTGCCGTTCCTCCCCCACCACGCGGCGCTGTGGATCATGCGGGTCGGACTCATCGCCGCCGCCGCCCTCCACGTCGAGGCAATGATCAGCCTCACCGTCAAGAGCCCGGACTCGCTGCCCGGCCGCTACGAGCACAAGCCGGACTACCAGGCGGCCACCTACGCGGCCAGGACGATGCGCCTCACCGGGCCGCTCGTCCTCGCGTTCGTCATCTTCCACCTGGCGGACCTCACCTGGGGGCTCGGACGGGCCAACCCGGACTTCATCGCCGGGGAGATCCAGCACAACATGATCGCCAGCCTCAGCCGCGCCGGGGTGGCGGCGTTCTACATCATCGCCAACCTCGCCCTCGGGTTCCACCTCTACCACGGCGCCTGGAGCCTCTTCCAGAGCATGGGGTGGAACAACCCGAGGTTCAACACGCTCCGACAGCGGTTCGCCCAGGGCTTCACGGCCATCGTGGTGCTCGGGAACCTCAGCTTCCCCATCGTCATCCTCGCCGGCCTCGTGAAGGAGGTCTGAGATGCTCGACGCCAAGATCCCGGCTGGACCCATCGCCGACAAGTGGACGAACCACAAGTTCAGCTCGAAGCTCGTCAACCCCGCCAACAAGCGCAAGTACCGGATCATCGTCGTCGGGACCGGGCTCGCCGGCGCCTCGGCTGCGGCATCGTTCGGGGAGTTGGGCTACAACGTCCAGGCGTTCACCTACAACGACTCCGCCAGGCGGGCGCACTCGATCGCGGCCCAGGGCGGCATCAACGCCGCCAAGAACTACCAGAACGACGGCGACTCGGTCTACCGCCTCTTCTACGACACGGTGAAGGGCGGCGACTACCGCTCCCGCGAGGCCAACGTCCACCGCCTCGCCGAGGTGAGCCTCAACATCATCGACCAGGCGACCGCCCAGGGCGTCCCGTTCGCCCGCGACTACGCCGGCCTCCTCGACAACCGGTCGTTCGGCGGGGCCCAGGTCTCACGGACCTTCTATGCCCGCGGCCAGACCGGCCAGCAACTCCTCATCGGGGCCTACCAGTCGCTCATGCGCCAGGTACAGGCCGGGACCGTCGACCTCCGCACGCGCGAAGAGATGCTCGAGGTCGTCGTCAAGGACGGGCGGGCCGTGGGGATCGTCACCCGGAACCTCGTGACCGGCGAGGTCGTCGCCCACTCGGCCCACGCCGTCGTCCTGGCCACCGGGGGGTACTCGAACGTCTACTACCTGTCCACGAACGCCATGTACTGCAATGCGACGGCAGCATGGAGAGCCCACCGTAAAGGCGCGTTCTTCGCCAACGCCAGCTTCACCCAGATCCACCCCACGTGCATTCCCAGCTCCGACGAGTTCCAGTCCAAGCTCACGCTCATGTCGGAGTCGCTCCGCAACGACGGGCGTATCTGGGTGCCCAAGGACCCCGGCGAGACGCGCGCCGCTGCCGACATCCCCGAGGACGACCGCGATTACTTCCTCGAGCGCAAATACCCGGCCTTCGGCAACCTCGTGCCCCGTGACGTCGCCTCCCGCAACGCCAAGACCGTGTGCGACGAGGGTCGCGGGGTGGGTCCTCTCAAGAACGGGGTGTACCTCGACTTCGCCGAAGCGATCGAACGACTCGGGGCGGACGTCATCCAGGCCCGCTACGGCAACCTCTTCGAGATGTACGAACGGATCACCGACGAGAACCCATACCACGTGCCGATGAGGATCTACCCGGCCCCCCACTACACGATGGGGGGACTCTGGGTCGACTACGACCTCATGACGACGGTTCCCGGGTTGTTCGCCCTCGGTGAGGCGAACTTCTCCGATCACGGCGCCAACCGCCTTGGCGCCTCGGCCCTCATGCAGGGCCTGGCCGACGGGTACTTCGTCATTCCCTACACCATCGGCAACTACCTGGCCGACTGGCTCAACACCGAACCGGTACCCACCGACGACACCGCGTTCGCGACGGCCCTGGAATCCGTTCGCGATCGCACCGCGATGTGGCTCACCAAGAAGGGAACCCGCACCGTCGACTGGTTCCACCGGGAACTGGGCAAGATCATGATCGACGAGTGCGGCATGGAACGCCACGAGGACGGCCTCGAGCGGGCGCTGCGGGACATCCCGGCGCTCAAAGCCGAGTTCTACGCAGACGTCAACGTGCCCGGGTCCGCCGACACCCTCAACAGCTCGATCGAGAAGGCCGGGCGCGTCGCCGACTTCTTCGAGCTGGCGGAACTCATGTGCCGGGACGCCCTCGACCGCCGGGAGTCGTGCGGCGGACACTTCCGGTCGGAGTCGCAGACACCCGAGGGGGAAGCGCTACGCAACGACGACGAGTACGCCTACGTGTCGGCATGGCAATGGAACGACGACGGACCCCAAACCCTCCACAAGGAGCAGCTCGAGTTCGAGAACGTCGCCCTGACCCAGAGGAGCTACAAGTAATGCGTCTCACCCTTCGACTCTGGCGCCAGGACGGGCCCGATGCAGACGGGCGCTTCGAGGAACACACGATGGAGGACATCAGCGAGGAGATGTCGTTCCTGGAAATGATGGACATCCTCAACGATCGCCTCGTCCTCGCCGGAAAGGTCCCCTTCGAGGCCGAATCCGACTGCCGGGAGGGGATCTGCGGGACATGCGGCCTCGTCATCAACGGTGTCCCCCACGGCCCCCAGCTCGGCACCGCCACCTGCCAGCTCCACATGCGCAAGTTCCGCGATGGGGAGACGATCACGGTCGAACCGTGGCGAGCGACGGGCTTCCCCCTCATCAAGGACCTCGTCGTCGACCGATCGAAACTCGATGCGATTGTCGCCGCCGGCGGGTACATCTCGGTGAACACCGGGTCGGCACCCGACGCCAACCTCATCCCGGTTCCCCACTCGGTGGCGGAGACGGCCCTGGACGCCGCCGCCTGCATCGGGTGCGGGGCCTGCGTGGCCGCCTGCCCCAACGGGGCGGCCCACCTCTTCACGGCGGCCAAGATCGCCCACCTCAACCTGCTCCCCCAGGGCCAGCCCGAGCGCTACTCCCGAGTCGAAGCGATGGTGGAGGAGATGGATCGGTGGTTCGGGTCCTGCACGAACTACGGTGAGTGCGAGACGGCGTGCCCGCAGTCGATCTCGATCGACTTCATCGCCCTCATGAACCGTGACTACGTGAGGTCGAAGTTCAAGAACCGCCGCCTCCTGTCACAAACGAACTAGCCCGCTACGATTCTTGAACGACTGATCAAAAAGGAGATCGCACGATGTCAACGGCATTCCTGAGCGACGAGTGGTTCGTCGACGCCAACGAGACGCTGGCCGGCCACGCCGGGTTCCAGCAGGCAGTCGCCGGCAAGGACCTCGGGGTCCAGTTCGTCGTCACCGACGGGGACAACGGCGGTGAACTCACGTACTACATGAGCGTCGTCGGCGGGGCCGCCACGCTGGCCAAGGGTGAACTCGACGGCGCCGACGTGTCGGTGACCTCCAACCTGGAGACGATGGCCGGGATCGCCAAGGGGGATCTCAACACGCAGATGGCCTTCATGACCGGCAAGATCAAGGTGGGGGGCAACCTCGCCGTTCTCATGATGCACCAGAACATCGTGAGCCAATGGGGAGCCGCCACCGCCACCATGGACGTCGAGTACTAGTCAGACCACCATCCCCATCGAAACGGGCGCCGGCAAGCCGGCGCCCGTTTCTTCGTTCTTCGCCCTCAGACGAGACCGAGTTCTCGCACCGTGTCGCGTTCGGAGGCGAGTTCGGCAACGGAGGCATCGATGAGACCGCGGGAGAACCCATCGATGCGGAGCCCGTGGACGATCTCCCACGCACCATCCTTGGTGGTGCAGGGGAATGATGAGATCAAGCCCTCGGGAACCCCGTACGAGCCGTCGGACACGACCGACATCGACACCCAGTCACCATCGGGGGTGCCGAGAACCCAGTCGTGCATGTGGTCGATGGCGGCGTTGGCGGCCGAAGCGGCGGACGACGCTCCTCGGGCCTCGATGATCGCGGCCCCGCGCTTGGCCACCGTCGGGATGAACGTCTGCTCCAGCCAATGCATGTTGACGAGGTCCGCCGCCGTCCGACCGTTCACCTTGGCGTTGAAGAGGTCGGGGTACTGGGTGGCCGAGTGGTTGCCCCAGATCGTCATGTTCGTGATGTCGTTGACGGTGACATCGAGGCGGGCCGCCAACTGGGCCTTGGCCCGGTTGTGGTCGAGGCGGGTCATGGCCGTGATGCTCCTCGGATCGAACCCGCGGGCGTTCCCCAGCGTGATGAGCGCATTCGTGTTCGCCGGGTTCCCGACAACGAGGACCTTGGCGTTGGGTGATGCCGAACTGGCGATCGCCTTGCCTTGCACCGTGAAGATCTTGCCGTTCGCTTCCAGGAGGTCCGCTCGCTCCATGCCGGCCTTGCGGGGCATCGCCCCGACGAGGAGGGCGTAGTCACTGTCACCGAACCCGGTCTCCGGGTCGTCGGTCATCACCATCCCCGCCAGGAGCGGGAATGCGCAGTCCTCGAGTTCCATGGCCACGCCGTTGAGGGCGCCGAGGGCCGGGGTGATCTCGAGCATCTGGAGGATGACCGGTTGGTCCGGTCCCAGCATGGCGCCGGACGCGATGCGGAAGAGGAGGGCGTACCCGATCTGGCCGGCGGCGCCGGTGACCGTGACGCGAACTGGGGCCTTCGACATGCGTGTGTCCTTTCGAGCGAGCAGTTGCCCTCAGGCTACTCCCGCGCCAGAACGCCTCGTCCGGCGGAGCCGCGGGACACCGGGTCGACGGGCAGCCACCCCCACGCCCGATACGCTGCCGTCGTGCGACGCAACGCCCCGCTCCTCATCCTGGCCCTTGCCGTGGCGGCCTGCACCATCGAGGTCCCCACCGTCACCGGGCCGACCTTCGAGCTCACCCACGAGACGGAAGCAGGCGGGCCCGTCGAGATCGACCTCACGGACGACGCCCTCATGGCCAGGATCGGTATCGACTCGCCGGCCGAGATCCACTGGCTCCGCAAACTCCCCGGGGTCGACCTCGTCGGTGTCACCCCGGAGGTCATCCCCGAGGAACACGAACTGCTGGAGGCGGCCCTGGCCGAACTCCCGGCGCAGCTCGTGGTGCGCCCTCGTCTCATCATCCGGACGTCGAGACCGCCCACGGTCGAGCACGAGGACCCGTTCGCCGTGGCCCGAGGGCCGGACGTGTGGGTCTTCGACGACACGTTCAGCTGGGACGGAGGCGGCGTCGGTCGGCTCACGATGGTTCGGGTCCTGGCCCACGAGTTCACGCACGTCGCCCAGTTCGAAGCCCTCGACCCGGTGGTCGTCGGGGAGGTGGCGGCCGGGCGATCAGGGGACCTCTCCTTGGTCCACTCCCTCCTCGTGGCCGACTTCGTCGCCGCCACCGGGTGGGTGGTCGACCCGGATTCGGAGTCGGGCTGGCGCCTGGATGGTGCCGCGGCCTCCCAATACGGCGCCACCAGCCCGATCGAGGACATGGCGGAGTCGGTCGCGCTCATGGTCACCGGGCTCGGCGATGGCATCCCCGCCACCCACCGGGCATGGGTGGAGCGGTGGCTCGGGGCCCCGGAGCGGGTCCTGGCGGCGGGAAAGCCGTGGGCTCCGGGGGAAGCAGCCGAGGTGCTGTCGGGGACGCCGCTGTACGACGTCGAGCGGGTGGCCCAGATGGCCGGCGAGCGTGAGGCCGAAGTCCTCGTCTACCAACTTCCTTCCACCGCCCCTCCCGCGGAGGACCTGGCGGTCACCGTCGGACTCCGCCTCACCGAACGCGGCCTCCCCGGGACCCTGGGGCGGGTCGACGACGAGGATGTGTTGCGGTTCGCCGGTCGATTCGACCGGGCAGACGGGACCATCTACTGGGTCGAACTCTGGGACTTCCGGGAGGCGCCCGGGTACGCCAACGCACCCGACGGACCGACCATTTCCTACGTCATCATCTACCCCGACTCGTAGCATGACACCATGAGACTCGAAGGACGCCGGCGGACCGCCACCATCGTCGTACTGGCCGTTGCCGCGGCGGCCCTCCAGGTCATGGTCGCCGCCAGCCTCCCTGCGATCTCGGTCGTCCTCCTCACCGTGGCCGCGGTCTCGGCCATCGTCACCGCCATCGGGGCCATGACCCCGACGCGCCGGCTGTTCGAGTATCCGATCGCGGTGGCCATCGTGGCCGGGCTCCTGGTGTTCGTCCTCGGCATCGTCGCCGCCCTCACCGATCCCGTGCTGTGGGTTCCGGTGTGGGTGCAGCTCGACGTCCTCCTGCTGTGGGTCGTCGTGTGGGTGCTGCGAATCAAGGACATCGAACACAAGGAGTCCGCCTGGAACCGCAGCTTCGCGAGGGGCAGCCACCGTGTCGCCTCCCCGCATGTCGAGCGTACGCACGGCATGGGAGAACGGTGGGAGGCCCTGCAGGAGGCCCGCCGGCAGGCCGCCGACCCGTTCGCCACCGACTCCACCCCCGACGGTCGGCCGTGACCCGGCCCATCGAGCAGCTGCGGCGGGCGTTCGACGGCATGGACGACGAGGGTCGACGGTTCTCGGCGGTCGCGTTGGCCGTCCACCTGTTTCTCCTCGTGGCGGGCTACCGCCGCCTCGCCCGCACCCCTGACCACCGACTCCAGGGGCCGCGGTGGATGTGGCGGGCCGTCATGGCGTCGACCGTCGTCAGCACCCGTGACGGACGCCTCACCATCGTCCCGGTCGGGGTGGCGGCCTTCTGGCTCCTTGGGCGCCGCCGCCGGTGATGGTCCCGCCCGCGGGGCCCTGTCCTCGCTACATGCGCTCGATCATGGCGTCGGCGAAGGCCGACGTCGCCACCTCGGTCGCACCCTCGGTGAGCCGGGCGAAGTCGTAGGTCACGATCTTCTCGGCGATCGCGGCCTCGAGGCCCTTCACGACGAGGTCGGCGGCTTCGTTCCATCCCAGGTGGCGGAACATGAGCTCACCCGACAGGATGACCGACCCGGGGTTGACCTTGTCGAGGCCCGCGTACTTCGGTGCGGTGCCATGGGTCGCCTCGAACACGGCCACACCAGTCTCGTAATTGATGTTCCCTCCGGGAGCGATGCCGATCCCGCCAACCTGGGCGGCCAGCGCATCCGAGAGGTAGTCACCATTGAGGTTCATCGTGGCGATGACCCCGTAGTTGGCGGGACGGGTGAGGACCTGCTGAAGCATCGCGTCGGCGATCACGTCCTGGACGAGGATCCGATCCCCGGGGTCACCCCCGCAGTCGTCCCAGGACACCGCCACGTCCGAGAACTCGTCACGCACGAGTTCGTACCCCCAGGAACGGAAGGCGCCCTCCGTGAACTTCATGATGTTGCCCTTGTGGACGAGGGTCACACTCGGCCGTCCCTGGGCGACGGCGAACCGGATGGCGGCCCTGATGAGGCGCTTCGACCCGGACTCGGAGATCGGCTTGATCCCGACGCCGGAGTCGGGGCGGATGTCCCAGCCGAACTCCTCCTTGAGGAACGCGATGAGCTTGGCGGCTCCCTCCGTGCCCTCCTCGAGCTCTTTGCCGGCGTACACGTCCTCGGTGTTCTCCCGGAAGATGACCATGTCCACCTCTCCCGGGCTCTTGACGGGCGACGGAACGCCTTCGAACCAGCGGACGGGACGGATGCACACGTAGAGGTCCAAGGTCTGGCGAAGGGCCACGTTGAGCGACCTGATCCCCCCACCGACCGGTGTCGTCAGCGGGCCCTTGATGCCCACGAGGTACTCCTCGAAGGCGTCGACCGTGGCCTGCGGGAGCCAGTCACCCGTCTCGTTGAACGCCTTCTCGCCGGCCAGGACCTCCAACCACTCGATCGAGCGTTCGCCGCCGTAGGCCTTGGCGACGGCCCCGTCGAAGACCCGAACCGCCGCAGCCCAGATGTCGGGGCCGATGCCGTCTCCCTCGATGAACGGGATGATCGGGTGGGAGGGGACGATGGGGCCGTCCGGGCCCTGGATGATCTTCTCGCCCATGTGGAGCGCCTTCCTTAGGGGTTTCAAGTGGCGCCGATTCTTGCAGGCCAGGCAAGACTCGGAGTTGGCCGGTCGATTGCCCAGGGCTCGGGGCGGTGCGATGATCACCCATCATGCAGCCAGCGGTGCGGCCCTATCGAGAAGGCGACCTCGACGCGTGCCGGGCACTGTGGGTGGAACTCACCCAACGCCACCGTGACCTCTACGACAGTCCGGGGATCGGTGGCGGCCCGGACTCGATGTCGCTGAGCGGACATTCGACATCTGACCGGCCGGGTCCCGACCTCCACGCGGGTGTGCCGAGGGGCTCGGTCAGGGAGCCGAGGTCGCGGCCATCAATGTGTTGGCCATGAGCATCGCAATCGTCATCGGCCCCACTCCCCCCGGGACGGGGGTCAGCGATCCGGCCACCGCGGAAACGGACTCGAAGTCGACGTCGCCCACGAGGCCCTCGACGGTCCTGGTGATGCCCACGTCGATGACGGTCGCTCCGGGTCTCACGTACTCGGAGGTGATCATTCCGGGTCGCCCGATGGCGGCCACGAGGATGTCTGCCCGCCGGCACACCGAAGCCAGGTCGCGCGTCTGCGAGTGGGCGAGCGTCACCGTCGCGTTCCGTTCCTTCGTACTGAGCATGATCGACAGTGGTCTCCCCACCAGCAGCGACCGCCCCACGATGACCACCTCCGCCCCCGCGGTCGGGATCTCGTAGTGGTCGAGGATGCGAAGACATCCCGACGGGGTGCACGGGCGGAGGCCCGGCTGCCCGAGCGCCAGGTACCCGAGGCTGACCGGGTGGAGGCCGTCGACGTCCTTGGCCGGGTCGATGAGCCGCACGGCAGCCTCACCGTCCCGGCCGGCCGGGAGAGGCAACTGCAGGAGGATGCCGTGGATTCCGGGGTCGGAGTTGAGGGTGGCGATGGTCGCTTCCACCTCGGCCTGGGAGGCGCTCGCCGCCAGTTCGCGGTGGACCGACCGAATCCCCACCGTGGCGGCGGTCCGGCGCTTGTTGCGCACGTAGACCTCCGAGGCCGGGTCGTCCCCCACCAGGATCGTCGCCAGGGCCGGGGTGATGCCCCTGTTCTCGCGGAGGGCGGCCACCCCGGCCGCCACCTCCTCCTTCACCCGGGCCGCCACCGCCGCCCCATCCAGGATCCGTGCAGACATGGCCGGGAGGGTACCCCGCTGTCGCCGGTGCCTAGTCTCCGGCGATGCGCCGCCTGTACGTCCTCCGCCACGCCAAGTCCGATTGGAGTACTGGCCTTCCCGACCACGCGCGCCCGCTCAACGGCCGAGGGGTTCGCTCGGCCACCGCAATCGGCCGGTTCCTCGCGGACTCGGGTGAGGTCCCGGAGCTCGTCGTGACGTCAACCGCCACCAGGGCCCGGACCACGGCAGACCTCGTCGTCGGGACGGCCGGGTGGGATGTCCCCATCCGAGAGACCGAGCGGCTCTATCACACCTTCGTCATGGGTGCTCTCGAGGTCATAGCCCGCGAAGGGGCCTCGGCCGGCAGCATGATGGTCGTGGGCCACCAGCCGGCATGGGGTGGGCTGGTCGAGTACCTCACGGGTGCGAGGGTGGACGTCAAGACGGCGACGGTCGTGGCCCTCGACACCAACGCCGGGTGGTCGGCTCTCGGGGAGGGCATCTGTTCCATCGGGTTCGTCATCCACCCGCGGATGCTCCCGGAATCACGGTCCTAGGAGTCCGTCTGCGACGGGACCGCCCGGCGCCAGGTGTCAGACGACCTGCCACACGGCGACGTAGTGGAGCGAGGACGCCGCCACCACGAGGACGTGGAAGAGTTCGTGGGCACTGAATACCCGGGGGCTGAGTCGGGGCCACCTGGTGGCGAACATGATCATGCCGATCGTGTAGGCGGCCCCCCCGGCGAGGATCGGCCAGGTCACCGACCACCCGAACCGGTCGAAGAGCCGGGGGAGCCAAAACACGAGCGAGAGACCCATCACCATCTGCAGGGTGATCGAGAGCCACGTGAGGGACCGTCGCAGCACCAGCTTGAGGACGATCCCGGTCAGCGCCATGCCCCACACCGACAGGAGCACGGCCAGGAGCGCCCCTCCTTCGAGGGTCGCGGTCGCAACCGGGGTCATCGTGCCGGCGACCACGAGGAAGATCATCGAGTGGTCGACCCGCTGGAGCCAGGCTTTCGTCCTCGTGCGCCACGGGATCGAGTGGTAGAGAGCCGAGATCACGTACATCGACAGCAGACTCGTGCCGAACACGATCGCTCCCGTCATCCGGGTGGCATCGCCCCGCGCATGCACGACGAGCGCGGCGAGCCCCACAGCCGACAGTACGGCTGCGGTGCCGTGGAGGATGCCACGGACCGGGTTCTGCATCTTGCCGAGCGTGAGGCGCTCCATCCGCTGCACCATAGGGCAGCGGGGACCATTCACGACCGAGTGCCAGGAGCGCCCGGGCCGGGGTGGCACGCCACCCCGAGGCCTCCGGGCGGACGTACGGGTCTCCAACCCGTGCCACCATGGGGCCATGTCCCAGTCGTTGCGCACGACTGCCCTCCGCCTCCAGTACGCCACCGTGGCCTGGAACGTGGGCGAGGCGGTCCTCACCGTGGCACTCGGCGTTTCGGCCAAGTCCCTGGCCCTCGTTGCCTTCGGGACCGACTCCGTCATCGAGCTCTTCGCGTCTGCCGTCGTGATCTGGCACCTTCGGCGCGACGACGAGCGCCACACGCCTCGCGCCATGCGACTCATCGGGTACGCCTTCGGTGGTCTCGCCGTCGTGCTGGGTGTGGCGGCCATACGCGACCTGGCATCGGGCCGCGTCGCCGGCCCGTCCCCGTGGGGGATCGCCTACCTGGCGGTCACCGCCTTAGTGATGGTCGGCCTCGGACTGGCCAAGCGGCGGGCCGGGCACCGACTGGGTTCGGCGCCCCTGTCGAAGGAAGGCGACCTGACGCTTCTCGACGGCGCCCTCGCCTCGGCGACGCTCGTCGGGCTCACCCTCAACGCGTGGGCCGGTTGGTGGTGGGCCGACCCGGCGGCGGCCCTCATCATCGCAGTGGTGGCTGCCAACGAGGCCCGGGAGGCGATCGAGGAGGCCGGACACGCCTGACGCAGTGGCCCGGCTCTAGGCTGACCCGATGCCGCCACCGACCGAGATCGACACCCGCCATCGAGCGGCCTGGCAACGGCTGGCCTCTCCCGGGGACTGGCTGACCGGTCAGCAGCGGACGGCGGTTGCCCACCAGGCGCGGGTGGCCCGGTCCTGTGATGTCTGCGCCCGGAGGGCGGAGGCCCTCACTCCCTCGGCGATCGACGACGCCCACGCCGGTGATGGCGTCCTGGGAGCGACGTACGTCGACACGGTCCACCGGGTCGCCGTCGACGCCACCCGCCTCACCAAGCAGTGGGCCGTTCGGGTGATCGCCGACATGGGTGAGGAGAGGTACGCGGAGGTCGTGGGCATCGTGGCGTCCGTGGCGATGCTCGACATGTACCGCACGGCCATGGGTGAGCCTCTCGATCCGGTCCCGGCCCCCATCGGGGGTGAGCCCAGGCACGACCGACCATCCGGCGTCGGGGACGTCGGGGCCTGGGTGAGCCAGGCCATCGAGAAGCGGGGCGCCAACGTATCGCGGGCCCTCTCCCTCGTCCCGGCCACCCAAGAGCTGTTCGTCACCATCGAGTCGTGGCAGTACTCCGAGTCCTTCAAGGACCTCGTCTGGAGCGATCGGGCCCTGACCCGCCCCCAGACCGAGCTGGTGGCAGCCACGGTGGCAGCGGTCAATGAGTGCTTCTACTGAACGACGAGCCACGTGGCGCTGCTCCGGGAGAGCAGCAAGGCGACCGGCGAAGAGATCGACGCGGTGGCGGCACTCACCGACCCGACGTCGGACGCCGGCGTTCCCCACGGCCGCGCGCTTCGACGGTTCGCGACCACGGCCGCGACCGGGTCATCGGACCTTCCCGGCGCCAGGGCAGGCCTCGAAGCGGCGGTCGGCAGGGAGGGCATGCAGCAGGCCGCGATGACGGTCGCAGCCTTCTCGGGCCTCGTTCGGGTCGCCGATGGCACCGGCATCCAGGTCGACGCAACCACATACGCCATCACCGCCCGGGAACGCGAGGCGATGGCCATCGACGGGTACGCCGGTGCGGCCAATACCGACGTGGACGTGACCTCGGTCGTGACGCCGGATCACTTCGACAACGCCTACCAGTTGTTCCGCTGACAGGAATAGACACCGTCGATACGGCGTTCACCTCACTCCACGGACGAGGAGACATCATGAGCGACTGGAATGACGGGATCATCACCGAGTTCCGCGAGAACGACGGACACGCCGGAGGCTGGTTCGAGGGAAAGCCGCTCCTCTTGCTTCACCACACGGGGGCGAAATCGGGCACCGAGCGGGTGGCTCCCCTCATGTACCACGAGGAGGACGGCGACATCTTCATCTTCGCCTCCAAGGCCGGCTCCCCCACCAACCCCGACTGGTACCACAACCTCAAGGCACACCCGCAGGTGGCGGTCGAGATCGGGACCGAGACCCGACCGGTCACGGCACGCGAGGTCGTAGGGGCTGAGCGGGACGCGATCTACGCCCGTCACGCCGCCAGGTTCTCAAACTTCGCCGAGTACCAGGAGAAGACCGATCGGATCATCCCGGTGTTCCGGCTCGCCGGCTAGTTCTCGGGGCTACCCGGCCAGCGCCCGGATGGCCCGGCGCACACGGGTCTCACTCACCTTTCCCCGTGTCCCCAGGAACTGGGCGAAGAGACTTACGCGGAGCTCCTGGAGCATCCACTCCACCTCGGCCACACCGGTCGCCCTCGGGTAGAGCTCCGCCACCCGCTCCAGTTCAGCGGCCAGGTCGTGGACAACCGCCATCGATCGTGCATCCCTCCCAGGGTCCTCCGCGAGGCGCTCGAGCCGCGCCTCCATGGCCGCCACGTACCGGCCGAGGTCGGGAAGTCGCCGAGAGAAGCGGGCGATGAACCCCGGGAAGACGAGCCTGGCCACCTGCCGGCGGATGTCGAGGCGAGCCTCGGCGAACACCCCCGCGGGCATGTCGTCGAGTCGGCCGTTCAGGCGCGCCAACGCGTCGAAGAGAGCCAAGGACTCGCGACCGACTTCCTGGGCGACTTCGAACAACGTGTCCGCGGCCCGGGTCACGACACGGTCGAAGCCGGTGGCGTCGGCGGGAGGACGTCCGGCCGCCTCGATGACCCGGTCGAGGGCGGCCTCGATGCAGTCGTCGGACCAGGTTTCCAGGGAATCGTACGGCCCGGCCAGGAAGGCTGCCATGCGCTCCCGGGGCACCAGGGACCGGAGCATCCGGTCGGGGGGGTCGACGGCCAGACGGAGGAGCCGTCGGGTCCCGTCCCACAGGCCGACAGCCTGCTCCTGGCGGTCGGCGACGATGCGGATCGAAACGGAGTCGCCGTCATCACCCAGGGTCGGGAACGCCTCGACCGCGCCGATTCGGCCTTCGAGCATCACCGAGGAGGGCAGTTCGCCGAAACTCCAGGACGTGAGCCCGGCCCGCTCCAAGGAGTGGTCCCCGGCCGCCACCGTGGCCCTCGCCACGTCCCGGAGACGATCTCGGAGGTCGTCGAGGTCGGACCCCCTCCCCATGACCGTGCCCTCTGCGTCCACGACCCGGAAGTACGGACGAAGGTGGGGAGGCAGCCCGGACAGGTCGAACGCGTCGATGGGCACGTCGACCCCGGCCAGTTCGCGCAGCGAACGGCGCAACACCGGGCTCACCGCCCCCGCCTGCGGGTCGAGGCGGGGAAGCAGGGCGTGCACGGTGTCGGGGATCGGCACCAGTTGGCGCCGAAGTGGTTTCGGCAGGCTGCGAAGGAGCGTGGTGACGAGTTCTTCCCGCAGGCCGGGAACGAGCCAGTCGAAGACCGTCGGGTCGACGCGTTCCAGGCCCTCGAGCGGCACATCCACGATGAACCCGTCTGTCTCACTCGTCGGGTCGAGTTCGTACCCCAGGGGCATCTCGAGGTCTCCGTGGTGCCACGACTCCGGGAACGCCTCGTCGTCGGGGCCGGCGCCCGGGTCGAGGAGCGCCTCGTCGGTGAGGTGGAGGAGGTGGGGCCGTTCGTGCCGCTCCCGCTTCCACCAGCGGTTGAACTCCGCGGCCCCGACGACCTCCACCGGCAGTCGGGCCTCGAACCAGGCCGCTATCTCGCCTTCCGGCCTCAGGAAGTCCGTCCGACGGTGGCGGGCCTCCAAGGCTCCCACGTCGGAGAACCGTTCCCGGTTGGCCGAGACGAAGTCCCAGGTCGCGGACCACGCCCCCCGGACGAGGGCGTGGGTGATGAACATCTCCCGGGCCACTGCGGGATCCACTCGCCCATGGCGGACGACCCGGTCGGAGGCGAGTTGGATCCCGTAGAGGGTCACCGTCTCGTAGCTCACGGCCGAGCCTTGGTTCGAGTCCCACCATGGATCGGAGTTGGACCGCTTCACGAGGTGGGCACCGGCGACCTCGGCCCACTCCGGGTTCACCTGGGCTAGTTCGCGCGCCCAGGTCCGGGAGGTCTCGACCAGCTCGGCCGCCATGACCCATTCCGGGTTGCGCCGGAACAGGGTCGAGCCGGGATTGATGGCGAATCGCGACCCGCGAGCACCCCGATATTCATGGCTGTCGGGGTCCTTCCTCCCGACGTGGGAGAGCAGACCGGCCAGCATGGCCCGGTGGATCGTGTCGGGCTCCGCAGGTGCCCGATTGCGGTGGAGGCCGAGTTGAAGCACGGCCTGACGGAGTTGCCCGTGGACGTCCTGCCACTCCCGCACCCGGCGGTAGTTGAGGTGGTCATCCCGGCACATCCGGCGGAACTGACTCGAAGTGCGGGCTCGCTGCTCGGCACGGAGGTACTCCCACAGATGCAGCCACGAGAGAAGATCGGAGTCGGCGTCCCGGAACCGAGCATGTCGCTGGTCGGCGGCGGCCTCCGCTCCGAGCGGGCGCTCCCTGGGGTCCTGGATGGCAAGCGCCGAGGTGATGACGAGGACTTCCGAGAGGCATCCGGACTCGGCCGCCGCCAGCAGTGCTCGTCCCAGCCGCAGGTCGACCGGGAGGCGGGCCAGGCGACGGCCCAGGTCGGTGAGCCACGACTTGGTCCCTTCGCGTCCCGGCCTGACCGCACCCAGCTCGGCCAGGAGGTCCGTCCCGGCGCGGATCGCCCTCCGATCCGGTGGGTCGAGGAACGGGAAGGACTCGATGTCGCCCAGGTCGAGGGCGGCCATCTGCAGCATGACGGTGGCGAGGTTGGTGCGCAGGATCTCGGGCTCGGTGAACTCGTCACGCTGGAGGTAGTCGTCCTCGGTGTAGAGGCGGAGGCACACGCCCGGACCGAGCCGGCCGCAGCGCCCGGCACGCTGATCGGCCGACGCCCGGCTGATCGCCTCGATGGGCAGTCGTTGCACCTTGGTTCGCCGACCGAACCGCGAGACCCGCGCCAGGCCCGTGTCGACCACGGCCCTGATCCCCGGGACGGTGAGTGATGTCTCGGCCACATTCGTGGCAATGACCACCCGGCGCCCCGTGTGGGACTCGAAGACACGGTGCTGTTCTGCCGCCGACAGACGGCCGAACAGCGGGAGGACCGTGGTGTGCGGCAGGTCGAGGTCGACCACCACCTCCGTCGCATCCCTGATCTCCCGTTCACCCGAGCAGAACACGAGGATGTCGCCGTCCGACTCCGTGAAGAGCTCGAGCACCGCTTCGGCGATCCCTTCCGCCTGGTCGCGCGACGTGCCCGATGCCGGGTCGTCAAGGGGCCGGTACCGGACCTCGACGGGGTAGCTACGGCCGGACACCTCGACGATCGGGGCTCCCCCGAAATGGGATGCGAATCGCTCCGTGTCGATCGTCGCCGAGGTGATGATGAGCTTGAGGTCCGGGCGGCGGGGGAGGAGCCGTGACAGGTACCCGAGGACGAAGTCGACGTTGAGCGAACGCTCGTGGGCCTCGTCGATGATGAGGGTGTCGTACCGGAGGAGGAGCCGATCGTCGTGGATCTCGTTGAGCAGGATCCCGTCCGTCATGACCTTGACGAGCGTCTCGTCACCGACTCGGTCGGTGAACCTCACCTGGTAGCCGACGAGGCCGCCGACCTCGGTGTGCAGCTCCTCGGCGACGCGCTCGGCGATCGAGCGGGCTGCGATCCGTCGGGGTTGGGTGTGCCCGATCATGCCGAGGGCGCCTCGGCCCAGCTCCAGGCACATCTTGGGGAGCTGCGTGCTCTTTCCCGAGCCTGTCTCGCCGGCCACGATCACGACCTGGTGCCCGCCGATGGCCGCCAGGAGGTCGGCCCGCCATTCGGCGATCGGGAGATCCGGGTAGGTGACCTGCGACGGAATCGCCTGTCGTCGACGCTCCAGCCGATCCGACGCCGCCGCCAGCTCGGCTGCGAGGGCCCGCATCGCCTTGCCCCGCTGCGAGTCGCTTCGAATCCGGCCGGCCCGGGTGATCGCGCGCGCCAGGACCCGTCGGTCGGCCGGCATGAGGTCGCCAAGCCGGGCGCGCAGGTCTCGCTGGGTCGTCATCGCTCCCAATGTTCGCCGATCCCGACCCCTGCACAGGCGGATTCCCCGCCCGGTGTGGTTCTCCCCTCGCCGGACCTGACCCGGAGGCCGGGGGAACCGGCGCCTGCCGTCAGTGCCGGAAGTGGCGGTGACCGGTGAAGACCAGGGCCATGCCATGCTCGTCGGCGGCGTTGATCACCTCGTCGTCTCGCACCGATCCGCCCGGCTCGATGACTGCGGTGACGCCGACGGCAGCAAGGGCGTCGATGCCGTCACGAAACGGGAAGAAGGCGTCCGAGGCTGCGACGGCACCCCCTGCTCGATCTCCGGCCCGGGCCACCGCCCGTTGGGAAGCACCCACTCTGCTCTGGTCGCCGGCGCCGATCCCGATCGCCGCCCCGTCCTTGGCCACCACGATCGCGTTCGACTTGGTGTGGGCTGCGACCGTCCAGGCGAAGCGGAGATCCGCTGCCTCGACATCGGTCGGGGCGCGGGCGGTCACGACGTCCCACCCTTCTGCCGGCGACACCACATCGCGCGCCTGCAGGAGGAGGCCGCCCTCGACTCGGCGGTAGTCGGGGTCGGTCGGGTCGGGAACCGGCGCCTCGATCAGCCTCAGGTTCTTCTTCCGGGCGAACACGCCGACCGCGGCCTCCGTCACCTCGGGGGCGATGACCACCTCGACGAAGCCGGCGCCGGTGATGCGCTCGGCCGTCTCGCCGTCCAAGGGTCGATTGAGCGCCACGACGCCTCCGAAGGCCGAGAGGGGGTCACACTCCCAGGCCCTGGTGAAGGCCGCGGTCACGGTATCGGCCACCGCCACTCCACACGCATTCGCATGTTTGACGATGACGGCCGCCGGGCGAGCCGGCAGGTCGTTGGCGAGCCTCCAGGCCGCCTCGGTGTCGAGGTGGTTGTTGAAGCTCATCCCTTTGCCCTGGAGTTGGCGCATGGAGGCCCAGTACGGGGTTCGTCCGACCTCGGCGTAGGCGGCCCCGGCCTGGTGCGGGTTCTCGCCGTAGCGGAGCTGGGCCGTTCGCTCGAGGGTGAGCGCGAGCCGCTCGGGCGGGAACGAATCCTGCTCGAGATACCGGACGATGGCGGCGTCATACGACGCCGTGTGGAAGAACGCGGCCCGGGCAAGGTCCAATCGGTGCCCGGCTTCGAGTCCGCCCGCCTCGACGGCCCGCAGGACCATTTCGTACTGGGCGGGTGACGTGACCACCCCCACCCACGCATGGTTCTTGGCTGCCGCTCGAATCATGGCCGGGCCACCGATGTCGATCTGCTCGATCGCCTCCGCATGGATCACGGCCGGGTCGGCAACCGTGCGCTGGAATGGGTAGAGGTTCACCACCACGAGCTGGAACGGCTCGATGGATCGGGCGGCGAGATCGGCTCGATGGGACGGCTGGCCGAGGTCGGCGAGGATGCCCCCGTGGATCCCGGGATGAAGGGTCTTGACCCGGCCGCCCAGCATCTCCGCGGAATCGGTCACGCTTTCCACCTTCGTCACCGGCAGCTCCGCCCCCTCGAGCGCACGGGCGGTCCCGCCCGAGGAGACCACTTCGGCACCCGCCCGGATGAGGCCGGCGGCGAACTCGACCACGCCGGTCTTGTCGCTCACGCTGACGAGCGCTCGCTTCACGGGGATACGGGTCATCGGTCACTCCTCCAGGAGACGGTCCGGCCGTCGACCGCCAGGCGCCCCTCGGCAAAGGCCGTGACGACCTCCGGGTAGAGGTCATGCTCCACCGCCTGGATCCGGGCGTGGAGGGAGTCCCGGTCGTCATCGGGAACGATGGCCACCGACCGCTGGGCGATGATCGGGCCGTGGTCGACCTGCTCATCGACGAAGTGCGCGGTCACCCCCGTCACCTTCGCACCGTACGCCAGCGCGTCCTCGACGGCATGGCCGCCCGGGAACGCCGGGAGGAGGGAGGGGTGGATGTTGAGGATGCGGTTGGGGAACCGTATGACGGCGTCGGCCGACAGGATCCTCATGAACCCGGCAAGGACGATGGCCTCGGCCCGGGCGGATTCCACCACGTCGCAGACCTCACGGGTGAAGGCCTCCCGGTTCGGGTGATCGCTCCATGCCACGACCGCCGTCGGGATCCCGGCCGCGGTGGCTCGTTCGAGGCCCCTGACGCCCTGTCGGTCCGAGAGCACGAGGACGATCTCAGCACCGAGGGCTTCCCCCCGGTCAACGAGGGCTTGCAGGTTGGAGCCGGAGCCGGAGACGAGGACGGCGATGCGCATGCGGAAGCGAGGGTAGTTGTCATCCTCCGGCCCTCGGTCGAGCGGTGGGCTCCCCCGAATCTGTCACAGCCCCTTGGTATCATTCGAACATATGTTCGATACCAAGATCCGGAGCGAACCACACGAGAGCCTCGACTTCCTCGACGAGATACCGCCGGGGATCCTCCTTGCGGCAGCCCTGCTCGAGGTCGACGTGGAGCAGCTCTCGGGGTCCGACCGGGTGACGGTCCTCCGGGCCCACGATCGCATGGTCGCCTTCCATGGTGCCCTACGGGCGAGGGCGATGGCCTCTCTCACCACCGCGGGCGAACTGGACGACTTCGATCCCGACCTCGTGTTCGAGGCTGCCGCGGCCGAGGCCCGGCTGGCCCTGCGCCTCACCCGGCGGGCTGCTGACACCGAACTCTCGACGGCCGTCGACCTGCGCGACCGCCTCCCGTCCGTGTTGGAGGCGTGGAGCGAGGGGCTCCTCGACTTCCGCCGCGTTGGCGTGTTCGTCCGCGGGACCGCTCATCTGTCCGTGGACGAGGCTCGAGAGGTGGCCGACCGGCTCGTCGGTGACGCGCGGCGACTCACGACAGGGCAACTGCGCGACCGTCTCCGGCGTGCCTGCCTGGAGGCCGATCCCGGGGAGTCTGCACGGCGCTTCGAAGAAGCGCACGAGTCTCGGCGGATCTGGGTGGAAGCGACCGAGGCCGGCACTGGAGACCTCCACGCCACGGACCTCTCACCGGATCGTCTTGTCGGGATCCAGCGACGGATCAACGAGTGCGCACTGCGTCTCCGGCGGAGCGGCGACCCCCGGACCATGGACCAACTCCGGGCCGATGTGTTCCTCGACATCCTCGAAGGACAGGGAGCCTCTGACACGTCCGCGACCATCGAGCTCCGCGTCGACCTCGAGACCCTTGCCGACCTGGCAGAGTCCCCCGCCGAGCTCGCCGGGTTCGGCCCAGTGATCGCCGACATCGCCCGTCGAGTTGCCTCCCACCGTCGGGACGGGACGTGGACGTACACCGTGACAGACCCGGCGACCGGGACCCCCGTGGCGGGTGGGATCACCCGTCGGCGACCCACCACCTCCCAGCACCGGGCCGTGGTCGCACAGCACTCCACCTGTGTCTTCCCCGGCTGTCGAATGCCGTCCTCGGACTGCGACCTCGACCATCGGGTTGCCTTCGCCGAGGGAGGTCCGACCACCGTCCACAACCTCACGCCCCTGTGCCGACACGACCATCGGCTCCGCCACCTGGACGGGTGGGGGTATTCGCCCCTTCCCGATGGCGACCATCGTTGGACCACCGCCCTCGGTCGGAGCTACACCACGAGTGGGGAACCTCCCTGACGGGCGGGCTTCTCTAGGCTGCCCTGATGCAGATCGGCTCACTTCCCAAGGTGCTCCTCCACGACCACCTTGATGGCGGGCTGAGGCCGACCACGATCCTCCAACTCGCCTCCGAGTCGGGCTACGCCGGTCTGCCCGCCGACGAT
>JBFKVA010000011.1:0-41621 GCA_041635475.1 Acidimicrobiia bacterium | reverse complement strand
CTGGAGGAGGGGATCGAATCCCCACAGGATGGGGACGATCGGGAGCCGCAGCAGGTGGGCGAGGGGCGTGTCGACGTGGGGTCCGACGGACTCGGCGCAGCGAAGGATGGCGACCGAGAACCCGGCGGCGCGCCCGGCGTCACGGGCGTAGTCCTCCACTTCGCGCAGCGCCCGGGGATGACGGCCGGCGTCGCCTCCAAGGCGGTCATCCTCCCGGGCGATGAGGGGCCGCCGGTTGCCGGTCCCGTAGACGCTCCCCTCCGAGCGCACGACCACGTGGCGGAGGCTCCCCAGTCGTTCCGTGGCCCCGAAGAGGGCCTGGGTCCCGAGGATCACTGACTCCCGCGAGCGTTCGTGTCCCAGGCGGTCACTTCGGTCCATCGTTGCCAGGTGGACGATGGCCGTCGGGTCGGCTCCGACCACGAAGTGGGCGAACTCGAGTGAGTCGAGCATCGTCCGATGGAGGGGCACCGGCAGCGCCCGGCGGTCCTCGTCGTCCACCGCGATGACGGTGACTCCGGGGCGGTGGATGAGACGGCCGATGAGCCGGGCGCCCTCCCATGACGCCGCACCGGTGACGAGGATCCGGGACATGGACAGAGATCCTACGGATCGCCCCGGGGTGCGAGTCCTCTGGGCCCGCGGGTAGTGTCGCCCCCCATGACGACCACCTCGCTGTCTCGGGGACTCAAGACGGGGTACGGCGTCGGGTCCCTCGGCACCGGGATCTTCACGACGGTCCCCGGTCTTCTCCTGCTCTTCTACCTCACCGACGTCCTGGCCGTCCCCGCCGCCACGGCGGGGTTCGTCATCCTCCTTCCCAAGATCTGGGACTTCGTGATCGATCCGCTCATCGGGTCGGTCTCCGATCGGTTCCGATCACGACTCGGCAACCGGCGTCCGTTCATGTACGCGGGCGGCGCCCTGCTCCCGGTGTTCTTCGGACTCATGTTCGCCCCACCGGACATGGGACCAACCGGCACCGCCCTGTGGGTCGGCGGCTTCTTCATGCTGAGTGCCAGCGCCTTCTCGCTGTTCCAGGTCCCCTACATCGCCCTCCCCGCCGAGCTGACCACCGATCCGCTCGAGCGCACGCGGGTGGTGGCGTATCGGATGGTGGCGCTCACCGTCGGGATCCTGCTCGGCGGCGGCCTGGCGCCGCTCCTGTCCGAGGCCGCGGGCGGTGGCCGAGCCGGGTACCGGACCATGGGCTTCGTCATCGGTGCCCTGGCCGGGGGAGCCATGCTCGCCTCCACCATCGGGCTGCGCCGGGGGCGCACGGTGCCCCCGGTCGAGGAGGCCGAGCCACTCCGGGACCAGGTACGGCGGGCTGCCCGCAACCGGCCGTTCGCCTTCCTCATGGGCGGGTACTTCATCCAGAACCTCGCCGTCAACGTCATGCTGGCCGGGGCTCCGTTCCTCTCGCTGTACCTGTTGGGCGACGAAACGCTCACCGCGGTCCTCTTCGTCGCGCTCGTGGCCCCGGCGGCCGTATTCGTCCCGGTCTGGGCCCGGGTCTCCCATCGACTGGGGAAGCTCCGAAGCCTTGAGGTCTCGGTCGTCGGGTTCGCGATCGTGGTGGTGACGATGCTCACCGTGTCGGCCGACCGGGTCTGGTTGGCCGTCGTTCAGGCCGGGCTGCTCGGGCTGTTCTACTCGGGCACGCAGCTCATGCCGTTCTCGATGCTCCCGGACGCCATCGACGTCGACACCCACGCCAACGACGGTGCCTCCCGGGCCGGTTCCTTCACCGGCCTGTGGACGGCGGGGGAGACGGTGGGTGCCGCCGTCGGACCGTTCCTGTTCGCCGCCGTCCTGGCCGTCACCGGATTCGTCGAGTCGGGCGACGAAGCCGTCGTCCAGACCGCGACCGCCTTGGGCGGCATCCGTTTCGGATTCGCCCTCCTTCCCGGTGTCCTCCTGCTCGCCAGCCTGCCGATCATCCACCGCTACCGGCCGGCGGTCTCGGCGTGACCGCTCTCTCGCCGGAGGGCAGGTCGGTCGACGACGTACTCGCCGACCTCGAGGCGATGCGGTCGGGGGACGTCGACTGGCGCTCCGGCAAGGTGCTCTCGGGCCTCTACGACCCCGGTGGGGAGGCCGCCGGTCTTGCTCGCGAGGCCTACGGGCGCTTCCTCACCGAGAACGCGCTCTACGTGAACTTCTACCCGTCGATCAACCGGATGGAGAAGGACGTCGTCCGGGCGGTCGCCGACCTCGTCGGAGGAGGGCCGCTCGTCACCGGAAGCGTCACGAGTGGCGGAACCGAGAGCATCATCCTCGCCGTCAAGACGGCCCGCGACTGGGCGCGAATCCATCGACCTGACGTGACCCACCCCGAGATGGTGCTCCCCGTCTCGGCTCATCCGGCGTTCCACAAGGCCGCCCACTACCTGGGTGTCATGCCCGTCGTCACCGCCATGGACCTGTCGTCGTTCCGAGCCGATCCCGAGTCGGTCCGGGCCGCCGTGACGGCCGACACGGTGCTCGTCGTGGGGTCGGCCCCCACCTATTCACACGGTGTCGTCGACCCCATCCCGGAGCTGGCCGCGATCGCGGTCGAGGCCGGGGCGTTCATGCACGTGGACGGATGCGTGGGAGCGATCCCCCTCGGCCTCATGCGGCACCTGGGTGAGGCGGTGCCACCCTTCGACTTCTCGGTGCCCGGGGTGACCACCATCTCGGCCGACCTCCACAAGTACGGGTACGCGCCGAAGAACGCGTCGGTGCTCCTCTACCGCGATGCCGCGATCCGGCGGTGTGCATGGTTCGTGAACTCGTCGACCACCGAGTACGCCGTCCTCAACCCGACGGTGCAGAGCAGTCGCACGGGCGGTCCGGTTGCGGCGGCGTGGGCGCTCTTCCGGCACCTCGGCCTGGCCGGGTACGTCGAGATGACCCGTGAGGTCCTGGCCACGACCCGACGCATGATCGAGGGCGCCAGGCACATCGATGACCTCGTCGTGTTGGGCGAACCAGACATGACGATGTTCACCCTGGCCTCGGACACGATCAACGTGTTCGAACTGGACGACGCCATGCGTCGACGCGGGTGGTCCCTGCTCCCGGAGTTCTCGGCCGGGGGCGGCCCGGCCAACCTGCACGTGGCCGTGAGCGCGTCGAATGTCGGCCGGGAGCAGGAGTTCGTGGACGACCTCGCCGCCGCCACCGCAGACGTCCGCGTCGGTCCGGGGGTGGACCGGGCGGCACTTCGGGCCGCGTTGTCCTCGGTGGAGGACTCGTCACCGATGGCGGTCTTCGCGGCGCTGGCCCCCCTCGTCGGTTTCACCGGGCTCGACCTCCCGACCGAGACCGCCGCCCTCAACACCGCCCTCGACCTCCTCCCGGCCGCCCTCCGGGACGACCTCCTCACGGACTTCGCCAACCTCATGTGGTGATCCCAGAGCCCGGGGATGGCTCTCCGTGTCTCCGTGCCCCGTACTCCGCGCTCGGGCCTACGCCAGCTCGAACCCCTGGGCTCGGAGCGCATCCCTCAGTGGCTCCGCCTCCCCGGGCCGAACCGAGATCGTCAGCACACCGCCACCTCCATGACGGCCGTGTCGCAGCTGGAGGTCGCGGACATCCACATGGGAGGTGGCGAGGGCTTCGCCCACCCGCGCCAGTTCGCCGGGCCGGTCCTCGAGGATGATCGGGACCTGGAGCACCGGAGGCGCCATCTGGAGGCGGTGGATTCTCGCCTCGGCCAGGAGGGCGGCCACCCGGTCACGGTCCCCCTGCTCCACGTGGTCGGCGAAGCGCTCCAGCCCGTCTGCCAACTGGCGGAGCTGAGCGGCCACGATCGGGCGGTTGGCGTCGAGGAGTTCGGTCCACATGGCGGTGTCCGAGAGGGCAACCCGGGTGAGGTCGCGGAAGCTGCCGGAGGCCAGCTGGAGGCGGGCGGGGTCGGCCGCCGCATGCTGGACGAGGGCGACGGCCAAGGACTGAGGGAGGTGGCTGATGGCGGCGACGGCGTCGTCGTGCTCGTCGGCGGTCATGACGATCGGAACGGCCCCGACCCGGTCGAGGAGGCCCCGCACCTGTCGGACGTCGGGCTCGGTCGTCCGATCCGAGGTGATGATCCACGTCGCCCCCCGGAACAGCGTGGGGGAGGCGTGGCGGGCCCCACCGTGCTCGCGGCCGGCCATCGGGTGCGTCCCCACGAAACGGGTGAGCCGGGCGGCGGCGTCGACGACTGGGCGTTTGACCCCGGCCACGTCGATGACGAGGGCGTCGGTGGTGAGGTCGGCGAGGTGGCCGACGATGGCGTCGGGCGGGGCGGCGAGGACGACGAGGTCCGCGTCGGCCACCGCATCGTCCCGATCGCGAGCAATGCGATCGATGGCTCCGCGGACCAGCGCTTCGGACGCTTCGTCCGGCGAGGGATCCCACCCCACCACCCGGTGGCCGAGCGTCCTGAGGGCCATGCCGATCGAGGCACCGATGAGGCCGGTGCCGATGATGGCGACCTGGGTCATGCCATCGTCACGTCGAGGGCGGCCGCCATCCGCCGGAGGACGACCATGAGCTCGGCGAATTCGTCGGGGAGCAGGGCTTGGGCCCCGTCGACCTTGGCGGTCTCGGGCTCCGGGTGGACGTCCACGAGGATGCCGTCGGCCCCGGCCGCCAGTCCGGCCCGGGCCAGCGGTGCCACCAGCTCGCGTTTGCCACCCGAGTGGGACGGGTCGACGATGACCGGGAGATGGGAGATCTGCTTGAGAAGCGGTACCGCCGTGATGTCGAGCGTGTTGCGGGCCGCGGTCTCGAAGGTCCTGATGCCCCGTTCCACCATGAGGATGCGTGGGTTGCCCGACTTGTAGATGTACTCGGCGGCATTGAGCCACTCGTCGAGCGTGGCGGTGAGTCCCCGCTTGAGCTGCACCGGCCGATCGACCCTCCCGATCTCCTGGAGGAGCGTGTAGTTGGCCATGTTGCGGGCCCCCACCCGAAGGATGTCGGCGTAGGAGGCGACGAGGTCGACGTCGCGTGGATCGAGGACCTCGGCCACGAACGGCATGTCGAACTCGTCGCGTGCCTCGGCCAGGTACTGCAACCCCTCTTCCCCGAGGCCCTGGAAGGCGTACGGTGAGGTGCGGGGCTTGAACGCGTCACCGCGCAGGATGGTGGCCCCCGCGGCCTGCACGGCCTCGGCCGTCCGGAAGAGCTGGTCGCGGCTCTCCACCGCGCACGGCCCAGCGATGGGGGTGAACGAGCCATCGCCGATCGAGACGCCGCGGACCGTGACGACGGTGGACGCCGGTTGGAACGACCGTGACACCAGTTTGTAGGACTCCATGACCCGAACCACCTTCTCGACACCGGGCAGGCGCTCCCAGCCGGCGGCTTGGAAGACGCTGCGAGTGTCCCCGACCACGCCGATCACCGTATGGGTGATGCCGGCGGAGACATGGGCGTCGCAGTCGTGTTCCCGGAGCCTGCGGACGACGTCTTCGACCTCGGACTGCTGGGCTTGGGGGCGCATGATGATGATCACTGCGTGCGGAGTTTGGCACGGTCGGACTCCCTAACCGCCGGCTCGGCCTACAGGACCCACCCGACGAGGAGGGGATACACGGCGGCGTGGAACACGATGGCGCCCACGGCGAACCCACCGAGGTACACCATCGAACCCGCCGTTCCCTGGGCGGCCAGGACGTGCTGGCGGAAGGGACAGCCGTTGGCCAGGACGGAGATGTAGCCCACTCCCAGTCCGCCGAGGGCCGTGAGTGCCACGCTCACGAGGTCGGGCCGGCCGAACTCACCGACGTGCGTCCCCCCGACGAGGCCGCTCACCGGGAAGGCGATCCAGGCCACCGCCAGGAAGGAGATCAACCCCTTGAGAAGGAACGTGTCCCGGACGAGGATGAAGTCCCGGATCCCGGCAACGAAGCACATGCGGGACCGCTGCCCGACGAACCCGATGACGAGACCCACGACGAGGCTGGCGATGACCGGTGTCATCGCAAGGCCCTTCTGCGCAGCCAGACGGTGGCGAGGACGATGCCCGGGATCATGGCGCCGACCCCCGCCACCCCGAGCCAGTCGCCGGCCGCAGCCCGCAGGAGAAGGCGCGTCGAGCATCCCGCGGCCAGGAGGGCGAAGTTCATCACGAGGAACCCGTGCACGAAACTCCGGGTCGGGTGGCTCGTCCTCCGCCAGCGGAACTCACCGCTCGTGACCGCGGCGAGGAAGGCGCCGACGACGACGCCCACCGTGGTGAGCAGGGGGAACACGAGCGACACCGGGGCCACGGGGAAGCGGGTTCCGGCGGTGCGATTGGTGATCCACGCGACGAGGTCGCGGCCGTGGCACGCCATGCAGATGCCGTAGGCATCGGGCGGGCGGACGGCGAAGAAGGCCCCGGCGACCACCGCCGCCACCGCCATGACCACGCCGGCCTGGAGGCCCGTGACGCGAAGCCCGCCTCGGGTCCTGGTGGCCCGTCCCGGCTCCGTCATTTCTGCCTCCCCGACCGGCGCCTCCGTCGTGACCCTCCGGCGAAGGCGTCGGTGGCCGGTCGGTAGGGATGGACCTCGTCGAGCTTCACGGATGCCTCGGCGAGGGTGCGGGCGGCCGCCTCCCGGTCCTCGTATCGGAATCGAACGGCGACTCCACAGTTGGGGCTCAGCTCCTTCGGTCCGGGAACGAGTTCGACGTCCAGCCCGGCGGCGGCGAGCACCTTCTCGGCCCTGATCGCATGATGGGAGGCGAAAAACGTGAGCAACCCGTCGAGTTCCCCGCTCATGGCACGTCCCGCTTCCGGGCCCAGGCCGCGATCTCGGTGAGGGCTAGGAGCGCCCCGTCGATCTCGGTGGCGGTGTTCGTGAAGCCGAACCCGAACCGGACGGTCCCCGTCGGGAACGTGCCGATGGTCCGATGCGCGCCCGGGGCGCAATGCAACCCGGGCCGCGACAGGATCCCGAACTCCCGGTCGAGGAGCGTGCTCACGTCCGAGCTGGCGAGGCCGTCGATGTTGAACGAGACGACGCCGCAGTGGTCGTCGAGGGTGCGTGGACCGTAGAGGATGAGCCCGGCGATGGCAGCGGCCCCGTGGCGGAACCGGGCCACGAGATCCCGCTCGTGGGATGCGATGCGCTCGAGCCCGACGTCGAGGAGGTGGCGGGCGCCTGCCGCCAGGCCCCCGAGGCCGAGGACGTTGAGCGTGCCGCTCTCGTAGAGGTCGGGGAGGAAGCCGGGCTGCTCCTCGGAGTCGGACCGGCTGCCGGTCCCTCCTCGCATCAGGGGGAGGGGGAGGACCCCCGGGCGCACGAAGAGCCCACCCGTGCCGGTCGGTCCCAGGAGACCCTTGTGGCCGGCGAAGGCGAGCATGTCCACGCCGAGATCCTCCACCGCGAGCGGCATCGACCCGGCGGTCTGGGCGGCGTCGACGACGTACGCGACTCCCCGCCCTCGGGCGATCGCGGCGAGGGCCGCCACCGGCAGGACGGATCCGACGACGTTGGAGCCGTGGGTGGTGACGAGGAGCGTGGTGGCCGGCCGGAACGCCTCGCCGACAGCAGTCGGGTCGATCGTCCCGTCCTCCGCACACGGGACGACCGTGAGGTCGACCCCCCGGGACTGGAGGAACCGGAGGGGCCGCATGACCGAGTTGTGTTCGATCGAGGTGGTGACCACGTGGTCGCCGGGTTCGACGGTCCCGAGGATCGCGATGTTGAGGGCCTCGGTGGCGTTCTTCGTGAACACGAGGCTGCCGGGATCGGCGGCACCCAGCACCTCCGCCACGGCGTCGCGGGCGTCCTCGACGACCCTGGCCGCGGCGATCGACATGCGATGTCCCGATCGTCCCGGGTTGCCGCCGGATTCGCCAAACGCGGCCATGACGGCCTGTTCCACCGAGGGCGGCTTCGGCCAGGAGGTGGCGGCGTGGTCGAAGTAGGTGACCATCAGGCCTCGGACCGTTCCAGGAGCCGCTCGTCGTTGAGGACGTCGGGCCGGGTCTGGGCCGTCCGCAGCAGGTCGGCGCATTGACCGAGCCCGAGGGCGTTGTGGCCTTCGAAGTCGAGGCGGACCGCCTCCACCTCCGGGAACGCCACCATGGTGGCGATGAGGCCCTCGAGCACGCGGCGCATGGCGTCGGGATCGTTGATGGCGAACTCGCGGATCGACTCGCGATACGTGAAATCGAGGGCGAGGAGGCCGTTCGCCTTCGTGTAGTCGAACGACAGGAGTTCGATGTCGGGTGGGAGCCCGACGAGGTCACCGGTGGACGGCCCGTCGAGGTAGGTGGCGAGGACCGTACGCGGGTCGTCGGCCCCGCTGGGCGACGCGATCAGCATGTCGCGGTGGCGGTGGTAGAAGAACACCAGGGTGTCGGTGGGCGCATGCGCCGCGGTGCCGTCGAACGAGATCTCCACGTTGTTGACGCCGGGCCAGGAGCGGAGGGTCTCGTGGACCGCCCGGGACGCCAGGGGTGACTCGGCGTTCGGAGCCCGGGAGAACGCCACCCGCAGGGAATCCCCGGCGAGGTCGACACTCGTGGCGACCGTCCCGTCGGGCAGGACGTGGCGGAGCCCGGTGCCGGGTGCCGGGCCGGCGAGGTAGGCGTCGACGAGGTCGGCGGGGGTGGCGTCGGTCGCCAACTCCCGCGAGACGGGGATGAGCGCCCCCGAATCATCGGCGTAGTACAGCGTCACCGGCACGTGGCCCAACCACGGAATCCAGTCGCCCAGGGAGGCGCCCTCGTCGGCCAGCCAGCGGGCTCCGAGGCCGACGGCCACTATCAGCGCCGCGACCACCGCCGGTCTCGTCCATCGGTTCGGCTGCACTGGTGCCCTCCTCCGAAGGTCACATCTCCTCGTCGAGGTACAACCCGTAGACCTCGATCTCGACGGCCCCGGTGTTGCCGCCGGTCGACGTGTGGACGTCGACCCGGACGGTGATCCCTCGGGCCCCGAACTCGGCAACGGTGAGCCCCGAGCCCGCCTCGAACGGGCCGAACGTCTCGCCACCGTCCACGGTGACGGTGAAGGCGGTGGTGACCGATGTGCCGTCGCTCATTGCCCGGGTCCAGAAGCCGACACCCCGGATGTCGGCTTCGCGTCCGAGGTCGACGACGACATGGGCATCGTCACCGTCCCCGTCGGTTGCCCATTCCGTTGTGGGGTCGCCGTCGACGACGTTGGCGGCGGCGTAGTCGGCGGAGTACTCCGATGACACGTCGATGATGGGGGCTCCGAGCGCGATGTTGGGTGCGGGCGTGTCAACGTCCCCCGCCACGGCCGGGGTCGAGGTGGCGGGCGGGGCCGCCGTCGGGTCGCCGGTGCCGTACACCTCGATCTCGATGGCGCCGGTGTTGCCGCCGGTCGAGGTGTCGACGTCGATCCGGATGAGTCGGCCGGTGGCGGCGAACTCGGCGATCGCCAATCCCGGCCCCGCCGTGAACGGGCCGAGCGGCGCTCCGTCGTCCACGGTGACGGTGAACGACTGCGTGATCGATGTTCCGTCGGTCATCTCCCGGGTCCGGAACCCGACGCCGGTCAGGGCCGTGGCCTCCCCGAGGTCGATGGTGATGAAGGCGTCGTCTCCGTCGCCCGCCGACGACCACTCCGTCGAGCGGTCGCCATCGATCGCGTTGGAGGCGGCGAAGCCGGCGGAGAACTCGGAGGAGACGTCGACGATGGTGCCTCCGAGGGCGATGTTGGGGCCGGGGGCAGCCGATACGGTGGTGCCGTTCACGAAGGATCCGAGGCCCGACGAGTACACGGCACCGTCGGGCCCGATGGCGCTGATCCGGTAGAAGTACTCGGTGTCGGGTTGGAGGTTGACGAGGAGGGGGTGGTGGTCGGTGTGGCCGCCGCCGGCCATGTCGGAGTCGGTGGCGAGGGAGCCAAGGGCCTGGGTGGGACCGTACGAAATCGCACACGCAACGTCGAGTGTCGTCGTGACCCACACGGTGGCGGTCCCGTCGCCGTGGACCTCCACCACGATGTCGCCGTCGACGATGGACATGAGATCGAGGGTCCCGGTCGGGGTGGCGGCCGGAGCATCGCCCCCCATGCCGCCCATGTCCGACTGGGTGTCACCGGACCCGCGGATGAGCGAGATCCCTATGAGCGTGGGGACGAGGATGAGGCCGAGGGCGCCGAGGCCGAGGAGCCACGGCGACGGCTTGGACTCGTCCCGGGCCTCCGCCGCTGCTGCGTCCGGTGTGCCGTCCACGGTCGACCTCCGATCAGGACCAGAGCTTGAAGAGGGCCCCGGTCCAGATGTGGAACTTGTAGGTGATCATGAGAACGCCGAAGCCGATCATGATCACGGCGCTGAACGCTCCGATGTACGGGCGGGCCTTCTCGAGCCAGGTCATGAGGGGTGCCGCGTTGGCGATGAGCCAGGCGGCGACGAGGAAGATGACCCCGACCCCGGTCGAGAAGATGAGCATGATGAGTCCGCCGGTGATCGGCGACCCGGTGGCTCCGGCGTAGAGCAGGAGTGCCGACAACACGGTGGCGCTGAAGCAGGACAGGCAGCCGACCGCGAACGTGGAGCCCATGACGATCGCGCCGAACCGGCCGGTGCGCGGCTTGCGGTTGATCATCGGGATCTTGCACACCATGGGGACGTTGGCCTGGGCGGCCGTCCTGAGCCCCATGTAGACGACGATGACCCCGGCGACCATGGAGATCGGACGAGCCCAGGCGTCGAGCGAGTCGAGGCGGGCCAACGATGCCCCGATGTACCCGGCGGCGACCCCACCAATGGTGTAGATCACCATGAACCCGCCGACGAAGGCAGCTCCCGTGGTGAGGAGCTTGCGCTTGGCCTGGGCGGTCGCTCGCTCGTCCGAGACCGCAACCCCGCTGAGCGTGGCGCTGTAGTAGGTGGCGAGGAACAGCAGGCAGGGTGAGAGCGCGGTCAGCATCCCGGCGAAGATGGCGGCGATGGCCCCCATCGTGAGGGTGCCGGTGCCGAAGAGCCTGGTGGTGGTCGGGTCCTCGATGACCCCGAGTCCGTTGGGCATGGGCAGGGCCCATTCGAACTCCGCGACGGTTCCGTGGGCTTCGAGCGTGACCCGCATGCTCCCGCTGTCGGGGTCGATGACCGTCCGACCCAGGTCGTCCTCGGCGGGCACGAAGACCTGGGTCACCCGGTGGTGGTCGGAAGTGCTGGTGACGACCTGGATGTCGGATGCCGCCAGGTCACCGTTCGGGGTGGCGAGGGTGAGGCGGGGCAGGTCGGAGGTGAGAGCACCTTCGTGGATGGTCTCGAAGACGAAGAACGCGAATGACGGTTCGTCGACCTCGGGGAGGGGACGGGCGCTCCAGTCGAAGTACCAGTCGGGCGAGTAGAGGGCCTCGAGGGTGATGGCGTCGGTCTCCACTTCGCGGTGGAGGGTGTCGACGACGTTCTCCTGCGAGAGGATGGTGATGTCCTCCGACGGCTCGTCCCCGACGGTGAGGAACAGCAGCAGTCCGAACGCCGCCCCGAGGATGACGATGAGCGCGAAGACGATCCGACCGAACCGTGGTTCGTTGGGAGCCACCACCGGGTGCGGGGTTCGGGGTGGCGGCGTATCCAGTGCAGTCGTCATGCGGTTGCTCCTTGGTCCAGGGTCCGCGTCATGGGGTGTTGGGCCAGACGTAGAACACTAGGGGTATGTCGTGCGTTTCTCCGTCGGCCGTGATCGTCGCCTTGACCACCCAGGGGCCGAACATGAAAAGGTCGAGGGGGATTCGGAACCGACCCGGCTCGAGGGTCTCGATGTCGGTGGAGAGGGGGCCGTGTGTCATGAAGACCATGTCGTACCACGCATCGACGCTGGCTTCCAGCGGCCGACCGTCGACGCCGGCGACCTCAACCACGGCCACGGTCTCGAACTGGGTCGGGGGGTAGGGCGTCACGCTCATGGTGAGGGTCATGTCCGCTGCCTCGAAGGGCTCCCCGTTGTCGACCTTGACGACCGTGTCCCCGTCGACGTAGCCGATCCAGGCCTCGACCCGTCGCTCGGACCCCGGGGAGAGGTAGTCGTCGGTGCCCTCCACGATCTGGGAGAAGGCCGAGGCGCTCACTCCCAGCTCGGGTGCCGACGTTCGTTCTTCCCCGCATGCCGAGAGCAGGCTTGCGGAGACGAGAAGCACCAGCAGGGTGGCGGTGAGGCCGCGGGAAGCTCGCGCAGGTCTCAACCGGGTGGCCGTGCCGGGCGGAGGAGTGCCCGGCAAGGCTACCGGGGGGCGCGAAGACATCCATGTGAAATACCTCACAATCCGAGTATACCGCGAGACTCCCAATCGGCAAACGGCCTGGCCGTTGCCCGGCGGCACTGGCCGTTGGGGTTCGCGGCGACCGACATCCGGGCCGACCTCGAGCGGCTCGTCATCGGGTCCTTACCGGGCCGTCGCCGGAGCCGCTGACAACAGCGCACCCGAGTGACGCACCCCGCGCGTTCGACCAGAGCCGCTCTCGCCGACCTCCGGGATACCCCTGTGTTCACAGGCTCGTTGCGAGGTTGTGAAATAGAGCACGAAGTGTGTACAATGACGCACGGAGCCGAGCAACGAGTTCGGCCACGAGGGATACGGAGTTACTATGAGAAGTGGTAAAGCAAGAGTGGCCGCGGTGATCGCCGGCCTCATCCTCGTCCTCAGTGCCTGCACCTCCGGTGGTGTTGCCCAGGAGGACTATGACGCCCTCCAAGCCGAGCTCGACGCGGCAACGACCGCGTTGGCGACGGCCGAAGCGGACCTCGAGGCCGCCCAACAGCAGGTCTCGATGGGTGCTGAGGCAGAGCTCATCGTCCAGGTCGGAGAGCTGGCCGCCCCGATCGAGCCGGTGGCCATCGGCGCCGACGGGTGGACGAACGAGGAGTCGGTCCGTGGTGGGCTGCACCTCGTGGCCACCCTCGACTCGAGCGGTCCGGACGCGTGGGACATCGCAGCTCATCCGCGGGTGTACTTCACCAGTGAGAGCTACGCCTCCAACTTCTTCAGCGGAGACGCGGGAGAGGCTGCGCTCGAAGCGCTCGGCGGCAACTTCATCGGTTGGCACGTCATCGACACGACGACCCGGGAGGTCGTCGCCTCGGCGCTCTACGAGTTCGAGGGCGACATCGTCCGCGGACCCCACGGTGTCGGCGTGTCGCCGGACGGCCAGTGGGGCTACGTCGGTTGGTCCGAGAACGCCGCAGACGGTGAGACCCGGAACAACTACGTGGGCATCATCAACGTCCGCACGATGAAGCTTGACAAGATCCTGAAGCAGGAGAGCTACTTCCAGGGTGGGATGCGGGGCCAGGCCCTGCACCACATCCAGGGTTGGACCGACGCCGACGGCAACGAGTACGTCATCCTCCAGTGGGGCTTCGGCGCCAATGGTGGACCGCACCACATCCTGAGCCCGAACGACAACAACCAGGTGTTCCGGTCGATCACGTATGACGACGTGAAGCCGATGGGTCACCCGTTCACCACCCCGTCCCCCGACGGCCAGTGGGTGTACGTGTCGATCGGCGCCAACTGGATCCGTGGCAACCACGCGCCAGCCGCCGGTATCGCCAAGGTGAACGTCCAGACCGGTGAGGTCATCGAGATCTTCGAGACCGGACATCACCCGATCGGCATCACCCACACGCAGGACGGCAAGTGGACGTACGTGGTCGACGGGCACGGCAGCCATGTTTACAAGATCGACAACGAGAACCACGAGGTCGTGGACTCGTCGAGCGCTGGCGTCGCCGGCCCGTACGGCATCTGCCTCAACGCCGACGAGACCCGGGCCTTCGTGGTCGGTAAGGGTGAGGGAAGCCACAACACCGGGAACAACCTCGGTGTCATCGACCTGACCGACAGGTTCCGACCCGATCGGAGCTTCAACCAGCCGATCTACCTCGGTGGGTCCGCTTCCAGTGTTGACCACTGCGCGCTGAACCCCGAGCTCGATGCCAACGAGATCTGGGTGTCGAACATGAAGGGCTGGGAGACGATCATCGTCGACTCCGTCACGTTCGAGGTGTTGGATTACGTCCCGTCGCCGCATGGTGGCGACACCCACGGCATGGCGTTCGTGTGGTACGACAACGGGTGGGACTCTGGTGAGCTCATGGTCGACATGGGCGGACCGAAGTCCAAGACCCTCCAGGCCGACATCCTCGCGCGCGCCGCGGCCGCGGCTGCCGACGGATAGCAGGAAGGCAACCAAGGAGAAACGAGGCACTCCCGGCCACGGGGCCGGGAGTGCCCCGTTTCGCAGATAGGATCGCAGCATGAACAGAACAACCCGACTCGTCGGACTCGTGTTCGCTCTCGCGCTCGTCATAGCGGCGTGCGGCGACAGCACCGCCGAGTCGACGACGACCACGACTTCGGCTCCCGCCGCCACGGACGCACCCGCCACGACCGCCACCACCCCGACGGAGACCACGAGCGTCGACCCGACTGTGGCCACCACGACCACTGCGCCGGCCACCCCGGGCGGCCTCGTCGAGTTGTTCATCGGCGCCGAGGACAGCGAAGGGTTCTCGAAGAGCACACTGGAAGCTCCTGCCGGCGTCGAGGTGAGCGTCACCTTCGAGAACGACGACAGCGGAGACGGGGCCGAGCCCCACAACTGGCACGTCATCATCGAGGAAGGCGTGGAGGAGTACGCGACGCTCATCGAGCAGGGTCCCGACACCCAGACCGTGACGTTCACGGTGGGCACCCCGGGTGAGTACGCGTTCTTCTGCGATACCCACCCGCTGGCCATGAAAGGTACGCTCGTCATCACCCCGTGACGGCGAGAGGCAGCGACCGGAGAGGACCGCGCCGATGAAGCAACCGAGAGCGGCCCTGGCAATGCCGGTCGTGGCCATGGCCATGGTCGCGTCCTCGTGCGTTGGGACGACCTCGTCACCCACCCCCGAGGCGACCGACGCTGCCCAGTCGGTCATCGTGGCCCCCAACCTGGATGCGCCCACGGTGACCGTCAACCTCACGCTCTCCGACTCCGGGTTCGAACCGTCGACCCTGTCCCTGCCGGCCGGACGCAACATTCGACTCGTCGTTCGCAACCGGGGGACGACCGAGCATCACTTCCGCGTCAAGGGCCTCCTCACCGCCGGCCTGACGTGGCTCCACCCACCGGAGCTGGATGAGTACGACCTCGACTCGATGTCCCTCGAGGAACTCGCCGAGTACGGCATCGTCGGGGACATCGACGATCCCGAGCACGTCCTCCACCACCTCACGCCGCAGTTCCTCCCCTTCAAGGAGAAGTCGCCGGCCGGCATCACGCCGCTGTTCAACGAGGTGCACGCGTACGCCATCCCGGGGACGTTCGACGTGCTGTCGTTCTTCGCCACCACCACCGGGACCTTCGAAGCGGAGGACCTGCTCTATCCCGAGATCACAGGTCGGGTGATCGTCTTCGAGGAGCAGCCGTGAGGTCGAGTGTCCGCGGGTGGCTGAGCGCGTTCGCCATCGTCACCTACTTCGCGGTCTCCATCGTGTGGTTGCCCAGTTTCGTCCTGAGGCTGTCGTTCGTCGCGGAGCTCGACCGAACGATCCGCGATCTCATCGGGGCTTCGTTGTGGGCGGTCTTGCTCATCGCCGGTATTTGGGGGCTCCGCCTCGCCCAGCGCCGCGGGTTGATCTGATGCTCGACGGCCTCGACTACTACGACACGAACATCCCCTGCCTGGCGGCCTGTCCCGTCCACACCAACGCCGGTGCCTACGTTGCCGCCATCGCCGACGGCGACGATCTGTCGGCATACCTCACGGCGAGGCTGCCCAACCCTTTTGCCTCGGTGTGCGGTCGGGTGTGTGCCGCTCCCTGCGAAGCGGCCTGCCGCCGAGGCCAGGTCGACACCCCGATCGCCATTCGCGCCCTCAAGCGCTTCGTCACCGAGAAGTACGGCGCCGAGGCCGGCGTCCACAGCCGGTGGGCTGACCAGGCGGGCGGCCCGGTCGAAGAACGGGCACAGTCGGTCGGCATCGTGGGTGGGGGACCGGCCGGACTCGCCGCAGCCCATGACCTGCGCCTCCAGGGTTACCAGGTCACCGTGTACGAGGCCACCGACCGCCTCGGGGGCATGATGGTGTTGGGCATCCCGGCCTACCGCCTCGATCGCGGGCTCCTCGGAGCAGAGATCGACGCCATCGTCGACCTCGGGGTTGACGTGCGACTCACCACGAAGCTCGGTTCGGACGTCACGCTCGAAGGGCTGCGGGCGGACCACGACGCCGTCTTCCTGGCCCTGGGCGCCACGTTGGGACGCGGCCTGGACATCCCCGGGGCGGATGCGGACGGCGTGTTCCGCGCCATCGAGTTCCTCATCAACCTCAACCTCGGCTTCACGGTCGAGGTCGGCAGGAAGGTCGTTGTCGTCGGGGGCGGCAACGTGGCGATGGACGCGGCCCGGACGGCCCTCCGGGTCCACGACGTCGAAGAGGAGGGCCCCGGGGACCATCCGTTGCGGGCAGCCATGGACGTCGCTCGGACCGCCGTGCGGTCTGGGGCCACCGACGTCACGGTGGTGGCACTCGAGTCACGAGCCGAGATGCCCGCCGACGACTTCGAGATCGAAGAGGCGATCGAGGAGGGGATCCGGTTCATCCATCGCCGAGGGCCCGACCACGTGGTCACCCGGGACGGCAAGGCCGTCGGCCTGGCCACCGTGGGAGTGACATCGGTGTTCGATCCGGACGGGCGCTTCAACCCCCAGTACGACAGGGCCGACGAGGCGATCCTCGACGCCGACACGGTGGTCCTCGCCATCGGCCAGGCGGTCGACCTGGCGGCGCTCGGAGCGGCCGGCCCCGAGACCCAGCGCGGGACGATCACGGTGGACCCCGAGACGGGGGCGACCTCGTTGCCCTTCGTGTGGTCCGGCGGCGACGCGGCGCACGGTCCTCGCCTTCTCATCGACGCCATCGCCGACGGCAGGAGGGTGGCGTCGCGGATCCACGAGGCCCTCAGCGGTACGGCTCCCGTGGGGGGTCCCGAGGGCCGGATGGTGACGGCCCGGCACTGGCAGCGCCTCCCCGATCCCTATGACCTCTTCGATCGCACACCGGTGCCGTCGTTGCCGAGTGATCGGCGGATCGGGATCACGGAAGTGGAACTCGGCTTCACCGAGGCGGAGGCCCGACGTGAGGCTTCACGCTGCCTGCGCTGCTTCGCCAACATCGAACTCGACGTCAACAGCTGTGTGCTGTGTGCCCTCTGTGTCGATGTCTGCCCCTACGGGCTCATCTCCCTCGTTCCGTCCGGCAACGGTTCCCACTCGTCGATGCTCCTGCTCGACGAGAGCATGTGTATTCGATGCGCCCTCTGCATCGACCGATGCCCACCCGACGCCCTCAGCATGGGTATCTGGCTCCGCGACAACTCATCCAACAATGCAGTCCGTGAAGAGGTAGGTGTGTAGATGTCGTTCCGATTGAGAGACACGATGATCGGCCGGACCATCGTCCGGTCACCCGACCGGTCGACGGAACGGGGCCGAGCCGCCGGGCATTGGGCGAACTTCTTCCTCCATCTCTACCCGGTCAAGGTGCGTCGCCACGAGGTCGGCTTCAAGCACACCGGGTACCTCGGCGTCATCTCGGCGGTCCTGCTCGGCTCGCTCACGGTGTCAGGTGTCTATCTCATGTTCCTCTACGTGCCGTCCCCGGCCACGGCGTACGCCGATATCCAGAACCTCCAGGTGGGCGTGGCGTTCGGCCAGTTCGTCCGCAACGTGCATCGGTGGTCGGCGCACCTCATGGTGCTGTCGGTGGCGGCGCACATGGCGCGGGTGTTCTATCGGGGCGCCTACAAGCCGCCCCGTGAGTTCAACTGGGTCGTCGGCGTGGTCCTGCTGCTCCTGACGCTTCTCCTGTCGTTCACGGGCTACCTCCTACCGTGGGACCAGCTTGCCTACTGGGCGATCACCGTCGGGTCGTCGATGGCCGGTTTCGTGCCCGTGATCGGCGAGACGATCCGCCAGATGCTGCTCGGCAGCTTCCAGGTCGGCCAGGCGACGCTGCTCAGGTTCTACGTGCTGCACGTGGCCGTCCTTCCCCTGCTGATCGGGGTGATCTTCATGATCCACATCTGGCGGTGGCGCAAGGACTCCATGCTCGACCTCGGGGAGGAGGCCTCGGATGAGTGAGCAGGACCCCCGCGTGTTCGACGGCAAGCGGGTGCTGGGCGTCGTACCGGGAACGCCCGCTGCCGGTGAGCGGAAGGTCCCCGAGGAGCAGGATCTCGTGATGGTCTGGCCCCACCTGCTCGTGCGTCACGCCGTCGTGGCGCTCGGGGTGATCCTCGTCGTCCTCGTCCTCGGGCTGCTCTTCGACGCCCCGCTTCGCGACGTCGCCAACCCGATGGTGACCCCCAACCCCGAGAAGGCCCCTTGGTACTTCGCGGCCCTCCAAGAGTTGCTGGCCCACTTCCACCCGATGGTGGCCGGGGTCTTGCTGCCGACCGGCCTCATCATCGGGATGTTCGCCCTCCCGTACCTCGACCGGAATCCGTCATTGGACCCCGGGCGCCGCCGGGTGGCTCGGGCCACGTTCACCGTCTTCCTGACGGTATGGATCGTCCTCACCCTCATCGGTTTTGCCTTCCGAGGCGAGAACTGGAGCTGGGTGTGGCCCTGGGTCGAGTGGCACGGTGAACTATGAGCGACGAGCCGATCATGAGAGAACGACCGATGGACGAGAACACGCCCCGGTTCGATGCCGATCGAAGGGACTTCCTCGCCAAGAGCTGGAAGGCCGGGATCTTCCTCATCGGCGCCGCCGGGACGTGGACCTCCTGGGACCTTCTTCAGCCCACTGACGAAGGCGGCCTGGGTGCCGTCATCGCGGCCGCGGCCCGGGGCGACATTCTCGATGGAACGACGATCTACGTTCGTGCCTCCCAGTCGTACCTCACCGTGATCGACGGCGAGGTCATCGCCTTGTGGCAGCGCTGCCCGCACCTGGGATGCCGGGTCGAGTGGTGTGCCTCGGCGGGAGGGTTCGAGTGCGCGTGCCACGGCTCCACGTTCAACCGTGCCGGCGAACACGTGTCGGGTCCTTCGCCGCGAAGCATGGACCGGTTCGAGGTGGCCGTCGTGGACGACGTGGTCGAGGTCAACACCGGGGCCATCATCGAGGGCGGTCCCAGTGGGGTCTTCACGCTTGACGAGATGCCCGCCGGTGAGAGCTGTTCGGGGAGCGAGGCATGATGCCCGAGCCACGACGTGACGCGGATCTGGCGGCCCAGACCCGCCGCTGGATGCAGGTCGGAACCGCCTTCATGGTGCTTCTCGTGGCCGCGTTCCCTCTCTACCGGATCTACGAGCCGGCCCAGCGGGCCGAAGCCAGGGAGGCCCAGCAGTCCCACTTGGCGACTGTCGGCGGGGTGCTCTTCGACACGAGTTGCGCCGGCTGTCACGGAACGAACGGCAGGGGGGCCCTGGCCCCGGCCATCGGGTCCCGCAACTTCCTGCAGTCGGTGAGCGACGCGCAGATCTCGCAGCTCACCGGGCTCGGTGTGCCCGGGACCGAGATGGTCGCCTACTCACTCGACTACGGGGGTCCGCTCACGTCCGTCGAGATCGCGTCCATCACGGTCTTCCTGCGGTCCCTCGAAGAAGAAGCCGAGGACAACCCGCGGTGGCGAACCCCGCTGGCCAACGACGACTTCCTCGGGGGCGACCTGTACACCTTGGCCTGTTCCCGGTGCCACGGCCAGGACCGGGAGGGGATTGAGGACATCGGCCCTGACATCAGCGCCGATTCGCTGACCATGGGCGAGTCGGACGAGTTCATCGCCGGTCGGATCGCTGATGGCCGCAAGGAGATGCCCCGTTTCGGCGGTGTCCTCACCGATACCCAGATCGCCCAGATCGTCGACTTCCTCCGCGGGGGATCGGGAGCGGTTCCGCCGCCGACCACCGTGGGAACGACACCGGGTGACGGAACGACTCCGGGTGACGGGACGACGACCGAGCCGCCCGGCGACGAGGTCGACCCGGCCGTCCTTGCCCTCGGCAAGGAGCTCTACGAGGTGACGGCGGGTGGCCAGGGGTGTGCGGAGTGCCACGGCTCTGACGCGACCGGCACACTCAACGGCCCCAACCTGATCGGCACCTCCAGGACGGCACTCGTGGGCGCACTCGGTGGCGGAGTCCCGGACATGGCGGAGTTCGGCCTCTCCCAGGAGGAGATCGACGCCGTCTACGCCTATCTCGTCACCCTCTTCTCCAGCCGGTAGCACCGGCGACCCCGTTCGGGGTGCGCCGTGGGGTCAGCCGTCGAGCAGTTGGAGGACCGAGGCGGCGCCGACGAGGGTGCCCACCCGGATGGCGTCCTCGTCCAGGTCGAATCGGGCCGAGTGCAGGGTCGTTGCCCGTCCGTCCATCTTGCATCCCAGGCGGATGAGGGCGCCCGGGATCGCGCTCGTGAAGACCGAGAAGTCCTCGGCCCCCATCGAGGTGTGCGTGCTGAGCACGGAGTGGGGGGAGAGCACCTTGGCGGCCGCGTGCTCGATTGCCCACACCACCTCCGGGTCGTTGACGACCGGTCCCAGCCCGCGCTCGTACACGACCTCGGCTTCGACGCCGGTGGGCTTGACGATCTGGTGGACGAGGTCGGCGAGGAGGTCCCCGATCGTGCCCCACAGGGTGAGGCCGGCGACCCGGACGGTCCCGGTGAGTCGGACAACCGATGGGATGACGTTGACCGCTTCTCCACCCCGTACGGCTCCGAACACGATGGCGCGCGGGGTACGGGCATCGATGTGGCGCGAGAGGAGGCCTTCCAGTTCGGTGATGACCTTGCCGGCGGCGAAGATGGTGTCGGGGGATTCGTGGGGACGAGACGTGTGCCCGCCCGGGCCGCGCAGGGTGATGGTGAAACGATCGGACGATGACGTGATGGGGCCCGGCCGGAGTCCGATGCAGCCGGTGGCGAGGGACGGATCCACGTGCATGGCGATGACATGGTCGACGCCATCGAGGATGCCCTCAGCCAGCATGGCCTCCGCTCCGCCGGGAAAGACCTCCTCGGCGGGTTGGAACGCAAACCGGACGCGACCGGACAGCTTCCCCACCCGGGCCAGGGTGGCCGCCACGCCGACGCCGATGGCGGTGTGGGCGTCGTGGCCACAGGCGTGCATGACCCCGGGGTTCTCCGACGCGAACGGAACGTCCGCCTCTTCTTCGAGGGGCAGCCCGTCGATGTCGGCTCGATAGGCGATCGTGCGGTTCCCCTCGCCCATCTCGGTCCAGGCCCCGGTCCCCGACTGGCGGATGGTGGCTGGCACGTCGAAGGACTCGAGGGCGGCCACGATGCGCTTGGTCGTCTCGAACTCCTTGAATCCGAGTTCGGGATGGCGATGGAGGTCGCGACGAAGGTCGATGAGGGAGGGGAGGAGGTCGTCGACGATGGCAGCGAGCATGGAAGGGCAGGGTAGTGCGCTCAGCGGACCGGGACCCCGCCGGTTCCCCGGTCGAAGCGGGCCACCTCCGCTTTGACCCGTCGGGTGAAGCCAGCCGTCAGGGCCGCGGTGACCGGCCCGGGCCGGAACGAGTGGGCGTCAACCGCCACCACCGGGCGGACCTCCTTCACCGTGGACAGGACGAGCACCTCGTCGGCGCCCAGGACGGTCTCGAGGTGGTGGATTCCGGTCTCCACCGGCACTCCGATCTCCGCAGCGACCTCCTCGACCACGATCCGCGTCACGGACGCCAGCACGCCCAGGTCGAGGCTGGGGAAGTGGAGCACACCGTCGGTGACCCACCCGATGGCCGACGTCGGGCCCTCGAGGGCCACCCCGTCCCGTGAAAGGAGGAAGGCGTCGTCGAAGCCCGCCTCCTTGGCCAGCTTCGTGGCGGTGAGGTTGGGACCGTAGGACAGCGTCTTGGCCCCTGCCAGCGCCCACTGGGCGCCGGCCGGGTGCCAGGGAGCGATGGTCGTCCTCAGGCGGTAGGTGTCCGGGACCTCGGGTAGTGGCTCACCCACGATGACGGTCCGGGGCGGTGCTCCCAGCGGGGAGCCGGGTGTGCTCACGAGGCGCACGATCGAGTCCCCGGCCAGGCGTCCGGCCGTGCGGCACCAGGCTTCGATGTCCGCCCGGGGAGCCAGCGGCACCTGGATCGCGGCAGCCGAGTGTTCAAGCCGGTCGAGGTGCATCTCGAGCGCGAAGGGGACGCCGCGATAAGACCGCATGGCTTCGAACACCCCCAGGCCCCGCAGGATGGCCAGGTCGAGGACGGAGATCGCAGCGTCGGCTGGATCGGTGACGGCGCCGTCGATGACCGTGATCGGCGTCATCACGGCACGTACCGATTCGTGATCGGAAGCCGTCGGTCCTTACCGAACCCCTTGGTCGTGATCTTCACGCCGGGGGCGGCCTGGCGCCTCTTGTATTCGTTGCGATCGACCAAGCGGGTGACCTCGCGCACGATGTCGGCGTCGAACCCGGCGCCGACGATGTCGGTGAGGGACTCGTCGCCCTCGATGTAGCGCTCGAGTATCGCGTCGAGAAGCTCGTACGGGGGCAGGGAGTCGGAGTCCCGCTGGTCGGCCCGCAGCTCGGCCGAGGGGGGCTTGGTGATGGACGAGGCGGGGATGACCTCGCGGTCGTGGTTGCGCCAGCGGGCAAGGCGGACCACTTCGGTCTTGAAGACGTCCTTGAGCACCGAGAACCCGCCCGCCATGTCGCCGTACAGCGTGGCGTAGCCGACCGCCATCTCCGACTTGTTCCCCGTGGTGAGGACCATGGGACCGAGCTTGTTGGAGGCCGCCATGAGGAGCACACCCCGGATGCGGGCCTGCAGGTTCTCCTCGGCCACGTCGAAGGGGCGGTCCCCGAAGATCGGCTTGAGGGCATCCACGAGCACATCGAACGCCGGTCCGATGGGGATCGTGTGGAGCGTGATGCCGAGGTTGCCGGCCAGGCGCTCCGAGTCGGACAGGGAGCCCTCGGATGAGAATCGGGAGGGCATGGTCACGCCGGTCACGGCGTCGGCGCCGAGCGCGTCGACGGCGATGGTTGCCGTGAGCGCCGAGTCGATGCCCCCGGAGAGCCCGATCACCACCCCGGGGAATCCGTTCTTTCCGACGTAGTCGCGCAACCCCGTGACAAGGGCGGTGTAGACCTCCTCCTCGTGGTCGAGCAGGGGCGTGATCGAGGCCGCTGCCGTCGATGGTCGCGCTTCGTCGCCCGGCCCGGCGATCGGGACGTCGACCGTGAAGAGGTCTTCTTCGAATTGAGGTGATCGATGGAGCAGTTCGCCGCGCTCGTCGATGACCATCGAGCAGCCATCGAAGACGAGTTCGTCCTGGCCGCCCACGAGGTTGAGGTACGCGAGGGGCGCACCGGTCCCCAGGGCGCGGCTGCGGAGGAGCTGCTCGCGCTCCGTCGCCTTGCCGTGATGGAACGGCGAGGCGTTGATGTTGAGGAGAAGCCGGGCCCCGGCCGCCGCCTGGGCCGCCGGGGGCCCGTCCTCGCGCCAGATGTCCTCGCACACCGAGACACCCACGTCCACCCCCGACACTTCGATGAGGTCGGCCGGCCGGTCGCCACGGGCGAAGTAGCGGGTCTCATCGAAGACCCCGTAGTTGGGAAGGAGCACCTTGTCGTACACGAGCACCACGCGGCCGTTGCGTACGGCAGCGGCCGAGTTGGCTGCCTCACGATGGCGCGAGTCGTGTTCGATGTCGCCCTCGGCCAGCTGGCGAGGGAACCCCACGACGGTCGTGCACCGGCCCGAGGCGGCTGCTATCCGATCGAGGCAGCGTCGGGCCCGGACGAGGAACCCCGAGCGGAGAAGGAGGTCCTCGGGTGGGTAGCCGCTGATCGCCAACTCCGGGAGGAGGAGGACGTCGGCCTGTTCGGCTTCGGCCCAGGCCATGGCGTCGAGGATGCGCTCAGTGTTCGACTCGAGCGCTCCCACGGTGAGGTTGAGCTGGGCGCCGGCGACGCGAAGGAACATGCCCGGGATGCTACGTGAGCGAACCGGTGCTCTCGTACCTCGAACCTCGTACCTCGCTCCGTCCCTCAGCTCCCGAGGACGAACCCGCCCAGGTCCGCGAACGGGCCCTGGAACGTGAGGACGGCCTCCTTGACGTGGAGGAGGTAGTGCTGGGCGAGGACGTCCTTCTCGGCGTCGGTGAGGCTTGTCGCATCGAGCCTCACGAGCTCGATCGCCTCCTCGGAGTCGACGACGAAGAGCTCGGCCAGGGGCTCGAACTCGTCGACCGCCTGACGGGCGAGGGACTCGAGGGCGATGTCGGTGGCGGTCCCTTCGTCGATCTGGAGGATGACGACGTTCCGACCATCCGTCGTGCCCTTGAACCGGACCTGGTATTCGAGGGTGATCACCGAGGACGGGAGGGTCGTCGTGGTCTCGACGGCGACCGTGGTCGTCACTGCCACGGTCGTTTCCGTGGTCAACGTCGCCATCGTCGTCGGCGGGTTGGTGCCCGCGGTGGTGATGGTCGCATCCGAGGCCCGATCACACGACGTGCCGAACAAGGCAGAGAGGACGAGGAGGAGGAGAAGCCGTTTCATGGGCACATGGTACGGGCGTGGGGGCGTACGTCCCGGGCTACAGAAGGAGGGTGGCGACACCGAGGAACCCGGCGAACCCGACGAGGTCGGTGACGAGGGTCAGGAAGATGTTCGAGGCCAGGGCTGGGTCGAGGCCGAGGGCGCGGAAGGTGAGGGGAATGGCCGCCCCGGCCGCCGTTGCCACCACGAGGTTGACGAGAGCAGCCACCCCGACGACGATCCCAACGGTGAGGTGAGGCTCGCTGGCGCCGGTGAACAGGGCGAACAGACCGGCCACGATCCCCGCGGCCGTTCCCACGAGGGCACCATTCATGAGGCCGACGGAGCCCTGTCGGGCGAGGATGCCCCTGGTCTCGGCCCGGGGGATGTCGTCGGAGGCGAGGCCGCGGATCGTCACCGCCAGGCTCTGGGCCCCGGCGTTTCCGCCCAGCAGTGCGACGATGGGCATGAGGATCGCCAGGATCGGCGCCCTCGTCAGGATGGCCTCGAACTGGGAGACGGCAATGGACACCACGAGGGCGAGCCCGAGGTTGAGGAGGAGCCATGGCGAGCGCTGGCGCACCGAATGGCGCACGTCGGTGTAGACGGTCTCCTCGGCGCCGGCACCGACGGACATCGCGAAGTCTTCGGATGCCTCCTCCTGCAGCACCTCGTACACCGCGTCGGTGGTGACCACCCCCACGAGGCGCCCGCGCTGGTCGACGACGGGAATGGCGAAGAGGTTGTACCGGGTGGAGAGTTCGGCCACCTCCTCGCGGTCGGCCATGGGCCGCACGGTCACGGGATCGGCCACCATCGCCTCGTCCAGCCCGACACCGGGCCGGCGGAAGACGAGATCGCGGAACGAGATCACTCCCTGGAGCCGGCCGGTGTCGTCGACCACATAGACGTACGTGAGGTCCTCGAGGTCCTCGTGGAGCCGCCTGATCGCCTCGATCGCCTCACCCGCCGTCATTCCCATCGGGAGCGCGGCGAAGTCGGTCGTCATGAGGCCGCCGGCGGTGTCGGCCGGGTAGCGAAGCAGAGAACGGATCTCGGTGACGGCTTCCTCGGGCATCCCTGCGAAGAGGTCGCTGCGGAGGTCGTCGTCGAGGTGGATGACGAGGTCTGCAGCCTCGTCGGCCGGCATTGCCGTCAGGATCTGGCCGGCCCGGGTCGTGGGCAACTGCTCCAGGATGTCGACGGCGAAGTCGTCCCGCGCTTCCTCGAGGAGGGGTGCCGCCCGCTCGATGCTCAGGAGGTTGAAGATGCCGACGGCGATCTCGTCGCCCAACTCCTCGAGGACGTCCGCGGCGTCAGCGGGTTCCGCTTCCACGAGCGCGAACCACTCCTGCAGGTTGGTCTTGAGGTAGGCGGCGACCGTCTTGGGATCGGTTGCGGCCCGCGACCGGAGGTTCCCTGCGGCCTGCCGGGGGCTACTGAGCCTGAACCTGACCATGCCCGGCGTCCCTCATCTCAACCCTCGAACGGCCGGACGGATGTGATCGTCACTTCGAACGTGCCCCCCGGGGCTTCGTAGGACACGGTGTCGCCCACCCTGGCACCGACGAGGGCGACGCCGAGGGGTCCAGCCGGGGAGGCGAGGAGCATGCCGGGTACCTTGTTCTCGGGGGGTGCCACGAAGTACTCCACCTCGTCCCCGTCGGGGTCCGTTACCACCACGATCGACCCGATCTCGACCTCGTCGGTGGAGACCGACTCCCGTACCTCGGCGTTCTGCAGGATGTGCCGGAGCTGGCGAATCCGGGCCTCCATGAGGCCCTGCTCGTTCTTGGCCGCGTCGTAGTCGGCGTTCTCCTTGAGGTCACCGTGGCTGCGGGCCTCGGCGATGCGAGCCTCGATGCGGGCGCGGCCGTTCGTGAGGAGCTCGTTGAGTTCCTCGTCGAGTCGGGCCTTGGCGGCCGGGGTCAGAAACGAGGTGTCCGGCATCGTCGGGAAGGATAGTGGGGGCGCAGGGGGCATTTGGTGCCGACGCCACGGCCGCCGGCGGTGGCCCACCCGGGGCGGTGGTCCCGTTCCCGGACGCCGGGCCCTAGGCTCGTGCCATGCTCAGTGCGGAGGAGGCTTCAGAGGCGACGTTTGCGCGGGCGATCAGCGGCTACCGGCGAGACGAGGTGGAGGCCTTGCGCAGTCGTGTGGTGAGTGCCCTGGTGGAGTCCGACCGGGGCCGCCTCGAAGGCCTGGCGGTGGGCGCTCTTGAACTCGACGGGGCCTCCTTCTCGACGGCCCTGCGGGGGTACCAACGGGACGACGTGGACCAGTTCGTGGCCAGGGCAGCCCAGGCCCTGGCGGACCGGGGGATCACGGCGGGCAGCGGCCGGCGGCGGGTGACTGCCGTCGAGCTGGGCCAGGTGCGATTCGGGTGGGAGGTCGACGGGTACGACCCTCGCGCCGTGCGCAGGTTCTTCACCAGGGTGGCCGCCGCCTTGGACGCCCACCACCGAGGTGGGGTGACATGGCTCACCCGGGAGGAGGTCGAAGGAACACACCTCCCCCTGCGGTTCCTCGGGTACTCCTGCCTCGAAGTGGAGGCGGTGTGCGAGCGGATCTCGTCGACGCTGTCGTTCTACGAAGGCCGGGGGAGGGTGTCCTTCGCCCCGCGGGCAGACGGAAGCTCGGTGGCAGCGAAGTAGCCTCTTCGGATGCTGCCACCCAAGAACGTCATCGATCGGCTCGTCGAGGCCGCACCGGGGGTCGTGATGCTCATCGGGGCCTCGGACACCGGCAAGAGCACGTACGCCAGGGAGCTGGCCGAGACCGCCCTTGCCGGTCGCCAGCGGGTGGCGCTCGTCGACGTCGACGTCGCCGTGGCCGCAGTGGGCCCACCGGCGTGTGCGGGCGTCAAGTACCTGGACTCCCCGGACGACCTGCGGAGCCTCACCGTCGCCGACGAGATCCGCTTCGTGGGCTCGACCTCCCCCAAGCAGCTCGTCCTCCAGCTCGTGATTGCGACGAGCCGACTCGTGGCGGCGGCGCGGGAGCAGGCCGACGTCGTCATCGTGGACACGACTGGCGTCGTCAGCGGGGTGACCGGCGAGACGCTCAAGTACCACAAGCTTGAGTTGTGCCGACCTGACCTGGTCATCGGGCTTCAGCGCGGCGGCGAACTGGAGCCGATCGTCGGCATGCTCCGGCGCTTCTTCCCCGGCGAGATCGAGACGACCTTTGCCCATCCCGATGTCCGCCCGGCGTCGCCCACCGACCGCGCCGAGCAGATGCGCCGATCGATGGAGGCGGCCCTCACCGGGGCCACCGACCGGTGGCGGGTTCGGCCCACCGTGTTCGCGCCGACGCTGCCGGCCGGCCTCGACCCCGCCCGGGTGCAGGACATGCTGGTCGGGGTGCACGACGGGGACGATCGCTGCCTGGGGCTGGGTGTCCTCGACTACGACGGCGAAGTGCTCCGGGTCGACACCGCGGTCGGTGAAGGAATGAGGGGCCTGCGCCTCGGCTCGTTGCGCATCGACCGCTCCACGTACCGGGCGACGCCGGTCAACCTGCGTGAGGTCATGTTCGGCCTCGACTGAACGGGATCAGCCGAGGAGGCGAACGAGGTCGGCCCGGGTGATGGTGCCCTCGGCCACGACGGCCCCGTCGGCGTCGAGGATGACAGGAATCCGGAGGCCGTACTCCTTGACGAGTTCGTCGTCCTCGTCGATGTCGACGCCGGTGACCTGGAGGTCAAGGTGCTCGCTCAATGACATGAGGATGTGGGCCACGTCGTCGCAGAGGTGGCATCCGGCTCTCTCCAACAGGGTGAGGTTCATGGCGGCTCAAGGTTTGGGGTGCCTCCGGACGATATACGAGATAGTGAGTGGCGGCGTCCACCCAGACACCCGGATGCGCCGGGTCCTGACAGGAAGCCTCCCAGCCCGCCCGGGCGTCGTTTCACTCGCGGGAGCGGGACCCTTCGGGGTCCCGTTCTTCGTGCTCCGGTACCTCGTACCTCGTACCTCGTACTTCCTCCTCCGTACTTCGTACTCCGTACTCCGTACTCGGGTCCCTAGATCCCCGAGAGCTGCCACGCCAGGATGGCGGCGGCGACGAAGAGGAGCAGGAGAAGGCCGACGATGACGATGGTTGTTCCCGGCCTCATGACGGGTGCACCGTCAGCCCACCGGCCCTGGTGAACACGACCTCGCGGCCGGCGTCCACTCCCAGGCGGTCCGATGCCCGGCCTCCGACCTCCGAGACCGCCACCAGGCCCTGGGAGTCCGTGACCACGACGAGCGTTCCGGGCGCCGCCTCGCCGTAGGCGGTGACCCACGCCACGTCGTGACGGTCGGGTCCCAGCCGAAGGCCCACCTCACCACCCTCCTCAAGCCCGATCGTCGCCAGGTCGGCGGGAGAGACGTTGGTCTGGACGTTCCCGAAGTGGTCGACCCACCAGGCGGTCCCGGTGACGGCCCGCTTCTGGAGCTCGGGAAGGGGCAGGACCATGGGAACGAGACCTTGAGGGGCCACCGTCGGGCCGAGGTCGTCGAACGCGACCTCGCCGGAGGCGAGGAGGGCTGCTGCCGGGGCGAAGACGTCGCGCCCGTGGAACGTGGCCCCGGTGACGGGAAGCCGCGCGTCGGGGTTCTCCAGCGAGACCGCCCCGACCGCTCCTCCCACCATGGCCACGGCGGGTGCCAGCAGGCCGTTGTCGGGGCCGACGAAGTACCCCCATTCGGTTCGTATCGCCACTGCCTTGCGGTCGGTGCCGACGCCCGGGTCGACGACGGCCAGGGCGACCCCTTGCGGGAGGTACTGGATGGCCCGCATGAGTGCCAGCGCGCCTCCCCGCACGTCGCCCCGTCGCACGTTGTGGGTGACGTCGATGACGCGGCTGTCGGGGGAGAGCGTCGCGATGACCCCGTGCACGACGCCCACGAACTCGTCGGACAGGCCGAAGTCCGAGAGGAACGAGATGGGCGATGACATCCCGGCGATGGTATTGGGGTGCCGGCAGTTAGGTGCCGGCGGGCCGAGCGGCGTCAGGCGTCCTCGGTCGGAGCCTCACCCTCGACCGGCTCGCCGGCGACTTCGACGAGACCGCAGTCCACGCCGGCTTCCTCGAGGGGCTGGCCACCGAACTGCACCCGTTCATACAAGGAGAGTGCCGTGAGGGCCTCCTCGGTGTTCGTGCCTCCAAAGCCGGGCATCCCACCGGCCACCGGTGTGGCCGTGTCCCCGTAGGTGGCGTCGGGCCACCCGGCCGAGCCGAGTTGGACCCATCGGACGTGGTCCGAGCACGAGCCGAAGGTTGCGGTGACATTCCCGAAGGCCGGTCCCACGCCACCTTCGCCGCTGGCGCCGTGGCAGGCCGAGCACTGGGCGTAGAGCCCCTGGCCCTCGGAGAACGCGGCCGCCAGCGCCGCTCCGCCCGACCCTCCCCCGGGGGCGTACGCCGACAGGTCGCAGTTGGCGAGCTGGCCGTCGAACGACACTGCCAGCTGGCCGGACTCCCCGCAGGCCAGCCCGTCGGTGTTGAGGAACAGGTAGGCGAGGGCGAGGACAGGAACGATGACGAAGACGGCGGCAAGCCACCGGGGGATCACGGCGCCGGGGCGTTCGCGGACGTCGTCCGAACCGATCGTGGTGACCTGGTCCCACCCCATCGCCTCGGCCGGGGTCACGGTGTCGGGCGTGGGCAGCGTGGTGTGCACGACCTCGACCGGCGTCTCGGCGACGGGGGTCTCGACCGTTGGTGCCACCGGTGCCGGGGCCGACTCTGCAGGGACCGGCGCCGCCGGGGTCGGTGCGGGCGCGCTGGTGGGGGCCGCGGCTTCGCCTCCCGCCCACTCCCGCAGGAGGTCCTCGACGGTGACCCCTTGGGCCTTGGCCTTGGCCTCGGCCGAACGCATGACGAGGGCCTCGGGGAGGCCCATGTTCTTGGCGGCGGCTGCGAGGAACTCACTCATCGGGTACTCACTTCGTCTCGATCAGGAACGCCGTCAGCGCGCCGAGTTCGTCCTCGGACAAGAACGAATAGCCGGGATGGCGAGCCCCGTCGGCGACCGACGAGGGCTCCAGGAGGAAGTTGTAGAGCGACGCGGGGTCCTTGCGGGCCCCGATGTGGGTGAGGTCGGGACCGATACGACGGGCGCCCAATGTTTCACCCGGCAAGGGCGCCACGTCCTTGGCGGTTGTCACGTTGCCCAGGCCGTAATCGGTGGCGGTGGCCCGCACGACCATCGTGTGGCAGGTCCAACAGCCTTCCGCCAGGTACACGGCACGTCCGTCGATCGCCTGGTCCGTGTAGTCGGGCTGGGCCCCGATGGCGTTGTTGACCTCCTGGCGGGCAGCCTGGACCGGGAACAGGGCGCCCAGGGCGGCACCGACGGCCAGCACGGCGACGATCGTGAGGATCATGGCGATGTGGCCTTGGCGAACATCAACGAGCAGGGGAGCGGCATCTGGATCCCGGCGGGCAACGACGTGCCGGCGGGGTACGACCGGGCCCGGGGGGGCGACGGGCGGTTCGGGGCCGGTGGCGGCCGACTCGGTGGGGGCTGGGGGTGGCGGGGCCGCTGCAGGCGCGGCGGCCGGTGCAGCCGCTTCGCCGCCCGCCCACTCCCGCAGGAGGTCCTCCACGGCGACCCCTTGGGCCTTGGCCTTTGCCTCGGCCGAGCGCATCACGAGGGCCTCGGGCATTCCCATGTTCTTGGCCGCGGCCGGGAGGTACTCGCTCACGTCGATGCCCCCTTCCGAACGGTGCGCACCACATTGATCGTGAATGCGACCTGGCCGGCAGCCACGAGCGCCATCCCGACGAGGGCCAGCAGATAGAGCGTGCTCAACCCGGCGGTTGCCTCGCCGAACCCGTCGCCGACCGCGGTCCACAGGCCGGACAGGGCGCCGCCCCGGAAGCCGGCCCCGGCCTTGACGCCGGCGTACCAGAGGAAGAAGGCCGCGAGTCCCGAACCCCACAGGACGAGCCTCATGTGGTTGACGGCCAGCGTTGTCGAGAACAGCTCACGACCACCGACCTGGGGCAGGCAGTGGTAGACGAACGAGGCCGCAAACAGGATCCCGGCGCCGACGAGGAGTGCGGCCGTGCCGTCGTCGAAAGCGGTGAACGCGATCACCGACTGCACGTACGGGAACGCGGTGAGGGCGGTGGCAACCCCGCCCGCGGCGAACAGCCAGGAGCCGGCCAGCGCCAAGCGCACCGACGGTGAGGCCGCTGCCGGGCCTTCCGCTCCCCGCACGGTGTTGAGGATCCCGGTGGGTACGGCCAGGGCCGGAACGAGCAGTGAGAACCGGAAGGCGACACCGATCGCCTCCGCCCAGTCGGTGACCGGCCCGAAGGCGAGACGGCCCAACCCGGCCACGGCCGGGAGGAGAAGCATCGAGAAGAACACGATCTGGGCGAGCTGCCTGCTGAACAGGGGCCGTCCGGACGCCTTGGGAACGACGTACCACGCTGTCCCGATCATCGAGCCGAGGACCCACGTCCACATCACGAGTTCCCGGCCGTGGGCAGCCTGGATCCAGGCGCCGGTGGCCTCGGTGAGAGGGAAGTTGGCAACGACGAGGGCGACGCCCAGCGCCGTCAGACCGCCCACGAGGGCCCACACCGACGGATGGAGCGAGTCCTCGGTGCGATCCCGGAACGCCCGCACCGTGATCCACGCCGGGACCAGGAGGGTCGTGAGGTAGGCGGCGTCGAGGATGAGCGGGAACTCGAACCCGGGGCGGCCATCGCCGAGGCCCACGGCGACCGAGGCGACCGACGCCAGGCCGACGAGGAGCGCCCACAGCGTGTTGGCGCGGGCCAGGACCCCATGACGCAGCGTCGTCCCGGTGAGGCGCGGCACGAGGAAGTAGAGGGCGGCGGTGTTGACGAAGTAGAAGCCTCCGAAGACGAGGAGGGCGTCGGCCATCGGCTTCAGGCGACCGAACTGAGCGATGCCGAACGTCTCGAACCCGGGAGGGAACACGAGGGTGAGCCAGGCGATGAGGTGGAAGAAGGCCGCCGCCGCCATGAGGATCGACCCCAGCATCATCGCCCACCTGGTCACGACGGTGGCAGCGTCCGTCGAGGGCGATGCGTCTGTGTCAGTGGCCAACCCGAACTCCTTCTCTCCTGCGAGACGGGCGCAGCCTACAAGCCCGCGACTCCTTCATGCTCCCGCGTCGGGGACGACGATGTCCCGACGCCGGGCATTCTTGCCTCCCCGGGGAACAGCGTCAAAACCGGCGACCGGGTGCGGGAAGCGGCCACGGGGAAGGCGCTGCCGGGCCCGTCTCCGTTTCCTACTCCGGGTACCGATTCTGCTAAACATGGCTCCGACGCCCTGCGACCCCTGGGCGTCGCTGCGAACAGAACCGCACCAGGACCAAGCAGGCGCCGTATGGACCGACTGTTGCACAGACTTGCCAACCTCAGCGAACAACACCGCTCACGCTTGGCGTGGGCGCTCATGGTGTTGGGGCTGGGTGCGCTCGTCGTGGGGGTCTTCTTCGCCCACGCCGGCCTGGCCCCCGACGGCAGTGCCCCGGGGGAGGAGCACTTCGCCACCTACCTTTCGTGGGTGCCCCGACACTGGGTCGTGTTCACGGCCGGCCAACTGGTGGCCATCGGGGGTTCCCAGTTCCTGCTCGCCGGCATGGCCCTCCAGTGGGTCGCCAACCGGGAGATGACGTGGGCCCGGGCGGGGTTCGCGGCATGGCTGGCATTCATCGAGCTCGTCATCGTCTGGGGCATCGTCCCATCGGAGTGGCTCAACCTCACCCAGGGTCCCCTCGGCTTCACGTCCCAGAAGAACGCGTTCACGATCCCTCGGTGGCTCGTCCTCAACAACCCGATTTCGATCTCGTACGCCGCCCTCAAGGACATGGTGGTCGGCGGGTACCACCTCGTGTCGCTGGGGGCCGTGCTCTACGTCGCCCTCAAACTGCAGTCGTGGGGCAAGACGACCCCCGAGAGCGTCGGTGGCGCCACCGTCTCCCCCTATGGCCGTCCGCTCCGGAAGGCGAACTCCTGATGGCCCGAACCGAGGTCTACTTCGAGATACCCCCGATGCGGGACGACTACACCCTGGCCCTCGTCGACGGCGACTACCTGCTCAAGCAGGTCAAGCCCAAGCAGTTCCTCCACATCAACCAGGCCGAGTGCATCCTGTGCGAGGGGTGCGTCGACATCTGCCCGTGGAAGTGCATCCACTACCTCTCGATCGACGCCATCCGGGACACGGCCGGCGTGGCCGACCCCCACGACGACCCGGAGGCATTCGGCTTCTTCCTCGTCGACGAGGACACGTGCACCCGCTGCGCCTTGTGCATCGACCGTTGCCCCACGGGCGTCATCACGCTCGGGAAGTTCGAAGGCTCGGTGTCGAGCGTGGCGGAGGAAGCGGATCTCCCGGCCCCGTGGGAGATCGACACGGGTGACCGTGATCACAAGAACGGGTACGTCTACGGCATTCGCGGGATGTGAGAACAGTGGTCCAGAAGCTCCTCAACAAGGTCAAGGAACTCCCGGCATCCCTCCACGGGAGCCAGGTGGTCGACTCGATCCTGCGGCCCGGGTCCCCGTTCAAGAAGGGCTACTCGGACACCCCGCGCAACCGCTCGTACGTGGTCATGAACAACATCCTGTACCACCTCCACCCCGTGAAGGTGAAACGACACAGCGTGCGGCTGTCCTACACCCTGTGCCTGGGTGGACTCAGCTTCTTCCTCTTCATCCTGCTCACGATCACGGGCATCTTCCTCATGTTCTACTACGCGCCGACCGCCGAGGCCGCCTACGTGGACATCCAGGAGCTCTCGACATCCGTGGCCTTCGGGTCGCTCGTGCGCAACATGCACCGATGGGGAGCCCACTTCATGGTCCTCACGGTCTTCCTCCACATGACCCGGGTCTTCTACCACGGGGCGTACAAGCCGCCTCGGGAGTTCAACTGGGTCGTCGGCGTCGTGCTGCTACTGCTCACGCTGCTCCTGTCGTTCACCGGCTACCTCCTGCCGTGGGACCAGCTGGCGCTGTGGGCGGTGACGGTGGGGACCAACATGGCCTCGTTCGTCCCGGTGTTCGGGTCCCAGGTGAAGTTCACGCTGCTCGGTTCGGCCGTGGTCTCGGCCGACACCCTGCTCCGCTGGTACGTCCTGCACGTGCTTTTCTTCCCGTTCATCATCGTCATCTTCATGGCCGTCCACTTCTGGCGGGTCCGCAAGGACGGCGGCATCTCGGGGCCGCTCTGATGGCTGAACTCCCCGAACACCTCCTCCGCCGGTCGGCCGAAGCCAAGGCCAAGGCGCTCGGCATCTCCGTCGAGGAGGCGATGGCCCAACTGAAGGGTGAGGCCCCGCCGAGTCCCGCCCCGGCCCCCACTCCTGCTCCCGAACCAGCTGCGGTCGCCACCCCGGAGCCTGCCCCAGCCCCGGTGGCCGTCGCCGTGGCCGGGGACCCCTCGAAGGCGACTGCCGTGCGGCCGGTGGCGCCGCCCGTGTCCGGGCCCGAAGGCGTCCGCACGCAGCGCCTCCTCACCGTCGTCAAGGCCAAGGCGATCCAGCAGGCCAAGGCGGAACCGCAGGACAAGGTCAACACGTGGCCCCACCTCATGATCATCGAGTTCGCCGCGCTGCTGGCCGTGACCGGGATCCTCATCGTGTTGTCGACGATCCTCCAGGCTCCCCTCCTGGAAGCAGCCAACTTCAATGTCACCCCGAACCCCTCCAAGGCGCCGTGGTACTTCTTGGGTCTCCAGGAGCTCCTCTCGTACTTCGACCCGGCGATCGCCGGCGTCTCGGTGCCGCTCATCACCGGCCTCTTCGGGCTCATGGCCGTCCCCTACATCGACAAGAACCCGTCGACCAAGCCCGCCGACCGCAAGGTGGCGATCTTCCTGTTCACGTTCTTCCTCATGGGATCGGCCACGTTGACCATGTTCGGGGTGTTCTTCCGAGGCCCCGGGTTCAACTTCGTGTACCCGTGGCACGACGGGATCTTCTTCGACGACCTCAAGGACTGGGTCCACTTCGAGAACCTGGGAGGCCATTGATGACCGACCTCCTTCCGATCGCTCTCGCTGCCGTGGCCGTGCTCGCCGCCGCCGCGGCGTTCACCATCGCCTACCGGCGAACCAACGACCCCGACTGGAGGGCCAACGTCGAGGCGAAGGCCGCCCGCGCCGACAAGCGGTCCGAGGTCCCGGTGACGATCGGGGCCGGCCCGGCTGCCGAGACGCCGGCCGTGGAGGTCGTCGAAGCGGGGGGAGACACCCCGCCCGGGGACACCCTCGTCGAGGCCACGGCCCCGGCCGCCGAGGTCGAGTACGTCGAAGCCACCCCCGAAGAGCAGGGCGTCACCCGCCGCATGTTCCTCAACCGGGCGCTCCTCGCCATGTGGGGGACCTTCCTCGCCGGCTTCGGGCTGGCGTCACTGGCGTTCATGTGGCCCAAGGTCAAGGGCGGGTTCGGTGCCGACATCGACGCCGGCGACGCCGACGAGATCCTCGCCCAGACACTCAACCCGGACGGGACCGTCAACCCCCTCTTCTTCCCCGAGGCCCGTGCCTACATCGTCCCGATGCTGCCCGAGTCGGTGGCCGGCTCGCAGTTTGAGGACAACTCCACCGTCGACCACAGCCTTGTCGCCGTCTACCAGACCTGCGTCCACCTGGGGTGCCGGGTGCCGTGGTGTTCACCGTCGCAGGGCTTCGAGTGCCCGTGCCACGGCTCCAAGTACAACTCGGTCGGCGAGTACATCGCCGGTCCGGCCCCCCGCAACCTGGATCGATTCGTCGTCGCGGTCAACGACCGAAACCGACTCATCATCAGCACCGGCTCGATCATCGCCACTGCCCGCGCCCAGCGGAAGTCCGTGAAGTATCCGCAGGGTCCGTCGTGCATCTGACACCGAAGGAGCACGGGGCATGCTGAACAGCCTGGTCATGGTGCTGGCCGCGGTGGCGGTCGCCGCCTGGTTGGCGTTCATGGTTGCCGGCTCCGTCCGGGGCAAGGGCGGCGAGGACGTCCCGTCCAACCTCCGCCCGGGCATGCCGAATGACGAGTTGGAGGGTCCTCGCCTCGACCGGGCCCTCACGTGGTCGCTGATCTTCGCCGCCTTCGTGGCCATCTCGATGCCCGTCTACTTCCTGGGCGAGACCGACCGTCAGCAAGGGTTCGTCGAGCAGTTCGCCGAGGAGTCGCTGGACCGGGGGGAGGCGGCCGCGGCCCCCACGGCCGACGGGGGGCTCGACTGTGCCGGGTGTCACGGCCCCGGCCTGTCCGGGGGCGTCGCCCGGTACGTGGAGGGGCGGTCCAACGTCACGGTGGCGTGGCTGGCACCCCGCCTCGACACGATCATGTACCGCTACAGCCGGGACGAAGTGAAGTTCTGGATCGTGTACGGCCGGCCGGGGACCCCGATGCCGGCCTGGGGCTTGGATGGGGGCGGGCCCCTCAACGACCAGGAGGTGGATGACCTTCTCAATTACATCGAGTCCGTCCAACTGACGCAGGCCGAAGCCCTCAACCTCATCGAGTCGGACCTGGCCGCCGCCCAGGCCAAGCTCGAGGCGTCGGGCGACGTGGCTGCCGGGCTTCTCGCCAACCAGGAGACGCTCGTGGCGTTCGCCAACGAGGCGGGCTCGATCGCCCCCGCCCTCACTGTCATCCGTTCGGCGATCCAGGAACTCGCCGCCGATGACGGCATCGACGTCGATCGAGACGGGCTCAGCGATCGCGCCGAGAACCTCCTTCCGGGGCTCTTCGCGGAGGTGGATGCGCTCGGCCTCGATGCCTACGCCGTGGCGGGGGTGACGCCGGTGCTCGTCCCCGAGCTGCAGCTCGACCCGCGCAATCCCCGGACCAACGGCGTCACCGACGACGGGGACGTCTTTTTCGGCTACACGGACGACTCCGGTCACGCGGTCGATGGCGCCTTCTCGCAGATCGTCAAGACCATTCAGTTGTTCGAGGTGGCGGCCGAGACCAAGGAGCGCACACTGGATCGTTTCCAGGGCGCCCTCGACTACTTGATTGGGGCCGTCTCGGGGGCGTTGTGGGAGGTGGACGTCCAGGGGGTCGCCGCCGCCACCTTTGGCGGGGACGTGGACACGGCCCAGCGGGCGGTCAACCTGTTCAACGCCAACTGCTCACGCTGCCACACGACCGGCTACGCGGCGGGGGCTGCCTTCCAGGGGCCGATAGGGGCCGGCGGCTTCGGGCCCTCGCTCCTCCCACCTCGAGCCAAGGTCCAGTTCGGCGACGTGGCGACCCTGGCCGAGTTCATCGCATCCGGCTCGGAGTCGGGCCGGCCCTACGGTGTGAACGGCATCGGACGCGGGTTCATGCCCGGGTTCGGCGGGCTGCTCTCCCAGGCCGACCTCGACATTCTGGCGAAGTACCTGCTGGGGGATACCCTCGGTGGCCCGGCCCTCGGAGGTGATGGCTGATGCGCGAACTCATGCGGGAGCTCCTCAGCTCGAGTGTCCTGTTCACCGGCATCCTGCTCGTGGTGGCTGCGATCATCACGTTCTACGGTTCCGTGTATCTCATCAACGCCACCAACCTCGGCAAGAAGCTGGCCTTCCTCGTGGTTGGAGCCGGCTTGACAGGGTGGCTGGCCATCAACTCGTTGCTCTTCGTCATGTACGCGCCCCGCGGCCCGAAACCCGCCGACTTCGAGGGGTTGAACAACTTCGAGATCCGCATCATCCCGCTGAGTTGGATGATCGTGTCGACCATCCTGTTCTTCATGTTCCTCACCGCACTCAGCCGGTGGGAGCAGGAGCAGGACAAGGACGCCTGAGGTCGTTCAGCCGTCCAGTCGGGAGCGAAGCTCCCGGCGTACGACCTTGCCGGAGGCGGTCCGGGGCAGGGCATCGACGAGCACGACCTCGGCCACCCGGAACAGCGGATTGAGTCGTTCCCGGAGGCGGGCACTGAACAGGTCTGCCCAGGCCCCCGGGGACTCCGCGCTGGCGACGACGGCGAACACGACGAGGTGGCTCGGGCCACCCTGGTCGTCGGTCACCGCCACCGCCGCGCACTCCACGACCCCGGGGGTGTCAACGATTGCCCTTTCCAGTTCGGCCGAACCGACCTTGATCCCGCCGAGGTTCATCGTGTCGTCGGCCCGGCCCAGGACACGATAGGTGCCGTCGGGCAGGCGCCGGACCACGTCCCCGTGGCGCCGGAGGGGATGTCCGCCCGCCGTCGGGGTGCCGGCGTAGTAGACCGTGTCGTGGTCACCGTTGAGGAGGGACTCCGAGAGGCCCACGGACGGGGGGACGAGGAAGACTTCGCCGGTGTCGGCGGGAGCGCCCGAGTCGTCGACCATGATGATGTCCAGGCCGAGCGCCGGGGTCGTGAAGTGGGATGGGACCGACGGATGCAGCACCGTCGAGGTGAGGTAGCCGCCCCCGATCTCGGTGCCACCGCAGTACTCGATGATGGGCCTGCCCCCGGCGGTCTCGGCCAGCCAGGCCATGTCGGACGGGTTCGAAGCCTCGCCTGTCGAGCTCAAGATCCGAACACCGGACCAGTCCACGGCTTCGAGGGCGCCGGTCGTCCGCCAGCGGGCGACGAGGCTGGGCACGACCCCCAGGATCGTCACGCCGGCTTCGGCGACGAACTCGGCGAATGGGCGGTCGGTGGGGGTCCCGTCGTGGAGGGCGATCGTCGCGCCGTTGACGAGCGAGGCGTAGATGAGCCAGGGCCCCATCATCCAGCCGAGGTTGGTGGGCCAGGCCACCGTGTCGGACGGGTGGATGTCGTGGTGGTAGTGGCCGTCCATGGCGGCCTTGATCGGCGTCAGCTGGGACCACGGGATCGCCTTCGGGTCGCCGGTCGTCCCCGACGAGAACAGTATGTTCGTCGGGTGATCGGGCCCCGTGTGGGTTGGAGGACGCAGCCGGTCGCCGGCAACGTCCCGCCAATCGAGATCGCGGGGCCTGCCGGGGAGGCCGGCACCTGTGTGGACGATGATGGCCCGGTCGACATCGGCCTCGATGACCTTGGTGGCCATGGGAAGGTCCCGTCCTCCCCGGACCACGCGATCCTGGGTGACGGCGAGGCGGGCGTCGGAGATCCGCAGCCTGCGCTCGATTTCGACTGCGGTGAACGAGTCTGCGATCGACACGACGGTTCCGCCGGCCCACACGGTCCCGAGGTAGGCCACGACCGACTCGTAGGTCATGGGCATGGCGATCGCCACCCGGTCACCGGGCTCGAGCCCGAGGTCGTCCAGACCGGCTGCGAACCGCATGACGTCATCTCGGAGCCGGGCGTACGTCACGCTCCGCAGGGCCCCGGCCCGTCCGTGGACGACGGCCAGGGCGTCGCCGGGGGCGGTGAAACAGCTCTCGGCGATGTTGAGTCGAGCCCCCGTCATCCATCCTGGGTGGAGGGCATCGTCGCCGGTGAGCATGGAGCTCGGATCGGTCGCGAACACGATCCCAAGCCGGCGAACGACGTCGCCCCAGAACCCGGCCCGGTCCTCCACCGACCACGCATGGAACGCGGCGTAGGAGTCGAACCCTCCGTCGCCGAGCACGGCGGCCAGGTTGGCGGCGGCAGTCGTCCGTTCGTCGGGATACCACGTCATCGCGTGGTGAGCCTACGGAGTGGATCCGTCAGCTGAAGTAGGCGAGGAGTTGAAGCTCGGTGGAGAGGTCGACGTGGCGGACCGTGATCGACTCGTCCAGGTGGAGGGTCTTGGGAGCGAAGTTGAGGATCGACGTGATGCCGGCCGCCACGGCCACCTCGGCGGCGGGCTGGGCGGCCTTGGCCGGCACCGCGATGATGGCGATCGTGTCCTCTTCGGCATGAGCGACGTCGTCGGCCAGGTCCTCAAGCGATTGGATGATGTGCCCGGACTCCACCGTGCCGATCTTGCGGGGAGCGGTGTCATAGAGGCCGGTCACGTGGAACCCGGCCGAATCGAAGCCCGCGTAGTTGGCCAGCGCAGTGCCCAGGTGACCAACCCCGATGATGACGATGCGCCGGTCCTTGCCCACGCCCAGTTCCCGCCGGAAGACGTCGATGAGTGTCGCCACGTCGTATCCGACCCCCCGGGTTCCGGATACGCCCATCTCCAGCATGTCGCGACGCACGATGGCGTCGGTCGTGGCGGACCCGTCCGCCAGTTGCTTGGACGACACCGTGGCACGCTCCATTCCTTCGAGGAACCCGAGGTACCTGGGGAGGCGACGAACAGTCGCCTTGGGAATGGCGTGCTTGGTCATGTTCGTATTACTTTATAACAATTGTGAGACCGCTCACAAAGAATACGGGGTTTCTCTTAAGTTTCTGCGGAAAAGAACGCCGTTCTTGGTGCCGAACTGCCTCCCGTGGGCTAGTTCGAGCCCGCCGGTAACCTCCTGTGGGATGTCGACGTCGCCAAGGATCGCGGTGATAGGGGCCGGTCCGGGTGGCGCGGCTGCTGCCCTGTGGCTGGCGAGGGCCGGCCACGATGTAACCGTCATCGAGAAGAAGCGGTTTCCCCGCGACAAGACCTGTGGGGACGGCCTCACCCCCCGGGCGATCCACCAACTCCGCCTCATGGGCTTCGACTTCTCGGTGCCGGGGTTCCACCGGGTGGACGGCCTCCGGTCCTACGCCGGGGACTCGCTCAGCCTCGAGCTTGCCTGGCCGGACCACCCCGTCTACCCCAATTGGGGAGGGATCATCCGTCGCAGGGACCTCGACCTCCAGGTGGCGGAGTTGGCGCGGTCCGCCGGGGTCAAGGTCATCGATCGGACGACCGGTTCGGTGACGGTCGACCGGGGTCGGATCACGTCGGTGACGCTCGACCGGGACGGCGATCGGGAGGTGTTCGACGTCGACTTCGTCGTCGTTGCCGACGGTTCGCTCTCCCGGGTCGGCCGCGACCTCGGAACCCACCGGCGGCGGGACTACCCCATGGGCCTGGCCGCCCGCGGGTACTTCGACTCGCCCCGCAGCCGCGACCGGTTCATGGAGTCGCAGCTCGATATCCGCGACGCCTCGGGCGCCGCCATGCCGGGGTACGGGTGGATCTTCCCTCTTGGGGACGGCCAGGTCAACGTGGGGGTGGGGCTGCTCTCGACGTTCCGACGCTGGAAGCATGTGAACACGAGCGACATGATGAACGCCTACGTGGAGTCGTCACCCGACTATTGGGAGCTCTCCAACCCCACGAACCACCGCGGAGGAAAGCTGTCCATG
>JBFKVA010000010.1:0-43944 GCA_041635475.1 Acidimicrobiia bacterium | reverse complement strand
TGGCCTCCTGCAGCGCGGCCCACAGGCGGAGTTGCCGAGGCTCGACCTGGTGGGAGCGGGCAAACGACTCGAGGGTGGGCACGATGAGGTAGCCGCGGGGCGCGAGGGCGAGGAGCCCCACGTCGAATCCGCCGAGGGCGTGGTGCGAGAGCGTTCCGACGAGGGACCCGACCTGCATGCCCGCCATCGAGGCGATGAGGGGTTGCAGCGGCGCCGCGCCTCCACCATTCCCGCCGAGTGCCTCGGCGAGGTAGTCGAAGGAACGGAGGTTGTCCCGGGTCCACACGGCCCGATCCACAGGGTCGATACGGCCGCCGTCGAGGTCGGGGAGGATGTCGATCTCGGCCGTTTGGAGGAGAGCGAGCCGGCCCATCTCGGTGTACTCATCGGCCAGCCACGGGTCGACCGGTTCCTCGGCCCCGGCCAGGTTCGTGGCCAGCTCCTCGGCGAGGCGCCAGTTGACCGGCCCAGGCTGGTTGAAGAGCTCGAAGAACCGCTCGAACAGGTTGTCGCTCACGTCCCCTCCGGTCGCGACGCCAGGGTGACCTCGAGGTCGATCCGCTCACCGGCGCGGTCGACGGTGACCGTGACCACGTCCCCCGCCCGGTAGAAGCGCATGAGGGATGCCAGCTGGTTCATGGTTCGGATCTCGATCCCGTCGAACGCGACGATCACGTCGTCGGCGACGGCCCCGGCGTCCCCGAACGCCGACGCGGACACCGGGTCGTCGGCCTCGGACCCGTCGATGACCCGCACGATCGTGGCACCGGCCGGCTGGGTGGCGCCGTCGTCGAGTATCCGATACGCCGTCTGGCCCCAGATACCCAAGAAAGGGTGGTCGATGAGGCCGTTGCGGATGAGGTCGTCGGCGATGCTCACGGCCAGGTTGATGGGGATGGCGAATCCGAGGCCCTCCGCCGACTCGCCGACGCTCTTGGCCGTCGTGATCCCGATGAGTCGCCCGCTGGCATCGAGGAGCGCCCCTCCCGAAGACCCGCCCGAGATGGGGGCGTCGGTCTGGATGAGTCCCTGGAGCGGGGTGGGTCGATCGGCGATGTCGAGTTGGCGGTCGAACGCGGAGACGATCCCCACGGTGACCGAGGGTCCGCCCTCGAGGCCCAACGGGTTGCCGACGGCGATGGCGGTGTCGCCGATCGCCAGTTCCGAGATGTCGGCCAAGGGCATGGGGGGCACGAGGCCCGGCGCCACCTTGATGATGGCGACGTCCGTGAGTTCGTCGCGGCCGACGAGTTCGGCCTGGTAGGCGCGGCCGTCCACGAGGACGACCTCGATGCGGTCCGCCTCGGCAACGACGTGGTTGTTGGTCAGGATGTGACCCTGGCCGCTGAGGCCGACTCCCGACCCGGTCCCGATCGGCTCGTACACCGGGCCGTCGGGGCCCTCGAGTTCGATCGAGACGACGACCTGGACCACCGAGGGAAGGGCGTTGGCGACGATCTGGCCGAGGTCGCTGTCGAGGGCCGAGGCGATCGGCACCGGTACTTCGATCGGTTCGACCGGGGTTTCGGCTGCGATCGGTTCGAACTCGGCGAGGGCGGCGTCCACGAGTTGCTCGGCCCGCTCGGTGATCCGGCCCTCGAGAAGGTCCGTGCCCAGGAGGCCGGCGGCGGCACCGCCGGCGCCGATGACGAGGGAAAGGAGACTGACGAGCACGAGGTCGAGGCGACGACCCGCGCGCTGGGCCCGCTCCTGCTGATCGGAGCTCCGTGGGGGCTCGGCCGGGGATTGGCGTCGGGGATCGGGTACGGGACCCGACGGCCAGAAGCCATCCGGGATCTGCGACACGTCGGTGGGAGGCGTCTCCATGGTCGATCCTGATTGTACGAACGGGGCTGTCATAGGGGGACGAGGTACGAGGGGGGAGGGACGAGTACGAGGAGGGAGGAGGAGGGAGGTGCGAGGTACGAGGAGGGAGGTACGAGGTACGAGGAGAGAGGTACGAGGAGAGAGGAGGAGGGAGGTACGAGGTACGAGGAAAGAGGTACTAGGAGAGAGGTACTAGGAGAGAGGAGGGAGGTACGAGGTACGAGGAGGGAGGTACGAGGGGGGCGGACGGATGAGCCACGCAGTGCTCGGTCCTCCGTCCGTCGTCCTCCGTCCCCCGCCTTCCGTCCTCCGTCCCCCGTCCTCCGTCCCCCGTCCTCCGTCCCCCGTCCTCCGTCCCCCGTCCTCCGTCCCCCGTCCTTTGTCCCCCTTTCCCCGTCCTCTCTAGGCTCCTGCCATGCACATCGCCGTACGCGAGACTCCCCTGGACGTGGCGTCGATGCCCGACCGGGTCGCCGATTCCCGAGCCGGAGCGATCGTCGTGTTCACCGGTGTCGTCCGCGACCACTCACTGGGCCACGAAGGGGTCACCCACCTGGAGTACGAGGCCTTCAGGGAGCGGGTGGAGGACTCGTTGCGGGCCGTGGGGGCCGAGGCCACCGAGCGATGGGACGTGTGCGCGGTCGCCATCGAGCATCGGGTGGGCACCTGTCGGGTCGGGGAGCCGACGGTGGCGGTGGCCGTGTCCGCCCCCCACCGGGCGGAGGCGTTCGAGGCTGCCAGGTACTGCATCGACGAACTCAAGGCGCGGGCGCCGATCTGGAAGAAGGAGTTCTGGCCGGGTGGCGAGGAGTGGAGTCCCGGGCCGTAGTTCCGATCGACTCACTGCCGACCGTGGCTTGTCCGTCACCCCCCGGATTCGGCCATGGTTGGGTAATTCCGGGCATCTTTTCTTTGTCGACTTGCTCGCGGGGCAACTTCGGTGTTTAGTGTGGCGTCGTTCACGATCGCTGAGGAGATCTGGTGACCGCGACTTTGGAGCATCCGGAGGCTGCCGCTGCCCAGACGGGGTATCCCACCGTCGCTTCCCGGGTACGGGACTGGGCGACGGTATCCCCCGATGCGATCGCCCTTCGCGAGAAGGACTACGGCATCTGGCAGGAGTACACCTGGGCCAAGGTCTGGGATCTCGTCCAGGACGCTGCCCACGGCCTCCTCGCACTCGGCCTCGGCCCCGGCGATCGGGTCTCGATTCACTCCGAGGACCGGCCCGAGTGGATGATCCTCGACTTCGCCACGGTCGCCATCCGCGGCATCACCGTCGGCCTCTACCCCACCAACCCGGCGGCGGAGGTCGAGTACCTCCTCACCGACTCGCGCCCCATGGTTCACTTCGCCGAGGACCAGGAGCAGGTCGACAAGTGGCTCGAATCCGAAGCCAGGCTCCCGTGGATCCGCAAGGTTCTGTTCGTCGAACCTCGGGGAGTGGTCAGCTACGACGATGACCGGCTCCTGTTCTGGGACGACTTCCTCGAGCTTGGACGTGAGCACCGGCGAGAGCACCCGGACGACGTCGCCCGACTCATGGCCGCCGCCGAGGAGTTGGACGTGATGACCCTCGTCTACACCTCGGGAACCACGGGCCCGCCCAAGGGCGCCATGCTCACGAATCGCAACTGCGAGTACGCCATCGAGCTGTACATGCGAGCCGACATCCGTCATGACGGGATCCCCCCGAACCCGTCGGATGAGCTTCTCACATACCTCCCCCTGTGTCACGTGGCCGAGCGCATCTTCTCGGCCTGGACGCTCGTTGGGGCCGGTTCCATCGCCAACTTCGCCGAGTCGATCGACACCGTCCAGACCAACCTGCGTGAGGTCCAACCAACCATCTTCTTCGCAGTTCCGCGCATCTGGGAGAAGATCCATGCCGGTGTCCTCATCAAGGGAGAGGACTCCACCCCGTTCAAGAAGTTCGTCCTGCGCAAGGGGCTGAAAGCCGCTTCGACGATCGGCAAGGAGCGGGTGCGCAACGGCGGCAACTACACGACCAAGGCCCGGCTCCTCAACCTCGTGTGGCGGCCGCTCGTGTTCCGTGCCCTCCTCGACCGCATTGGCCTCCGTCGATGCCGGTGGGCGGGTTCCGGTGCGGCGGCCATCGCCCCCGAGGTGCTGGAGTTCTTCCTGGGGATCGGGGTCCCGGTCTACGAGCTGTACGGCATGACCGAGAACACGGCCATCGCCACCGCCAACTTCGGTGGCCGTATGAAGCTGGGCACCGTCGGCGAAGCCCACGAGGGCATCGGCCTGCGCATCGAAGCCGAGTCCGGCGAGGTCCAGACCAAGCATCCCGGCAACTTCCTCGGCTACTGGAACCGGCCGGAGGCCACCGTCGAGACCTTCACCGAAGACGGGTGGCTCAAGACGGGCGACGTCGGCGTGTGGGTCGATGGCACCCACCTCAAGATCGTCGATCGCATCAAGCACATCATCATCACGGCCGGCGGCAAGAACATCTCCCCCTCGGAGATCGAGAACAGCATCAAGACCTCCCCCTACATCCGGGAGGCGATGGTCATCGGCGACGGCCGCAAGTACCTCACGGCACTCATCGGAATCGAACTCGACACCGTCAGCAACTGGGCCCTCCGCCGCGGCATCCCCTACACGACGTACCGCGACCTCTCCGAGAAGCCGGAGGTCATCGAGCTCGTGCAGAAGGTCGTGAACGAGACGAACGAGAAGTTCGCCCGGGTGGAGCACATCCGCAAGTTCCGGCTCATCCCCAAGGAGCTGGACCACGAAGACGGTGAGCTCACCGCCACCCAGAAGGTCAAGAGGAGCTCCATGCTCGACATGTTCGGTGACCTCGTGGAGTCGATGTACTGATGTCGCCGACGGTGTTCGTGCTGGCCCAGTCCACACTGGGCTTCTGGGAGAAGCTGACCGACCCCTTCGTCGGGGCGGGGTTCTTGGTCAACTTCCTCGTGCTCGGTTCGCTCTACTCCCTGCTGGCGGTGGGGTTCGTGATCGTCTTCAAGGCGACGCAGGTGCTCAACTTCGCCCACGGCGCGGTTGCGGCCCTTGGCGCCTATTTCACCTGGTCGGTGGTGATCAAGTGGGAGATCCCGGTCCGCTGGTTCCCCGAGGGCTCTGCCTTCTCCACCAAGAACACCGAGTCGATACTGCAGCCGTACCTGCTGACATGGGTCGTGGGACTGATCCTGGCGGTCGCGGTTGCCGCGTTGCTCGGCCTGGTGCTGGAAAGGCTGTTCGTCGAACCCATGGTGGGCGAGCCGCTGTTCTCGGTGGCGATCATCACCCTCGGCATGGACATCTTCCTCCGAACCATGTACAACGACGTCATCGGCGTGAGGTCCAAGCCGATGGGAGATCCGTTCGGCTTCAACTCGTGGAAGCTCCCGGTTGGCGACCAGACCATGCTGCTGTTCTGGGCCCAACCTTTCATCATCGTCGTGGGGATCATCGTGGCGATCCTCCTCGTGTGGTTCTTCCGCAGCAAGTACGGGGTCGCCATGCGAGCGACCGCGTTCGACCAGGAGGCTGCGATGGCCCAGGGGATCCCGGTGAGCCGGATCTTCGCCCTCGCCTGGATCATCGGTGGCGGGCTGGCGGCACTGGCCGGCACCTTCTTTGCCATGTCCCCTCCCGGGTTCACCGGCGCCCATCTGTTTCTCCCCTTCATCGCCTTCCGGGCGCTCCCCGCGGTGGTCGTCGGCGGCCTGGACTCCGTACCGGGCGCGGTGGTGGGTGGCATGATCGTGGCCTTCATCGAGATCTTCCTCGGGACCTACTTCGGCTTCCTCAGCGACTGGGTGGGCAACGGCTTCGGTGAGATCATCCCGTACGTGGTGATGTTCGTGTTCCTGCTTGTCAAGCCCTACGGGCTGTTCGGGACCGAGGAGATCCGCCGGGTATGAAAGGCTTCCGCTCCCGTTTCTACACGAGCTACGAGTCCGAGTCGGCGATCCTGCCGACCCGAACCCAGAAGGTGACGGTCGCCGTGCTGGTCGTACTCGTACTCCTGGCGCCCTTCGGGGTGATACCGGGGATGCGCTTCCTGGTCGAGGAGCCGTCGTGGTTCAGGATCCTCGCCCGCATGTTCGCGTTCGGTGTGGCCGGGCTCGGCCTCAATCTCCTCACCGGTGTGGCCGGCCAGGTCTCACTCGGGCACTCCTTCTTCATGGGGGTCGGTGCCTACACCGCCATGGTGGTGGGGGGCGAAGGCGTCGGGTTCGGCACGGAGACCGGCTTCATCGGCTACGGACTGCCGATCTGGGTCTGGCTGCCGGCGGCCGCTCTGGTCCCGGCCATCCTGGGGGCGATCATCGCCCCGGCCGCGGTGCGGGTCCGGGGCCTCTACCTGGCTTTCGTGACGCTCGGTCTCGTCTTCATCGGCCAGCATGCCTTCCGGAACATGCGGCGGATCGCCGGCGACTCCGAAGGCGGCCGGGGGTTCCAGGCGCTCGAACTCGGCGGATTCAGTTTCACGAGGAGCACCGATGTGCTCGGTCAGACGGTGCACGGAAACGCGGTGTTGTTCCTGTTCTTCTTTGTGCTCTTCGTGATTGCGGTGCTGTTCCACAAGAACTTCGTTCGTACCCGCACCGGACGGGCCTGGCAGTCGATCCGCGACCGCGACATCGCCGCCGAGGTCATGGGGATCCCCGAGACCCGGTACAAGACCCTGGCATTCGCGGTCTCTTCGGCGTACGCCGGTGTGGGCGGCGCCATGCTTGCCTCACTCGCCGGGAATCCGGGCCCGGCCACGTGGGACCTCAACCTGGCGGTGGTCATGATCGCCATCGTGTTGATCGGTGGGGCGGGAACGACCGCGGGCCCGATCCTCGGTGCCCTGTTCGTGGTGATTCTCCCCGAGCTCGTCGAAGGGGCCACCGGCTGGTTGGCCAACCTGGCCAAGTCGGGAGAGGGCATGGGAGCGACCCTGGCCGACTTCGTCGTGGCGACCGGTCCAGCCGATTTCGGGTTGATCTCGGTGATCCAAGGAGGATCCGGCATCTCTGTCTTCGACTTCAACAACATCATCTATGGGCTGTTGATCATCCTGTTCCTCATCTTCGAACCGCTTGGTCTCTTTGGAATCTGGATAAATATCCGCAACTATTGGAAAGGTTGGCCATTCACCTACTAGAAAGGTGAGCGGCGAACGTGGGCGAGCATCGGCTCGGCCCCTGGGTAAGGAAAGACAATGGAGGAGAAGCAATGAAAGGCATGAAGCGATGGTTCGCTCTGCTGCTCGTCTTCGGCCTCATCGCAGCGGCCTGTTCGCAGGCTGCCACCGATGAGACCGAGGCGCCGGCAACCGAGGGACCGATGGACACCGAGGCTCCGATGGACACCGAGGCTCCGATGGACACCGAGGCTCCGATGGACACCGAGGCTCCGATGGAGGTCCTCTTCGACGGTGTGACGGTGACCGAGGACACGATCTACGTCGGCATGCTCGCCGACCTTTCGGGTCCGTTCGTGAGCTTGACGAAGGACATCGTCGACTCGGAGCTGTACGCCTTCGCCGAATACAACGCCGCTGGTGGTGTCGCCGGTCGCTGGAAGGTCGAGGTCCTCGTCGAGGACACCGGCTACGACGTGACCGTGCACGGTGAGAAGTACGAAGAGCTGAAGACGAAGGTCGTTGCCTTCACCCAGTCCACGGGTTCGCCGCACACCGCGTCGATCGCCGCCAAGCTGGTCGAGGACAACCTGTTCGCGATTCCGCTCTCGTGGTACTCGGGCTGGTCCGATCCTGAGATCGGCGCCAACCTGCTCGAGCAGGGCGCCAACTACTGCATCGACGGCATGAACACGATCGAGTACAACACGGAGAAGTTCGAAGAGGCCAACGGTCGAAAGCCGACCATCGGCGTCATCTCGTTCCCCGGTGACTACGGCCAGGATGGTGCCATCGGCGCCAAGATCGCCATCGAAGCGCTCGGTCTCGAGCTCGTGTACGACGGTGAGGCCAAGGTCGCCCGTGAAGGCAACACCGAGGTCATCCAGGGCCTGGTTGATGCCAAGCCGGACATCGTCTGGGTTGCATCGACGCCTGGCGCACTTGGTGAGATCTTCGGTGGGACGACCCAGCTCGGCCTCACCGAGGCCCTCTGGATCGGCTTGAACCCCTCGTTCAACATCGCACTGCTCGATACGCCGTTGCGTGACGAGTTCGTTCGTCGCTACACCCACATGGGTGCGTACAACCCGTACGGCGCGGATGTCGAAGGCATGGACGAGTTGGTCGCTTTGATGAAGAAGTACGACCCCGACCGGACGCTCACCGATGCGTTCAGCCGTGGCTGGGTCGAGTTCAAGATCATGACCGCGGTGCTCGAGGCGGCGGCTGCCGCCGGTGACCTGACCCAAGCGGGCGTGCTCGCGGCGGCCAAGTCCCTGGAGAGCGTCTCGTTCGGCGAGATCAGCCCGGCGCAGTCGTGGTCTGGTGATCCGAACGACTTCATCGTTCGTGGTACGAACATCTTCCAGATCAACGCTGACTACCAGCCGTCGACCATTGCCGAAGGCACTGGCTTGGCGTATACGGTCATCGAGTCCAACTGGATCGGTGACGTTGCCGCAGCGTGGGATTACGAGCCCTGCTACCGAGCTGAGGGCTAGGAACCAACCAACCACTAGGCGGGGTGGGGGCGTGGCCCCCACCCCGCACACAACCCCGGGAGAGGAACGGGCTGCGTGCTTGAAGTCGCCAACCTCGAAGTCGTGTACAACGACGTTGTGCTCGTGCTGCGGGGGATCTCGATGGAGGTTCCCGACGGCGCGATCGTCGCTCTGCTGGGTGCCAACGGCGCCGGGAAGACGACGACGTCGCGGGCGATCACCGGCATCCTGGGCATTCATGAGGGGGAGATCACGAAGGGCTCAGTGCATTTCGAGGGCCAGTCGCTCGGAGGCAAGAAGGCAGCGGAGATCGTCCGCTCCGGGATCTCGACGGTCATGGAAGGCCGTCGGATCTTCGGGGAGCTGACGGTGGATGAGAACCTCCGGACCGGCGCCTACACCAACCAGAGCCGGGCGTCGGTCAACGAACAGCACGACAAGGTCATGACCCTCTTCCCCCGGATCGGCGAACGCACCAAGTCGGTCGCCGGGTATCTCTCCGGCGGTGAGCAGCAGATGCTCGCCATCGGGCGCGCCCTCATGGCCAAGCCCAAGCTCATGATCCTCGACGAGCCGTCGTTGGGGTTGGCCCCGCTCCTCGTCCAGCAGGTACGGGACATCATCGTTGAGGTCAACAAGACCGGCGTGAGCATCCTGCTCATCGAGCAGAACGCCAACATGGCGTTGTCGATCTCCGACTACGGCTACATCATGGAAACGGGCAAGGTCGTCATGGACGGCGACCCCAAGAAGCTCCTCAAGGACGAGGACGTCCAGGAGTTCTACCTCGGCCTCCACGGTGAGGGCGGGAAGCGCAAGTCCTTCAACGACGTGAAGCACTACAAGCGCCGCAAACGGTGGTTGTCGTGACCAGCCGCATGCTCTTCGGCGGCAAGTACGGCCAGGCGCGGGAGGGGTACGTCATCGAGGCCACCGGCCTCAACCTGGCGTTCGGGGGTGTGCGGGCGATCCAGGACGTGTCGTTCGAGGTGAAGGAAGGGGAGCTCTTCTCGATCATCGGTCCCAACGGGGCCGGCAAGACGTCGATCTTCAACTGCCTCTCCGGGGTCTACAAGCCCCAGGAGGGTTCGGTCCGGTGGCGGGGCGAGGAGATCCTCGGAATGCGCCCCGATCACATCGCCCTCCTCGGGTTGGGCCGGACCTTCCAGAACATCGAGCTCTTCGAGCACATGACCGTCATCGACAACCTCATGACCGGGCGCCACATCCGCATGCAGCGAGGATGGTGGAACGGGATGTTCTACGTGGGCTGGACCCAGCGCGACGAAATGGCCAGCCGTGCCGTCGTCGAGGACATCATCGACTTCCTCGAGATCGAGCAATGGCGCAAGTACCCCGTTGCCCTCCTCCCGTACGGGATCCAGAAGCGGGTCGAGCTGGGCCGGGCCCTGGCGATGGAGCCCGAACTCCTCCTCCTCGACGAGCCGGTCGCCGGCATGAACCTCGAGGAGACCGAGGACATGGCCCGGTTCATCCTTGACATTCGTCGTGAGCTGGGGATCGCCATGATTCTCGTCGAGCACGACATGGGCCTCGTCATGGACATCGCCGACCGCATCATGGTGCTCGACTTCGGTCGCAAGATCGCCGAAGGCACCCCCGACGAGGTCTCGTCGAACCCGGACGTCATCGCCGCCTACCTCGGCGAAGAGTCCTCCACCGACCACTCCTAGCGCCCGCGCGCTGGAACCCAGGGTTGAGGCGCGCGTATTCCGCGCGATCTGGCCCACGGTTCGCCCGCGCGCTGGAACCCAGGGTTGAGGCGCGCGTATTCCGCGCGATCTGGCCCACGGTTCGCGCGGGGCGCGGATCTCTACGAGTGAGCCACTCCTACCATCTCCGCATGCCCAAGCGCGTCCCCACCTGGTCGGTGCTGTTCATCGGGTTCGTCGTCTTCGCCACCGGAGCCGGGATGGTGGCGACGGTCGTCGACGTCCCCTACTACGCGTACGAGCCGGGCCCCGTCCACGAACTCGACCAATTCATCGAAGCGGGCGTCGAGGGCCAACTGGACGGGGAGTTCCTCATGCTCACCGTGGCCCTCCACGAGGTGACCGCCCTCGAGTTCGCCCTGGCGATGCTCGACCCGACGGTCGACCTCGTCCGTCGCGAGGCGGTCCGCCCGCTCGACATCTCGCCCGAGGAGTACCGCGAGGGCAACCTTCTGGCCATGAACGAGTCGAAGAACACGGCGATCTTCGTGGCCCTGGAGCGACTGGGCTATGAGGCCACCTTGGCCGGGGACGGGGTCCTGGTCGCCGGCGTGCTGGAAGGGACGGGGGCCGAGGGAGTCCTCGAAACGGGTGACGTCATCAGCGCCATCGACGACGTCCCGGTGTCCGTCGCCACCGATGCCACCCGCGAGATCAGCTCCCACGCGATCGGGGATGTGCTGCGACTCCGCCTCGTTCGTGACGGCGAGGAGATGGAGGTCTCCATCACCCTCACCGAACACACGCAGGAGAAGGGCCGACCGATGGTCGGCTTCCTGGCGACGACCCACAACTGGCGCTATGAGTCCGAAATCACCATCGACATCGACTCGCAGAACATCGGGGGCCCGTCGGCCGGGCTCATGTACGCCCTCACCATCATCGACCTCATCTCCGATGACGACCTGCTCGACGGCCTCATCGTGGCCGGCACGGGCACGATCGACTCGTCAGGGGTGGTCGGCCCGATTGGCGGCATCCGCCAGAAGCTCGTGGCCGCCGAACGGGAAGGAGCGACCTACGCCTTCGTTCCGGAGGGCAACTGGGAGCAGGCACAGTCGGCGCCTCTCGACACGCTCCAACTCGTCAAGGTCGCCACCATCGACGATGCCCTCGAATTCCTGACCTCACTTGGATAGGGCCGCGTGCCCCCTGGGGGCGGTGACGCCGTTGGCCGGTATCGAACTTGTACTCTGCCGACCATGGCCGATCGATTGACGGATCCCGACTTCGCGCCTGTCTTCAGGGGCTACGACCGAGTCCAGGTGGATGCGTACGTGAAGGATGTGCGCGCCCGGCTGCGGGGCCTCGAGGCCGAAGTCAACCGGCTCACCGACGCGTTCTCGGAGACCGCCATCCATCCCATCCCCGAGTACGAGCGGATCGGCAAGGAGGTCGGTGACCTGCTCGGTGAAGCCGACCGTGTCGCGACCGGGATGCGTGAGCGCGCGGCCGCCGAGGTGGAGGAGTGGAGGGCGACGGCCCTTGCCGAGGCCAAGGCACGGACCGACCGGGCCTCGGCTGAGGCCGAGGCACTGCGGGGGGACGCGTGGTCCACGGCGGCCGAACTCCTCGAAGAAAGCCAGGCCCAGGCCACTGAGCTCGTGGCCCAGGCAGAGGTGGCCGCTCGCAGCATCCGGGCCGAGGCCGAGCGCGAGGCCCACCGGCTCGTCGCCGGCGCTCGCCGCGAGGCAGACGAGCAGATCCGCGTGGCGAAGATGGAAGCCGAGCGGGTCGTGGCCGAAGCTCTCGCCGAGAAGGACGAGATCGTCGAGCGTGCCCGCAAGACGGCCGACGCGGCGCAGGAGCGGGCCCGGGCCCTCGAGGTGCGCAGGGACGAGCTGCTGGGCGAACTCGAGTCGGTGCGGGCGACCGTCCAGCGCCTGGAAACCGACATCGAAGAGAAGCGGTCCCAGCTCGAGCCGGACCCGGAGCCCGAGCCGGTCGAGGAACCGCCGGAATGGGGTGGCGGAGTCCGGATCATCCCGGCCCGGGACGATGCGGTCCGCGTCGAGGAGCTGGGAGAGCCCGTCGAGACCCTGGCGGTGGTGGAGGAGGTCAAGCGGCTGCGCACGACCCGGCCCGGCGACGGACATGTCACCGTTGTGGGACCGGGGTCCGAGGAGAGCATCGAAGAGAAGCCCGAGTCGGAAGGGGACGGCGAGCCGGAGCCGGCCCCGGAGTCCCAGTCAGAGGCTGAACCCGAGCCGGAAGCCGTGGAACACGCGGGGCCCGTCGATGAACTTGCCGGCCTCTTCGCCTCGTTGCGGGGTGGCACCGACGCTCCCCAGGAAGCGGCGGCTCCTGGCGAGCCCGCGCCTCGCGCCGAGCCCAAGCCGGGGTCGGCGAGTCCCCCTGAGGCCGTCGACGATCTCCTCGATCACCGGCAGCGAGTACTTCTGCCGATCACCAACGGCGCCCTCCGTTCCATCAAGCGAGAACTCGCGGATGTGCAGAATCGGGCGCTGGAGGCGATCCGCCTCGAGTCCGAGTGGACCCCCTCCCAGACCGAGTTGGCCAAGCAGTTCGAACCGCTGCTCCGAGACGCGCGCCGGGCCGCCTTCGACGCCGGTTGGGCCTCGACCGACGTGGAAGGCTCTCCGGCCGGGAAGCCGTCGAAGGACCGGTCGACGTTCGCCGGGGACCTCACCGCCAGCCTGGTACGAGCCGCGGCCAAGGGCTCGGACCCGGCTGCCAGCGCCACGGAGGTCTCCCGGGCGTTCCGGGGATGGCGTTCGGACTCGGCCGCGCGACACCTCCGCAGCGAGGCGACGCTGGCCTTCAACGAGGGTGTGGCAGCCGCCGTGCGGTCGGAAGGCGGCGAGGTGAGGCTCGCTGTCCGTCCTCGCGGGTGCGTGGCCTGCCGGGCGGAGGCGGGGCGGGAGCCCGAGGTCGTCCCCCCATTCCACCCGGACTGCACCTGCTTGGTCGTGTCGGCCTGACCAGGACCGGGCGACGGCCACGGGCCGAGCCCGAGGCCAAGAGCCTCACAGCGCCTTAGACTCGTCCACGATGCGAGCCATGCCGACCGCCCAACCCACCCCCCGCGCGGGCGGTGGTCGCTTGCGGGTCGTGCTGTTCGGCCTGTTCGGCTTGTTCATCGCGCTGCGGATCGTGGCCGGGTTCTGGACCGAGTGGTCGTGGTTCGACTCGGTCAACCACAACGACGTCTTCTGGACGATCTTCGGCAACTCGGCCGTGCTCATCGTGGTGACGGCCATCCTGGCGATCGGGCTCCTGTGGGGAAACCTGGTTGTGGCCGGCCGGTTGTCGCCGGGCATCGTGATGGTTCCCGGCGAGGATGGGGAGCGCCCGCTGGCTGTGTGGCTGCAACCGCGCGTCCGTCGCCTCTTCGTCATCATGGCCGTGGTGTTCGGTGCGCTCAACGGGCTGGGGGCCGGGGCATGGACCGAGCACTTCCTCTACTTCCGGCATGCGGAGTCGTTCGGCCTCGAAGACCCCGTGTTCGGGCTCGATGTCGGGTTCTACATCTTCCGCCTCCCGTTCCTGCAGGACATCGTCGCCTGGTCGTTCCAGATCCTCGTGCTCACGACGCTCGTGACGGCTGCCGTCCACTACCTCTCGGGTGGCTTCCGCGTCACCCCTGGACGCGAATTCGAGGTGGAGCAGAAGGCCAAGAACCACCTCTCGATCATCCTCGCCGTCATGATGCTCACCCGGGCGGTCGACTACTGGCTCGACACCTACGGCCTCCTCATCGAGAGCCGGGCGGGCGAGGTGGTGTTCGGCGCGGGGGCCACCGACATCGACATCCGTATCCCCGCCTATCGTCTCCTGGCCCTCATCGCGGTCTTCACCGCCGTGATCCTCATCGTCAACCTGTGGCGACGGGGTTGGGCGCTGCCCGTCGTCTCGATCGGGCTCTGGATCGGGATCTCGATCCTGGCCGGCGCGGTCGTTCCCGCCCTCTACCAGCGCTTCCGGGTCAACCCCAACGAGCAGCAGGTTGAGGAGCAGTACGTGGCTCGGCAGATCGCGTTCACGCGGGAGGCCTTCGACCTGGCCGATGTGGAGGTGCGCTCGTTCGGGGGGACGCCGGCACTCGACGCGGCGGACATCGCCGCCAACCGCCCCACCATCGACAACATCCGAGTGTGGGATCCCCGCATCCTTCGGGTGACGTTCCAGCAGCAGCAGGCGATTCGGACGTACTACGAGATCGTCGATGTCGACGTCGATCGGTACCAGATCGACGGACAGACCAAACAGGTCATGCTGGCCGCTCGCGAGGTCGACGCCGAAGGGCTTCCCTCGCAGGGGTGGATCATCGAGCACCTCCAGTACACGCACGGCTACGGCGCGGTGGTCGCTGCTGCCAACGAAGTGGATCGGGGTCGACCGTCGTATCTCGTGCAGGACGTCCCTCCCGAGTCGACCCACGAGACGGTGCGGCTGGAGGAGGCGGGGAGCCGGGTCTACTTCGGGGACAGCTACGACCCGGGCTCGTTCCTCGTCGTCGGGACCAAGCAGGAGGAGGTCGACTACCCGACCGGTGCCGAAGGACAGTCGTTCGAGCCCCACAGCTACGACAGCAAGGGTGGGGTGAGGGTGGGCGGCTTCTTCACCCGGGTGCTGCTGGCGATCCGCTACTCGGATGTGAACATCCTCATCTCCCCACAGATCGAGTCCCGTTCGAAGGTCCTCATGAAGCGCAACATCCGCCAGCGGGTCTCCGAGGTCGCGCCGTTCCTCAGTCTCGACTCCGATCCGTACCTGGCGATCGTGGACGGGCGGCTCCTGTGGATGATCGACCTCTACTCGGTGAGCGATTCTTTCCCGTACTCGCGCAGCGCCGTCGTCGACCGTCTCCCGTTCCAGTCGACGTTCCTGGCCAACCTGCCGAATTCGTTCAACTACGTGCGCAATTCGGCCAAGGCCACAGTCGACGCCGAGAGCGGCGCGGTGACCATCTACGTGGTCGATGATGACGACCCGATCATCAGGTCCCAGATGAGGATCTTCCCTTCGGCGTTCCGCCACATGTCCGAGATGCCCGACGGCGTTCGCGAGCACATGCGGTACCCCGAGGACCTCTTCCGGGTTCAGTCGGACATGTACGCCGAGTTCCACGTGACCGACCCGCAGGCGTTCTACCTCTCCGACGATGCCTGGGCCATCCCTCCGGACCCCAGCCAGATCAACGTGCAGGGCGGAGGATCGTTGCTCCTGCGCCGCGAGGTCTTCAACCCCAGCGGTCCCGACCCGATGGTTCCCTACTACCTCCTCATGACCCTGCCGGGCGAGACTGAGGAGTCGTACCTGATCATGCAGCCGTTCAACCCGGCCGAACGCCCAGTCATGGCGTCGTTCCTCGTGGCCAAGTCCGATCCCGACGAGTACGGCACGATGGTGGACTTCCGTCTCCCACGGACCGCCTCGGTGAGCGGTCCCGACCAGGTCGCGACGCTCATCCAGCAGGACCCGGATGTGTCAGCCCAGATCACCCTGTGGAGTCAGCAGGGGTCCCGGGTCGACCGCGGCAACCTGCTCGTCATCCCGGTCGAGGAGTCGCTCCTGTACGTCCAACCGCTCTATCTCTCGGGTGAGGAGGCCCCGTTCCCCGAGATGGAACGCGTCGTGGTGGTGTACGGGGAGAACATCGTCATGGAGCCCACGTTGGAAGAGGCCCTCGTTCGGCTGTTCGGCCCCGAGATCGGCATGGACCCCGACGAGATCCCCTCCACTCCGCCGCCGACCGAGCCCGGCGACCAGACCGAACCGCCGGCACCTGCCGCAGACGTCCTGGCCGCCCTGGCCGAGATCGCCGAGCTCTTCGAAGAAGCCGATGACGCCTTGGCCCGGGGCGACCTCGGGGCCTACCAGGCCAAGGTCGAGGAGGCGCGGGCCGCGCTCGAGGCCTTGCTCGCCGAGCGGTAGGCCCGACGGTCAGAGGGTTGCCGGGTTGCGTCGGAAGATGGCATCGTCGTCCCTGCCGTCGAGCTCCTCAGCGAAGCGGCGTCCGTCCCAGATTGCGTTGACGATCGCCCCCGGGGCCAAGGCGTCACCAACGGCCCGGACCGACGCCACGGCACCCCAGTCCGCCCGTCGGTCGAGCAGCTCCGTCACAAGGGCGTCGTTGGGGAGGCGGGAGGTCACGAGCACCAGGACGGCGGCTTCGATCGTGTCGTGGGTCCCGGAGATCGTGTGCGTGACACGGACACTCTCCTCGTCGGATGACATGACGGTGTGATGGGGGCGCAGGATCACGCCGCGTTCGAGCAGGCGTCGGTGAATCCTCTCCTGCTCCATCGTGTTGCGGGTGTAGGACGCCACCTCCGCGTCCGGGGTGACCAGGGTCACCGGGGAGCCGCGTCCGGCCAGCATCTCGGCGATGGCCGAGCCGAGGTAGAAGTGGTCGTCGTCGAAGACGACGACCGGCCCGAGTGGAAGCGTTTCGGCCATGACGTCGTCGGGTGTGGCCACGGGTCCGCCCAGGGCGATCGGATGGCGGTGGTGAAGGCCGACACCGTCGCGTCGCCACGTCGCCCCGGTGGCGACGGCAACGTGGTCGAATCCGTACCCGAGGGCCTCGTCGGCGGTCATCGGGCTCTCCCGGTAGTAGTCGACGTTGGGTAGCCGATCGATCTGGCTCACCCGGTAGTCGACGACGCGCCGCCACTCGGCCAGCCCGGGGAGGCGGCTCTCGGTGAGGGCCCGGCCGCCGATCGCCCGCGTCGCCTCGACCAGGACGACCTCGCACCCGCGGCGTCCGGCACTCATCGCTGCCTCGAGGCCGGCGGGGCCCGCCCCGACCACGAGCACCTTCGTGGGTGGGCGCATGAGCCGGATCCGCTCAGGGTGCCAGCCCCGCCGCCACTCCTCACCCATGGCGGGGTTCTGGGTGCACCGGATCGGTGCCATGGTCCAGTCGCCGGTCACACAGATGTTGCACCCGATGCACTCGCGGATCTCGTCCTCCCGTCCCTCGGCGACCTTGGTGGGCAGGAAGGGGTCAGCGATGGACGGCCGGGCCGCGCCGACGAAGTCGAGGACTTCCTGGCGGATGAGGCGGCGCATGTTCTCGGGGGTCGTGTACCGGCCCACCCCCACCACCGGCTTGGATGTGAGCGTCTTGATGCCGAGTTGGAGCTCCTCGCGTCCTCCTTCGCCCATGAACCGCGAGGTCGTCGAGTCGTCCGGCCATTGTCCGACCATGATGTCCCAGGCGTCGGGGAGTTCGCCGACGATGGAGAAGATCTCCTCCATGTCACCTCGCTGGGTGCCGCCGTCGCCGTACAACTCGTCGATGGCAATTCGACAGGCCACGGCAGCCCTGCCGTCGACCTCATCGATGGTGTCCTCCAGCACTTCGCGCAGGAGCCTGACGCGGTTGGCGAGTGACCCTCCGTACTCGTCGGTCCGGTGGTTGTACCGGGGTGACAGGAAGTGCTGCAGGGTGCTCAGGGAGTGACCGGCGTAGACGTACACGATGTCGTAGCCAGCCTGGAGTGACCGTCGAACCGCGCCGCGGTGCCAGCTCCGCAGGTCGGCGATGTCGTCCAAGGTCATGGCCCGGGCCTGGATCGGCGACGAGTGGGTGAGGGACTGATGGCTGGGTCCCATCGGCGGGACCCGCGACCAGTAGTTGGGGGTCGCCATGCCGTTGTGGACGAGCTCGATGGCGGCCAGGGCGCCGTGTTCGTGGATGGCGTCGGTGACGAGCCGGTGGGCGGGGATGTCCTTTTCGTCCCATATCCGCCCTTCGATGTACGGCGTGACCTCCGACGACGGGTGGATCTCCACCTCCTCGGTCGAGACGACCGCCCATCCCCCCTCGGCCTTCATGCCTCGCATGGCGGCGAGCATCGAGGGGTCCCGGTAGCCCATGCCGTTGCAGTGGGGCACCTGCCAGAAGCGGTTGCGGGTGGTGAGGGGTCCCACCCGGACGGAGTCGAGGAGGGGATCGGGTGACGATGTCATCTGCCGAGGCTACGCGTCGGGTACCGCCCGTCTGGTGCATCGGGCGTCCCGTCGTGCGAACCGTGGGCCAGATCGCGCGGAATACGCGCGCCTGAACCCTGGGTTCCAGCGCGCGGTCGAACCGTGGGCCAGATCGCGCGGAATACGCGCGCCTGAACCCTGGGTTCCAGCGCGCGCTAGTGGCCGGTGAAGTGGGGGCGGCGCTTCTCGAGGAAGGCGGCGATGCCCTCGCGGGCGTCGGTCGTGCGGGTGATGTCGGCGATGGTGCGGGCTTCCAACTCCATCTGGGTTTCCAGCGACGATGACAGGCTCTCGTGGAGCATGCGCTTCGTCGCCCCGTACGATCTCGTCGGTCCCGCTGCCAGCGAGGCCGCCAGCTCGGTGGCCGCCGCCAGGACCTCGTCGTCGGCCACCACCCGGCTCACCATCCCCCACGACACCGCCTCGGCCGCCGTGAGCCGCCGGTTCGTGAGCATGAGGTCCATCGCCCGCCGCAACCCCACGAGGCGGGGGACGAAGTACGTGGAGCTCCCGTCGGGGGTCAGGGCCGAAGCGGTGTAGGCGGAGAGGAACACTGCCGACTCGGCGGCGATGAGGATGTCACACGAACTGGCGAACGAGAACCCGGCACCGGCGGCCATCCCGTTGACGGCGCCCACCACGGGCGGATCCATTCGATTGAACCGGGACACGGCGGCGTGGAAGTGCATCGTCATTTCCTTGATGAGGCTCCCGGCCGTGTCGCCGGCTTCCTGGAAGCCGGACATGTCGCCGCCGGCGCTGAAGAAGCGTCCGGCCCCGGTGATGACCACGGCTCGGATGGCGGGGTCCTCGTCGCAGCGGATGGCCAGCTCTCCCAACTCCTTGGCCATCGTGAGGTTGAGGGCGTTGGCGGCGTCCGGCCGGTTCATCGTGATGGTGGCCACGCCGTCGGCCACGTCGAAGAGGACGGTCTCGTAGGTCATGTCGGGTCTCCATCGCGCTGCCGGTTCCTGTCGATCGTACCGAGGGCCTCCTCCGCGGCGTCGCGAAGCCCGACTTCCCCGGCGAGGACCCGCCCGGCCAGGACATCGATGATCGGGTCCTCGCTCTCGTGGACATGGGTGGCGGCCAGCTCGGCCGCGGCGACGGCCAGTTGTCGGCGGGCCCGATAGGTGGCCGCCTGGGTCCGGTAGTCGTCCGCAAAACCGGCGGCGTGCTCCTCGATGGCCGCCCGCAGCTCCTCGATGCCCTCCCCGTCGGTGGCGACGGTGGGCAGGATGGGCTGGCGCCAGCCCCGCTCGTCGGGTCCGCCAAGCGCTTCGTGGAGCGTGCGGAGGGTCTTGTTGGCAAGAGGGGAGTCGGCCTTGTTGACGACGAAGATGTCGGCGATCTCGAGGACCCCCGCCTTGATCGCCTGCACCTCGTCGCCCAGGCCGGGGGCGGCGACGACCACCACCGTCTGGGCGAGGTGCATGATCTCGGTCTCGGCCTGCCCGGTGCCCACCGTCTCGACGATGATGATGTCGAAGCCGGCCCCGTCGAGGACGTCGACGACGCGCGCCGTGGTGCGCGACAGCCCGCCCAGGTGGCCGCGGGCGGCCACCGATCGGACGAACACGCCGGGGTCGAGGGAGTGCTGGCCCATGCGGATGCGGTCGCCGAGGATGGCCCCCCCGCCGAAGGGGCTTGAGGGGTCGACGGCGACGACCGCCACGGTCCGCTCCTCGGCCCGGTAGGCGGCGATGAGGACACTGGTGAGCGTCGACTTGCCGGCCCCCGGGGGCCCGGTGATCCCCACGACGTGGGCCCGGCCGGTGCGGCCGGCGATCGCCCGCAGCACCGACGGTGCGTCATCGCGGTCGTTCTCGACGGCCGAGATGGCCCGGCCCAAGGCCCGCCGGTTCCCCGACGCCAGGCCGTCGCGGTAGTACGCATCGTTCATCCGTCCACCTCTAGGGCGACCCGCAGGTTCGTCACGATCGACGTGGCGAGGTCACCGATCTCCGGGCGCCGGCCCCTGAACCAGGTGAACGACCAGTTCATGGCTCCGAGCAGCATGAGCCGCAGATGGCGCCGGTTGGTGCCCGCGGGCAGGTCGAGGTCGTCCACGAGGTCCCGGAAGACCTGCTCGTAGGACTCCCGCATCTCGATGATCTTCTCCCTGACCTCCACCCCGGCCGGAAGAGGACGCATGATCGCCTTGAAGATGACGTCACCGCCGAGCAGTGTCTCCAGGTGGGCGGTGCATGCCGCCTGGAGGCGGTCCCACCCGGGGGGGATGCCCTCGATGGCGGCAGACGTCCCGGTCATGATCCGGTGCAAGCCCTCCTCGTGCACCGCGAGGAACAGGGCGTCCTTGCTGGCGAAGTGGTAGTAGATCGAGGCCGTCTGCATCCCGACCTCGGCCGCGATGTCCCGGATCGAGGCGGCGCCGTAGCCGTCCCGGTCGAAGCAGGTGGCGGCGGCCGCAATGAGTTCGTCCCGCCGGTTCGATGCGTGTTTGGGAGCTGTGTCGGTGGTCATGCCTCGGCGGAAGAGCGTTCGACGCCGAGGAAATCGTAGAGGCCCCCCTTGCTGTCCGGGACGAGGTCGGGTGAACCGTGGTAGCCGGAGGTGAACGCCTGCCGGGCCAGCTCCGGGACCGCGTATCTCTCGCCCAGCTTGTCGTGGAGGTACTCCTGGGCGTGGTAGAACGCGTCGAAGCTGGACCCGTCGAGCAGCTCGAAGATGCCCATGGGCCATCCGAGGCCGGTCTTGAGCATCTCGTCGACCTCCGCCGGGCCGGCGATGCCGGCCTCGACCAGTCGCAGCGCCTCGGCGGCGTAGTTGTTGACGAATCGGGTCATGAAGAACCCCGGGGAGTCCTTGACGACGACCGGTTTCTTGTGCAACAGGCGCAGGTAGGCGAGGACGTACTCGAGTGCGTCCTCGCGAAGGAACGTGCTGCGGGCGACCTCCACGAGGGGCATCACATGGGCCGGGTAGAACCAGTGGGTGCCGACGAGGCGGCCCGGGTCCTCGAGGGGGGCGGCTAGCTCGGAGATCACGATCGAGGACGTGTTCGTCGCCAGGACCGCCGACGCGGGGGCGTAGCGGTCGACGAGCTCGAACGACGCATGCTTGGTGGGCACCACCTCGGGGACGGTCTCGAAGACGAGGTCGGTTCCCGCCAGGGCGTGCTCGTAGTCGGTCGTGCCCGACAGGCGGCGGCCGGCCTCGGCGGCCTGCTCCTCGGTGAGGCGGCCCTTGGCGACGGCCCGCGCAAGGCCGAACGGACCGGACGTGACGAGCTCGAGGCCGTGGTCGACGGTCTCCTGGCGACGGGAGACGATGACGACCTCGGCACCTGAGTACTGGAGGCAGGCGAGCGCAATGCCGTGGCCCATGCGGCCCCCACCGCCGAGGATCGTGACCTTGGACGGGGTCATCGCAGGGCCCCGCGGAGGGTGGTGCGGATCATCTCGATCGCCTGTTCGGCGTTGGTTCCGGGTCCGAAGATGGCGGAGACCCCCCAGCCGAGGATGGTCTCCTCGTCGTCGGGCGGGATGACGCCACCGCCGATGACGAGGACGTCGTCGAGGCCCTGGTCGCGGAGGCCGGCGAGGAGATCCTCGAAGATCGCCAGGTGGCCGCCCGAGGAAGCCGAGATGCCGACGACGTCGACGTCCTCGTCGACGGCTGCCCTGACGACCTCGTCGACGAGGAGGAAGTTCGAGAAGATGACCTCGAGCCCGGCTTCGCGCATCCGGCGGGCGACGAGCCGGACACCGCGGTCGTGGCAGTCGTGCGTGGGCTTGGCGAGCAGCACCCTGATCGGCTCGGTCCCTTGGTTAGTACTCATGAGGTGCCCTCCATCCCAACGCGTCCTTGAGGACGCCCATCATTTCGCCGGTCGTGGCGTCGGCTCGGGCCGCATCGATCGCCGTCTCGATGAGGCTGCCGTCGATGTCGGCGTGGCCCTTGGCCGCGAACTCCTTGGCCGCCGCCGCGAAGCGACCCATGGCCTGTTCCCATGCGTCGTGGTCACGATTCGCCCGGAGGGCCTGCACACGTTCGATGGCTGTGCGTTCCACCGCGGGATCGATCTTGAACAGGTTGGCTGGGGGCGGCTCGTCGGTCACATAGATGTTCGTGGCCACCATCGAACGTTCCCCCGAGTCGATGAGGTCGCGCCATCGCTCGGCCGACGCCTCGGTGCGTCGCCTGATCCAACCGGCTTCCTGGGCGGCGATGTAGCCCCCTTGCGCCTCGATCTCGCCGACGAGTTCCAGCGCGGCCTTGGCGATCTGGTCGGTGAGGGCCTCCACGTAGTACGAACCGGCCAGGGGGTCGGACACCGAGGTGATGTTCGACTCCTCCTGGATCACCTGCTGCACCCGCAGGGCGAGCGTGGCTGCTTCCTCGGTGGGGATGGTGTGGGCTTCGTCGTAGGCCGAGACCTCCATCGCCTGCACCCCCGAGAGGGCGGCACCGAAGGCGTGGAGGGTGGTACGGGCGAGGTTGACGAGCGGCTGCTGGGCGGTGAGCAGGGCGCCTGACGTATGGGTGTGGATGCGGACGTGCATGCCGCGGGGGTCCGTCGCCCCGAACTGCTCGTGCATCGTCGTGGCCCAGATCCGACGCAGGGCCCGGATCTTGCAGATCTCCTCGAAGAAGTCGTTGGCTTGGGCGATCTGGAACCCGAACCGGGGCAGGACCTGGTCGGCCGTGAGACCGGCCTCGAGGCAGGCCCGGACGAGGTCGATGCCGTAGGCGAGCATGAGGCCGATCTCCTCCACGGCGGTGGCGCCGGACTCCTCGGCCCCGTAGCCGAAGAAGTTCGTGGTGTTCCAGCGCGGCATGTGCGTCGAGCAGTACTTGATGAGCTCCACTGCCAGCTTGTGACCCTGACGCGGCGGGAAGGCGCTCATGCCGGTGTAGGCGGACTGGTGGTACCAGTTCATGGAGTTGCCGCGGAGCTGGTCGGGGGTGAGGCCACGATCCTCGGCGAGGGCGACGTACTGGGCGAGTGCGGGCAGGATCTGGTAGTAGGTGATGTGGATGACGTTCATCTGCGTGAGGTCCATCCCCGCAAACATCGTGTCCATGTCCTGCTTGGAGTAGACGCCCATTCCGCATTCGCCCACCCGACCCCGAGCCGCCGGATGGTCGGGATCGAGGCCCTCGTGGGAGACGAGGTCGTACACGAGGTTGTAGAACTTCTGGCCGAAGTACCCGGTCATGCCCTGCTCGGCGAGGGCGTCCATGCGACCGCGGGTGTCCTCGGGGAGCCCGTAGCCGATCACCGGCTGGTTGGCCCAGTTCATGAGCTGGTACTGGGCGGGCAGGTTGCCGCGGGTGAATGGGTACTGGCCGGGGGCCCCGATGGCGTCGGGCGGGATGTGGGCGATGTCGTGCGGGAAGTAGGCCGGCTTGAGGGGGAGCCCGGAGTGGGTGGTCGGGTTCGTGGCCCGAGCCGGGGCGGCGTCACCGAACCGCTCGACCATCTTGGCGTAGGCGGTCTCCCACGCGACCGCCGACTCCTTGGAGTGGGCCAGGGTCTCGTCATCGAACACGATGTCTCCTCACTTGGATACCTATCGAACGTTCGTTAGTGTAAAGCGAAACCTACGTCGACGGCAAACGAAGGGAATGGCGAGATGGGACGGGATGTCTTCCTTGTCGAAGGGCTGCGGACCCCGATCGGCAAGTTCGGAGGATCACTGCGGCCGTTGCGTGCCACCGAGTTCGCGTCGGTCGTCGCCTCGGCCCTCCTCGACCGGGTCGCCCTGGATGCCTCGGCGCTCGACCTCATCGTTGGGGGGATGGTGCTCCAGGACATGACCGAGTCCAACCCGGCCCGCATCGTCGGGTTGCGGGTGGGGGCACCGGTGACGGTGCCTGCCTACACGATCAACATGCAGTGCTGCTCGGGGATGGCGTCGCTCATCCAGGCCGGCTACCAGGTCGCCTCGGGCGGTGCGGATGTCGCCATGGCCGTCGGGATGGAGTCGATGAGCAACGCACCCCACATGGTCCCCGGGTCGCGGTGGGGTCATCGCCTCGGCAGCACCGCCTTCGTCGACACGATCACCGAGTGCACGCTGGCCGGTTCGGGCATGTGGGGGGATCCGAAGCAGATGATCGACGTCGCGGAGAACCACGCGAGGGTGGACGGGTTCAGCCGCGACGAGATGGACGCGTACTCCATCGTCACCAACCAGCGGTCCCTCGACGCCATCGCGGCCGGCCGCTTCGACGACGAGATCGTGCCGATCGAGGTGCCCGGTCGCAAGGGTTCGGTGGTGTTCGACACCGACGAGAACCCCCGTGTCTCAACGATGGAGACCCTCGGTCGCCTGCCGACCGTGCAGGACGGTGGGGTCATCACGGCGGGGAATGCCGCCAGCCTCAACGACGGAGCGGCGGCGGCCATCATCGCCAGTGCCGACGCCGTCGATCGGTACGACCTGACGCCCATTGCTCGGATCGTCACCGAAGGGATGGCCATGGTCGGCTGCGACCCGAACCTCATGGGGTACTCGTGCGTCGACGCGCTCAATGCGTCGCTGAGCCAGGCGGGTAGGACGGTGTCCGACCTCGATCTCATCGAGTGCAACGAGGGCTTCGCGGTGCAGCTCATCGCCTGCGAGCAGATGGGAGGCTGGGACCGGGACCGGCTCAACGTCGACGGCGGCTCGGTCGGACTCGGCCACCCGGTCGGCATGTCCGGGCTGCGGATCGTCATCCACCTGGCCAAGGCGCTCAAGCAGCGTGGCCTCCACTTCGGTGGGGCGACGGTGCCAGCTGGTTCGGGCCTGGGTGCAGCAGTGCTCCTCGAGGTGGCGTAGGGGCGCCCGCCCCAGCCCCCACGGGCGCCCGGCTGCTACTTCTTCTTGCTCGGCTTCACGAACCGGTTGAGGACGAAGCTGACGAGGGCCATCACGATCGCGCCGAGGAACGATGCCCAGAACCCGGTGGAGGTGAACCCGAGATCGAGTTGGGTCGGGCCCGAGAGCCACGCCACGAACCAAAAGGCCAGGCCGTTGATGACGAGCGCGCCGAGACCGAGCGTGAGCACGATGAAGGGGAGCGAGACGATCTTGGCGATCGGGCGGAGCACCGAGTTGACGACGGCGAAGATGGCGGCGATGAGGACGAACGGCCACAGCCCCCGGTCGGTGTCGTACGTAAGGCCATCGATGATCCAGATGGTCACCCACAGGGCGGCGGCAATCACGGCGATCCGAAGGATGAGCTTGTTCACAACGACCTCCTGGCGGTGCAGGATAGAGCGGGTGCAGGGAGTGGAGAGCGTATGACAGCAAGGCATCAAACGGAATGATGATATGATGTCAATATGCGAACCACGGTGACACTTGATCCCGACACGGAGCAGGCGGTTCGTCGTCGCATGACGGAGCAGAAGATCTCGTTCAAGAAGGCGCTCAATGACCTTCTGAGGGAGGGGATGCTCAATTCGGTCCCGCGCCCCCCGTTCAGGACTCGAACGGCGAAGATGGGACCGCCCCTGGTCAACCTGGACCGAGCTCTCCAGCTGGCGGGTGAGCTGGAGGACGACGTCCTGCTGAGACGAATGCTGAGCGGCTCGTGAAGGTGGTCGATGCCAGTGTCTTGCTCTACGCCGTCGATGAGGACGCTCCCCGTCACGAAGACGCGAGGACCTGGCTCGATGGTGCTCTCTCCGGTGGGGCGACGGTCGGGTTCGCGTGGATCGTGCTCTTGGCATTCTTGCGCTTGTCGACCAAGAAGGGTCTCTTCACCCATCCGCTTTCTGCGAGCGATGCTTTGGCGCGAGTGGACGAGTGGCTGGCCCAGCCGAGCGCGGTCGTGATCGAGCCAACGGCCCGACATCTCGAAGTGATGATGTCACTTGCCTCCGCGGTCGGTCAGGGCGGCAACCTCCTCAACGACGCCCATCTGGCGGCCCTGAGCGTTGAGCACCGCGGCCAGGTGGTGACGTACGACACGGACTTCGAGAGGTTCTCAGGGGTCCGTTCCGAGGTTCCGTCTCGCTGACGCCCGGGTGCCGCTTTCCACAAGGAACCGAGCGCCCGATGCTCCCGTCTCCACCGACGCCGGGTGGAGCCGCCTGGTGGCTCGGCGCGATATTCTCCTGTGAGTCGGTCTCACTTTGGGAGGTGGACGGTGCACGCCAACGAGGCGCTGTTTCGGCGCATGGTTGAGGTGTGGGGGAGCGGCGACCGCGAGGGAGCGGCGGGCTTCTTCGCCAACGACGTCGCCTTCCACTACCCGGGCCCGGGCCCGCTCCACGGCGACCATCGCGGCCGTGATGGGATCGTCCGCTTCTGGGCTGAGCAGGACCGGCTGACGGGGGGCGGCTTCCGTCCAGAGTTCCTCGGTCTCGCCGCCGACGACCATCGGGTGTACCTGCTGGTGCGATTCGAGGCTGCTGACGCCTCGATTTCGTTCCATCGGGCCGCCATCTACGACGTGGAGGATGGTGCGTTCGCCTCCGCTCGCTTCTTCGAGGACGACCCTGAGGCCGCCGTGGCGTTCTTCTCGCTCGTCGATAGGACTCCGTGACGACGCAGGGTTGCAGACGATGCTGACACCGGAGACACGTTTCGAGGTTGCCGCACCTGACGGAACGCCGATCGCGGTCTTCTCTGAGGGCCACGGTCCACCGATTGTGCTGGTTCATGGGGCCATGAGCGACCACCGCAACGACGCCCCGTTCGTCGCTGAGATGGCCCGGACCTTCACCGTGTTTGCGATGGACCGTCGGGGCAGGGGTGCCAGCGGTGACAGCGGCGACTACTCGATCGAGCGCGAGTTCGGTGACATCGTCTCGGTCGTCGATGAGGTTGCCGATCGCATGGGTGGGCCGGTTGCGCTCTGGGGTCATTCCTACGGCGCCGACTGCGCACTGGGAGCATCCGCGCTCACCCCCAACATCCACCGCCTCGTTCTCTACGAGCCGGGCCTGGGCATGCAATATCCGGACGGTGCGGTGGAAGTGGTGCAGGCGGCGCTGGCGACGGGGGACTATGAGGCAGCGGCGCTGGCGCTCTTGGCCTGGGTCGTCGAGATGACCGACGAGGAGATCGAGTACGTGCGGTCACTTCCGACGTGGAGCGACCGCCTCGAGATCGTGCCGTCGGTACCGCGGGAGCTGATCGCGGAGAGCTCATGGGTCTATCGCCCGGGTTGGCTTGACGGCGTCGCGGCTCCCGCGCTGCTGCTGGCGGGCGGCGACAGCCCTTCATCACAGACCGCGGCGACCCACCGAGCCGCGGCGGCGCTGCCACACTCCGACGTCCTCGTCCTCCCAGGGCACGGCCATATCGCCCATCGAACTGACCCAGCGATGGTGGCCGCCATCGTCGAACGCTTCGTATCCTCTCGAGAAGCGGGGCCAGGTGGTGACGTACGACGGGGATTCTGAGAGGTTCCCAGGAGTCCGTTCCCAGATCCCGGCTCGCTGGGACCCAGAAGCCGGGTCCCCTAAGGAACCGGGCACCCGTATACTTCCGTCTCCACCGACGCGGGGTGGAGCAGTCTGGTAGCTCGTCGGGCTCATAACCCGAAGGTCGCGGGTTCAAATCCCGCCCCCGCTACTACGGAAGAACCCTTGCACCGCAAGGGTTCTTCGCCTTTCTGGCTCTCCCCTCAACCGGGCTTCTGAGGCCTCCATCGCACATCCATCGCACACGCCGATACGTGCTGTACGAGCGACACCGGCACCCTCGACGACGACATGCTGGGTGAGCCGACGGATCCAACGCATCAGCCCCAAGGGCACCCGCCCTGCCTACGACCCGGAATCCTGCTCGGAGGCTACCTCCAGCTGCGCAAGACTCGGCGTCCTCAAAGGGATCGGCTACCGCTTCGTCTCCGCCACCAACTTCGCCCGCCGAGCCCCGTCCCCTGGCCAGGAGTGGCGTCGTCAAGCGAGCCGAGGCGAGGGGCTCATCCCACGTCACCCCGCAGAATCAGGAATCAGTAGGATCGATGCTCACGCTTGAAGACCCGGGAGGGCTTGTGTCAGAACCTCGGACTTTCGAGAAGGTCGGGTACAACCCCGGCGCTCTCCACGACCCGGCCGCCACTGCCGCCGAGCAGGCGGCAGCCAGAGGGGCAATTGACAAGGGAACCCTTGTCGTCGGCGATGAACACCTGGAGTTCGCGGGGAAGAAGTCCAGCTTTCGGATCGAGCGTATCCGGGCAGTCAGCCGCCTTCAGCTCGCGGTGAGGGTCGAATATGGTGAAGGGCCGCCGGGTGGGTCGGCAGTGTTCGGGAGGACAAGCCCGCGGTTCAGAGACGAACTATTCGCAGCCATGCAAGGCATGATCAGGCCGGGTGCGATGCCGGCCGAAGAGATCGCGCAAGCCGAGGCAACAAACCAGAAGCACATGCAAAGGCTGCGCTCGGAGGGCGAGACCCGAGAGAGGCGTGGAAAAGCCAGCATGTGGATTGGAGGCCTAGGGGTTGCCTTCGGCCTAGTTCTTTCCCTGGTCTCAGAGGGAAGAGCCGTGGCTTGGGGCACTATCGTCATCGGGGCCCTGATTCTTGTTCGAGGATTCGCGGTTAGCAGGGAGGGTCGACGATTGGCGGCCGGTGTCGAGCTCCGTCCGATGAGTTCGCGCCAGCTCCGGATTCTCATCACCGTCGTGGCCATTGTGTTCCTCGCAGTGATCGGGCTAGTCATCGCGGCGAATTACTTGGGATGACGAGCCATGGCCGCCACGATCGGGGGTGGCGATGCTCAGGGAGTGGGGGACGAGTACGCCTCAAAGAGGAGGCGCCCAGAGACTGGGCGGGTCCGAGAGTGGGTGGGGCTCAGTTGACGTGACGAGGTTGTTCAGCACCTCACCTTGATCTATTCAGATCGCGACCGCGGGGTCGGGGGTTTGACCCTTGCTTGACGCCGCCAGCCTGACGCGTCCTTCAACCCCGACCACCGACGCGTGGCAGACTGGTCCTCCAGGCGAGCCGGAACCGAGGAAGCAAATGGGCGGAACGAACGCCGAGTAGAACCCTCATGTGAGTTGTCCGCCCACCAGGGGGAGCCGAAACACAAGCAGGCCTCCCTCTTCGCGCCCGAAACCGTCCGGCCTGCTTCGCACGGACGTGCAATCGTCTATGGCGATCGAGGTGCGTGGGGGAGAAGTCACCAGGATCCGGGGGATCCTCCTTCGGGGTGTCCGCCAGCCGTTGGTAGCAAGATCATCGGTTTCGGTTGCCCACCTGGTTTGAGGGGCGTGGCCCACAGCCAATTGACCCCCCTTGGGGGGTCAATTCCAGAACCGCCAATTCCTCTTCCGCCGTCGCGCCCTCAGGTCCGCTTCCTCACTACCACCATCAAAGCCCTCGGTCGCGCCAGTTTCGCCGGGGACTGGAGGCTTGTCCGGTAGCGGATACTGCTCAGCCAGCCGCCTGGCAGCTGCCTCCGACTTGTCGACCTCTACCCCACCGAACTTGCCCCACGACGCCGAATCTGGACCCGGGTCGGCTAAGAGCGCGGCTGCATAGTACGGCCTTGAGAGTTGGTCTGCCCGACCAGGATGGCCAAAGGCGGCATCAAGCTTGCCCCCGAGCGTGTAGAAGAAGAACCTCTGTTGGTCCTTGTCCCATCCTGCTGCCCGATTCTGAAGAGGACCAAGGAGCTCGATGGCTTCTTGTGGGTCCATGTAGCGGGCCTTCTCAATCATGAGCTCCGGGCTGATGGGCACTTCGCCCCCCAGTGCTTCGATTGCACTTTGAATCTGCAGGCGTGGCGAGTGAGGTGATTCCATTAGCTTGAGCAAGATCGGAATGAGCTCCTCGGCGTTATCTGCGAATCCAGCCAAGCTCGCGGCGGCCGAAGCGCGTACTTGATCAAACTCCACGATCGGACTATCCGTGGCCAGTATGTTCAGCAGAGCCTCTCGCGCGAGAGGAGTTTGGATCGACGCGAGAACACCGCATAGCTTCCCCGCGCCATTCCACCAATACTCAGCGCCGACGGCGCCTTTGGCGGCGTTGCTGATTCCCGACAGGACTTCAGGCACGGCCGCATCGCCAGCCGCTCTCAGGCGCTCAAGAGAGTTCTCAACGGACCTACCCCAGAAGACCGCATTCACCGCATTGAGAGCCGCAATGTCGTCCAATCCCCACTCCTTCACTTCGCAGACCGCCAGTGACTCTACTTTCGCCTGAAGCACCGTGCTTCTCTTGAACGAAAGGGCACGTCGATCGCTGGTGCCGGACCCGAGCCATGGAGGTTGGTAGGACGATGACCCCCGAGCAGGGTTGGCGGCTGACGCAGGGCCGGTACCGACGGAAGCTCGCTGCCGACTGGCGGCGTCACACTCCCGAGGAGGGGAAGGCGCTTTTCGCCCCAAGTCGGTCTGGAAGTCACCGGCTACGCCACGACGGAACGAAGGTCGAGGGAAGTCGCTCACGGGTGCGACCAGGGGGTCTCGCTCTGGCGAAGGTCCCCTTCGTGTCCGGCGGCTGAGCGCCGTTCCGTGCAGGCAACGGCACCGACACGCGGCGGGGTCGGTTAAACGGCCTTGCGAGCGGGCGGACGTGCGGCAGCAACCAGGGGTAATCTCCCTTCGAGCACTTGGAGGCTAGCCGTGGTCCGTCGTGTGGCGATCATCGTGTGGAGCGCCATGTGGGTTGGAGTGTTCCTGCTCCAGGCGGTCGAGCTGTCCAATCGAGGTGGTGACGGCTACTACGGCGGCTACATACTGAATGTCTTGATCGCCATCGCGATCTACACCGGCGGGCTTGTTCTCCTATTGAGGCGACGTGTTGTGCCTGCAGCCGTAATGGTTGCGGCGCTTGCCGCCCTTGGGTTGGGGCTGTTGCCTGTGAGCGTGGGCTTTCTTGAGACCACTCTCGATTGCGGCTCCGCATACGCGGCCTTTGACGACGGCCCCTCCAACCAGACTCTGGAACGGCTGCACATCCCTGCAGACGTCTACCAGGAGACCTTTAGGGACGCGACGGCAGGTTTCGTCAGGTTAAGTCTTGTGGGTGGTGCCGATCACGTCTGCCGTCAAGGGGCTATCCCCCGTTTCCTCATCGGTGGTGCCATCGCGGTCGCGATAGTGGCGTCGGCTACCTATTACGCGATGCGAGAAGCTCGTTCTCTCGCGGGCACCGCTGAGACTGGGACATAGGCGGGTTCAGCCAGATTGGTTCGTCGCCCTTTTCGGAGCTGCCGCTCTTAAGAAGAAGGGAGGAGCTATGGGCCTATTAGGCCACCGCGTGAATCTGGAGGAATTGAGAGAGAGACGTGACAGGTGCGGGCTTCTACGCGCCGCAGGTAGCAAAGACCCACTGATCCAGCGCGGAGTGTTGGGATTCTGCTGGAACCTGACAATACGGTCGAAATGCTCTCCGGCAGCCTCAAGCCCCGGAAGTTCAAACGGGCCAGAACCGATGATGAGGTCGATGGGGTTATTCGTGAGCAAGTGCTTCTGAGAATTGCAGTGGACGCTTTCAACGAGATGTTTCCGAAGAGTGTCATCCTGGAGATCGTCCATTCGCTGCCCGCCAAGAAGCCAGGTCTCCGCGCAGCGGGATCCTGCTTGCTGCTGAGCTGTCAGCGGCGGGAGGCCACTGTGTCACAGTGTTCGGTTTGCGGGCTCGGGCTTCGGAGACCGTGCGCGTCTGTCGGTCACTCCAGGATGTCTCGAGGCCGGCCTGTCCTATTCTGCAAGAGCCAGCTCGAAGGCCGCTTTCCGCCACATGCCCCGGCCCTCCTCGAAGAGCGTGGCGAACCGATCTGGTCCCAACGCGTCTTCCAGGGCGTGGCGCGGATCGATGTCGTCGGCCCAACCCGGCGCGATGAAGGTCTGGACTCCCAAGCGAGCTTGGCTCTCGGCTCCGAGCAGCCTGGCGGCGTCGGCCGTTCTTCCGAGCAGGTAGTACGAATTGGCGAGGTGGAAGAAGCCCCCAGCGTCGGTTTGTGCCGAACCCGGCCTGTGCGTTGTCTGGCCGAGGGCCATTCGAAGGCTCGAGACCGCATCCTTCGGGTTCCCCACCTGGTTGTACGCGACTCCCAGACCGACCCGGGCCAACCCAATGCCGTACCTGTCGCCAAGCCGCTCCGACAATGCGATCGAGTGCGACGCGTACTCGATCGCCGACGGGTAGTCGGCGTCCGCGAAGTGGGCCGAGGCTTGGGTGAGGCGAACCAATGGTTCGAGCCTGGAGATCCCGAACCGACGGCCGAGTTCGAGGGCGCGCCCCGCATGGTGACGTCCAGTGGCCGAGTCTCCGCTGGACGCGGCAATGATGCCCAGGTGAAGGTGGATGATCGCAGCTGCGGGCAGGTTCCCCACGCTGGTGTGGTGGGCCAGCAGGGTTTCCAAGTGACGGGCCGCCGCCTCCCAGTCGAGCCGAGCGATGGCGATGCGAGCCTTTGTGTCCTCCTGGAAGACCTGGAGTGTCCCCGCGTGCTCGCAGGTCGCGTCCCCGGCGTGCTCCAGGGCGACGTCGAATTCGCCCCGTGCCACCGCGATCCGGGCCAGGACCTGTTTCTTGAAGCAGATCACGTCCCGAGCCGCGTCCGGCGGGATGGCGCCAAGCACACGCTCGGCGGCCTCGAAGTCGCCGGCGGTGGCGAGGCTTCTCGCCAGTTCGACTCGGGCGTAGCGGTGAGGCTCAAGACCCAGCCTGCCCCACGTGGCCAACGCTTCCGTCAGGAGATCGACGGACTCCTGGGTCCTTGCGGCGTCATCCGCACGGAAGCGGTGGCGATCATGCCAGCGATCCTCGAACGTCGTGAATCCGATTGCTTCGAGGTACGAGAATCCGCCGGGACGGATCAGCGAGCCGAGCAGGAACCGGCCGGTTGCCACTGACCTGGAATCATCCTTGACCAGGCTGAGGAGTGCCCGTAGGTGTCGCTCGCCTTCGTGTCTTCGTTCACCGAACGTCCAGAGCATCCCAAGGTTGCAGGCCATTCGCAGGCCGGCGTTCGCGTCGTGTTCGGTCAGCCAGTTCAATGTGTTTTCGATGTCGGCGATCCGTTCTTCAACCTCGCTGGTGGTTCCCCACTCGGCTCCCCAGTCGTGGTTGGCGCGGAATCGGGCTGCGATTGACTGGAAGATCTCGGCATGGCGCCTCCTGAAGGCGGGGGCCCGGATGTCGTTTTCGAGGGCGGCGGCTGCGAACTCCCGGATCGGGCGCAGCATCGTGAACGAGGCTTTGGTCTCCGGCCCAGATACTCGTCCGGGCAGGAGGAGCGAGCGGTCAACGAGGTCGAGGACGGCTCGCTCGACCTCTTCGGCGGTACCGGGTGGGTCGAGCATGCGGGCGGCGTCCTCGAAACCCCACGGAGTACTCAGGGTGCTGACAGCGAGGAGCAGCTCTTGGTGCTCGGGTTCCAGTGCATCCCAGCTCGTGGCGATGGCGGCTCTAAGGCTTTGGTGCCTGGGTGGTGCGGTGGGATTGCGGCTGGCAAGCAGGTCGGTACGGTGTTCGAGTTGTTCTGCGAGTTCGCTCAACGGCAGGTAGGCAGATCGGGCCGCTGCGAGCTCGATTCCGAGGGGTAGGCCGTCGAGGGCGGACGTGATGCGTGCCAAGTCTTCAACGGTCGCGGGGTCAAGGTCCTCTGGGTTGAGCGAAGGAGCGCGTTGGATGAACAAATCGGTCGCAGGGCTGCGTGACTCACCGGGTTGGGGGAGGGGTAGCGGTCGAAGCATGAGGATTGCTTCGCCGTTGACCCCGAAACGTTGGCGACTCGAGGCCAGGATCGTGATCTCCCGGCAGCGTTCGAGGAGGGTTGTCAGGGCTCCTGCCAGGTCGCTGGTCAAGCGCTCACACCCATCCAGGACGATGAGGTGGCAACGACCTCGCAGGAGGTCCACGATCTGATCCTCGACGGGCGCCTCGTCGGTCAATCCGTCCGCTGCATAGCGCGCGATGTTGCCGATGGTCCAGCTGTCGTCGAGGGCGTCGACACCTATGAAGACAACGCCGTCCTCGAAGTCGTCGATCACTTCATGAGCCGCCTCAAGCGCCAACCGCGTCTTGCCCACGCCTGCAGGACCAGTCACGGTCACGAGCCGCGACGACCGGAGCATCTCCTTGACGAGCCGAAGCTCATCCTCTCGTCCCAACATGGGTGAGATCGCGCTCGGAAGCCACAGCCGTTGCGGCACGGCGCTCTCCACGCGGGCGGGGGAAATGGTGGGCCCGGACTCCAGAGCGGGGTCTTGGGTGAGGATTCGCTCTTCAGTGCGTCGCAGCAGCGGCCCAGGTTCCAGCCCCATTTGCTCGATCAGGGTGTTGCGAATGGACTGGTACGCGGCCAGCGCGTCCGCCTGACGCCCGGACCGGTAGAGGGCGACCATCAGGTGAGCCCACAGGGTCTCCCGCAACGGATGCTTGACGACCAGGGCTTGCAGTTCTGAGACCAGTTCGTCGTGGCGGCCGAGGCCCAACAAGGCCAGCGCCCGCAACTCCAACGCGGCCAATCTGAGCTCATCAAGCCGAGCGACCTCGGATTGGACGAAGTCCTGGTACTCGAATTCGTCGTACGGGGCGCCCCGCCACAACGCCAAGGCCTCGTCCAACTTGCTGGCGGCAAGCTCGGCTCCCGCCCCCCGAGCAGCGTTCACCAACTCCTCGAAGCTGTCGACATCGATGCGCACGGCGGACGGATTGAGCGCGTAGCCACCGGGCCCGGTCACGATCACGTCGGCACCGACTGCTCTCCGGAGCCTGGAGACGGCGGTCTGGAGAGCGGCCAAGGGGTTGGTCGGGAGCTTCTCACCCCACACTCCGTCGATCATCCGATCAGCCGACACCGCCCTGCCCGACTCTGCCGCGAGTAGCGACAGCACTGCGCGCTCGCGGGCTCGGTTCACCGTTAGCGGGACGCCGTCCACGGCCAACAGGAGAGGGCCAAGAACCCCGATTTCCAGCATTCGTCTCACAGTACTGCACGCCGGTCCCGGACCTGTCGTCGGGAGCCTGAGCCTGACCCGCGTGCCCTGTTCCCCACACACCAACAGGACGACACCAACCTGATGGCTGGGCGCACCTAGCTTGGGGGAGAAGAGCTTTCCGTGTGCGCCTCATTGCGTCACAGCTTCATCACGGCGGCCCCTGACGCATGACGACTACTCGACAGCCGGACATGGGGTGGTATGCCTGGAAGGCAGGCAGTCCTTGGTGAGTGCATTCCGGGATCCATGCTCCGAACCTGGCGCAGTCCCGGACGATCCAGAAGAGACGTGCGGTCTGGGGAAGCAGCAGCGAAGGCGAGATCGAACCCGTCACCGTTCACCTGGGCCTGACAGCAACCATATCACCCCTTCTGCAGTTGTCCGGGATCGAAATCGACTACTCGTCGGTCTCGAACGCCGGAGCCTCGTCCCATGACTTCGTCATGCCAGGGTCAGGAGCGCTGGGGTAACGCCGACTCGACGGCTCCCTGTGCACGGAACCCAGGCCCGGCTGTTCAAACCGCTACGAACCGCGCTGCCAGGATCCCATATCGGTCGGTTGGATCGGAGTGATCAAAGAGCTTGCCTTCCTTCACGCCGACATGCAAGCCTTGGTTGCCCTTCTCGTAATGGCACACGAACTGGGCACGCAGAGCCGGTTCGAAGTCATTCACGACCGACCAGTCGAGCACTATGGGTTCTTGTGGTGTCGGCTCGCGATGGATATCAACCAACAACAGGAAGATCCCACCCCGCTTGGTGACGCGCTTGATCTCGCCTATCGCAGCATCGACATCATCGACGTGATCAAGTGAGTTGAAGGAAAAGACGGCGTCGAAATACCCGTCCGGGAACGGTATGTCCTCGGCTCCGGCCTGGACGTAGGTCATCTTGTGGTCGGCCGCTCCGAGCTCCAGGTAGTCGTCGGCAATGGGGTCGAGCCCAACGCGCTCTGCCGTCATGTCTGCCCATTCAAGAGAACCTCGGGGCCCACAACCGATGTCCAGCACTCGTGCATCGGCATAGTCCGCGTCGCTCAGGCCGAAACAGTCCGTATAGAACCACTTGTACCAGTGGTTCATCAGCTGGCCCTCTGCATCGACGCGTTGTCGCCAGTACGCGAGCTCTCCCGCGGACTTGGCGTCCCTCTTCCGTACCGGCTTCACGAGGTCCGCTCCTCTGTGTGCGAGTTGCCCCACCCTACGCTGGTTCGCAGTGCTCGGATCGGGAGCTGGTCGCCTGTGTCGGCAGGGTCATCGAGGCGGGTTCGAAGCGGGTGTTGGCGGCCGAGAACTCGTCCTGGGCAAGAAGCGATCGCGCCTTCCCGGCGGCCGAGTCGCGGCCCCCTTCGATGGTGGTGTTCGGGCTGGGAATCGATGTCGACCTCCGGGGCGACGAATCACCAACACGCAACAGGGGTGCCACCGGGCTCCCAGACATCGCGTAGTCGCCCGGCGCACAGGATGACTCGGCGCTGAACCGCAGCCGATTCCGCCCCGTCGGTCAGGGACCGTGACCCGCGACCGGAGTGGGTCCGCCCACACCAGTGGCCGGGCGGTCGGCGCCTGTCAAGCATCTGGTAAGTAGTGGGAAGGCGAGGGCGGGCAGGGTGGCGTTGAACCTTGCTGACCGGTGTCCCAGGCGATACGGGCTCCGCCGGTCCTCGGCTGAAGGATGACACCATGAACTGCCCCCATCTCGCTTCCTCGCTCTTCCTCGAACGCCTCGGCCAAGGTCGACGGTTCGTACAGGTGACGCCATGACATCCCATCGGCTGTCGAAGCACGCGGTGGGTCAGTCCGATCGAGCCGACCGTCGTTCGCACGTCCCGGACTCGGCCATTCGACGGGGTTCGGATCCGAGTGGGTCTCGGGGTGTCCCCGATCGGGAGCAGCCGTTCATCGCGCCGGCAGGTGGGGAGGAACGCGAGTCCCCCCAGGAGCCCGGTCCGCCGCACCGGGAAGAAGCCGAATTGGAGGACCCGGAGCACGGTGCGGCTCGTTCCACCGGTCCGGGGCATCTCCACACGAGGTACGAGCCATTGTCGGGCGGGAACGGAGAGGTTGCGATCTCAGGACCCGGGAGCGTCGATGTCGCCGGCGACCGGCATTCCGCAGACGCGCTCGCCCGGAGCGAGGTGCGCTACCGGCACCTGTTCGAGTCATCCCTGGTCCCGCTCTTCGAACAAGACCTCGCCGCGGTGATCGAGCGGTTTGCGCTGCTCAGAGCCGAAGGAGTCAACGACCTTGCAGCCCATGTGGCGGCGCATCCCGATGAAGTGGACCTTCTGGCCGACTTGGTCCGGTTCGTCAGCGTGAACCCGGCCGGCCTGAGGCTCGCCCGGGTGCACACGAAGGCGGAGTGGCAGGCCGGATTCGTCGACGGTGTCCGCTCCGGGAGGAACCGTGCGCCATTCATCGAGCAACTCCTCGCGGTGTGGGCTGGCGAGCCCTGCTTCGAGGGCGAGATCACCGGCTACTCCCCTGACGGAAGCGCCGTTGATCTGATCCTGTCGTGGGCGATCCCTGAGGATCAGGACCCCTCCGATCCCGGGCCGATCGTCGTGTCCGTTGTTGATATCACGGAACAGCGAACCCGTGAGCGTCTCAAGACGAGAGAAGAACGGCACCTGCGCGCTGTCATCGAAGGCGCCCCGGTCGGCATGGCGCTGGCCAGTGCGGACGGGAGCCTCCTGTTGGTCAACAAGGCGCTCGGGAGGATCCTGGACCTCCCTCGTGAGGACATCAACGGTCGGCATTGGGGCCTTCTCCTCGGTTCACAGCCGAGCGCCGAGAGCTCCGGGCTCCTCGACCAGGTGGCGTCGGGGGTGACCATGGACGTGGCATTTGAGAGCCGCTTGACGACGGACGGGGGCACGGAGACGTTCATTCGTGTGGGTGTGTCCGCGCTCCCCACCGAACAGCATGGGCTCCCGAGCTTCGTTATCCAGGTCATCGACCAGACGGAGCAGAAGGCAGCGCAAAGGCTGCGTGAAGAGACGCTGGAGTCGAGGAACCGACTGGTCTCGTCCCTCGCCCACGCCCTCCGCACGCCATTGACGGCCGTCGTCGGCTTCTCCCAGCAGGTCTGGCAAGGCCGGGAACACCTGAGCGAGTTCGAGGTGAACGAACTCCTCGGTGAGATCTACAACGGAAGCCTCGAGGTGTCACAGCTGATCGATGATCTCGTGGTGCTGGAGCGATTCCAGGCGGACTCCCTCAACCCCTGTCCCGAAGAAGTCGACGTTGCGGCCACCGCCACGAAGGCGCTCGGGGAGATCCCAGGCCGGGACTCACTTGACTGGTTCTTCGAAGGCGAGGCGACCGCACTGGTCGATCGGAGGCACCTCTCCCAAATCCTACGCATCGTCATGGCCGAGGCCGCCGAGCGTGCGGAGAAGCAGGTCTGGGTCGAGGTGTCCCAGCAGGGTGACGCTATCGCCGTCGCGGTCACGCACGATGGTCGGCATCGACAAGCGGACGCTCGGGCGCTCCTTTTCGAACCGTTTGGCCAGGAGGGAGCCCAAGGGAACCTCTCCCCGCAACCGCTGGGCCTTGGTCTCCCCGCTGCCCGGGTGCTGGCACGTGCCAACGGCGGTGACCTCCAATTCACCGACGGAGGGATGGGCAGCCATCTGGTCGTGCGCCTGCCACAGGGGTCGGCCGCCGGTGAGGGATCGACCGGCTGATCGCATCGATCGGCGACAGAGTCCCCCGCTCAGCTTCCGCGTGCGGCCATCCTGACGGAGGGCGTGACCCAGGACCTGTCGGCGTCAGTCGGAGAAGGCCAGCTCCATGGCCGCCTTCCGCCACATGCCACACCCCTCCTCAAGGAGGGCGTTGAACCGCTCGGTCCCCAGCGCCTCCTCCAGGGCCCGGCGCGGATCGATGCCCTCGGCCCATCCCGGCGCAAGGAAGGTGCGAACGGCCATGCGGGCATTGCCTTCGGCTCCGAGCAACCTGGCGGCATCGACCGTACGTCCGAGCAAGTAGTACGAATTCGCGAGGTGGAAAACGCTTGCGGCGACGGTCTGTGCTGAACCTGGCCGGTCTGTCGTGAGGCTGAGGGCCCCGCGCAAACTCAGGACTGCGTCCTTTGGATTCCCGGCGTGGTTGTGCACGATGCCGAGGCCTGCCGTGGCAATCCCGACTCCGTATGTGTCGCCAAGGCGCTCGGACAGCGCGATCGAGTGAGCCGTGTACTCGAGTGAGGTCTCGTAGTCGCCTTCGACGAAGTAGGCCCACGCCTGGGAGAGGCGCACCAGTGGTTCAATCCTGGGGATCCCGAACCTGCGGCCGAGTTCGAGGGCCCGACCGGCATGATGCCGTACGGCGTCCGAGTCCCCGCGCGTCGCGGAAAGGACGCTCAGGTGAAGGTGGATGATTGCAGCCGCAGCCAGGTTTCCCGCGGCTGTGTGGTGTGCCAGCAGCTCAGCCAGATGTCGGGCCGCGGCTTCCCAGTCGAGACGGGCGAGGGCGATACGAGCTTTCGTGTCGTCCCGGAAGATCTGGAGCGTTCCGGTGTCTCGGCAGGCCACGTGCCCGGCATGTTCCAGGGCGACGTCGAGTGTGCCTCGAGCCAGTGCGATCCGGGCGAGGACTTGCTCCGCGAAGCAGACAACGTCGTGATCACTGCCGCGAGCGCGGGTGGCAAGTGCGTGCTCGGCAGCGTCGAAGTCGCCTGCCGTGGCGAGGCTTCGCGCCAGCTCGACTCGAGCGTAGCGGTGCGGTTCGAGGTCCAGTCTGCCCCACGTCGTCAGCGCCTCCGCCAAGAGATCAATGGACTCCTGGGTCCTTGCGGCGTCATCATCACGGAACCGGTGTCGATCCCTCCAGCGGTCTTCGAACGTCGTGAAGCCCACCGCTTCCAGGAGCGAGAAGCCGCCCGGCCGGATCAGCGAGCCGAGCAGGAACCGGCCGGTTGCCACTGACCTGGAATCATCCTTGACCAGGCTGAGGAGTGTGCGAAGGTGTCGCTCGCCCTCGTGCCTTCGTTCGCCGAAGGTCCAGAGCATCCCGAGGTTGCATGCCATTCGCAAGGCGGCGGGCGGGTCGTGTTCGGTCAGCCAGTTCAATGCGTCTTCGATGTCGGCGAGGCGTTCATCGACCTCACCGGTGGATGCCCACGTGCCCCCCCATTCATGGGTGGCTCCGAACCGGGCTGCGATCGACTGGAAGATCTCGGCCTGACGGCGCCTGAGAGCTGGTGCCCGACGGTCTCCTTCGAGGGCGGCTACGAACTCCCGGATCGGCCGCAGCATCGTGAATGACGCCTTGGACTCGGGTCCGGCTTCCCTTCCGGGAAGGAGAAGCGAGCGGTCAACGAGGTCGAGAACCGCTCGCTCCACCTCATCGGGTGCGCCGGGTGGGTCGAGCATTCGGGCGGCGTCCTCGAAACCCCATGGGGTGCGAAAGCCACTGACCGCGAGCATCAGCTCTTGGTGCTCGGGTTCCAGGGTGTCCCAGCTCGTGGCGATCGCTGCTCGCAGGCTTTGACGCTTGGGGTGTGCGGTGGGGTCGCGGTTGGTCAGAAGATCCGTGCGGTGTTCCAGCTGATCGGCGAGTTCCCCCAGTGGTAGGTATGCCGATCGGCTGGCTGCCAGCTCGATGGCGAGGGGCAGGCCGTCGAGGGCGGTTGCGATGCGGGCGACGACATTCATGGTGGTGGGGTCGAGGGGCAGCTCTGCGCCCATGGAGGGCGCTCTCCGGATGAACAAGTCGGTGGCAGGGCTACGCAACTCACCAGGCTGAGGAAGGGGAAGAGGTTGCAGCATGAAGGCCGATTCGCCGCTTACCCCGAAACGCCGGCGGCTCGAGGCGAGGATCGTGACCCCCCGGCAGCGTTCAAGCAGCTTGACCAAGGTGTGTGCCAGTTCGTCTGTCAGGCGCTCGCACCCGTCCAGGACGATGAGGAGGCTGCGACCGTGGAGGAGGTCGGCGACCTGGTCGGCGACGGGGGCCGAGTCAGACAGCCCGTCCACTGCGTAGCGAGCGACGTCGGAGACGGTCCAGGCGTCGTCAAGGGAGTCGATGCCCAGGAAGGCTGCGCCGTCTTCAAAGTCGTTGCGGACGCCGTGGGCCACCTCGAGCACCAGGCGCGTCTTGCCCACGCCAGCCGGCCCGGTCACGGTCACCAACCTCGAAGATGCGAGGAGGTCCTTGACGAGTGAGAACTCGTGCTCTCTTCCCACCATGGATGCTACGGCGCTGGGCAGCCACAACCGCCGGGGCACGGCTTGTTCCCGGCGGGAGGAGACCGCGGTGTGCCCGAGTTCCAGGGTCGGGTCTTGAGTCAGGATCCGCTCCTCGGTGCGTCGCAGGAGGGGTCCGGGTTCCAGGCCCACCTCCTCGGCCAGGGTCTTGCGGATGGACTGGTAGGCAGCCAGGGCGTCCGTCTGGCGTCCCGACCGGTACAGGGCCACCATCAGGAGAGCCCAGAGCGTCTCCCTCAACGGATGTCCGACGACCAGCGCACTCAACTCTGAGACCATCTCGTCGTGACGACCGAGGTCGAGCAGGGCCTTCGCCCTCTCTTCCAGCGCCGTCAGTCTGAGTTCCTGCAAACGAGTGACTTCCGAGATGGCGAAGTCCTCGTACTCGAACTCCGAATACGGGGTGCCGCGCCACAACGCCAGGGCCTCGTCCAACAGGCCTGCCGCGTGTTCGGCCTCGGCGCCACGGGCCGAGTGCACCAACTCCTCGAAACGCGTGGCGTCGATGTTCGCGACGGATGTATTGAGCGCGTATCCGCCGGGATCGGTCACGATCGCCTGCGTCCCGACCGATTGTCGCACCCTGGAGATGGCAGTCTGGAGGGCGGCCAGGGGCCTGGAAGGGAGCTTCTCACCCCACAGGGCCTCGATCATCCGGTCGGACGACACCGTCGTACCCGACTCTGCCACGAGCATCACCAGCAGCGCACGCTCCCGGGCCCGGTTCACCGTCACTGGAACGCCGTCAACCGCCAGGATGAGGGGGCCAAGTACACCGACTTCGAGCATGTGCCCTCCAATGTACCGGGCTGTGACGAGCAGTCCTCCGGGTCGCTTCTCTGCCTTGTGGTGGGTCGATGCGTGCCCGCCCGGCCTGACAGCCTCGCCGACGGGACCTCGATTGTGGACCAGACTGTCGACAAGGTTGGTGACAATGGCTAGGGTGGTGGTCGCGATCAGCACGCGGAGGCGGACGATGGCTGTGGACAAGCCGTATCTGGACATCCCCGGGACGACGGTGTTCGACGCGGACCAGTCGCGCATCGGGTACTGGTTGAACCAGTTCTGCATGTCCCTCATGGAGCCGGACAACCGTGCCCGATTCCTGGCCGACGAGCGCGCCTACCTCGACGAATGGGACATGACCGAGGACCAGAAACTCGCCGTTCTCGACCGCGACCTCAACCGAATGCTGTCCCTGGGCGGCAACATCTACTTCCTGGCCAAGATCGGTGCCACCGACGGCAAGAGCTTCCGCACGATGGCCGCCTCCATGACCGGCATGTCCGAAGAGGAGTACGCCGCGATGATGGAGGCGGGCGGGCGATCTCCTGACGGCAACCGGTACCAGAGCGAATGGGATGTGAGCTCATGAGTGCCTCGGTGACGGCGAGTGTCTATTCATCCCACGTACCGGCCCTGGGCGCCGCCATCGACCTGGGCAAGGCGACCGGCCCCTACTGGGATCCGGTCATGGCCGGCTACGAGCCGTCGAAGGCCTGGTTCGACGCCAACACACCGGACGTCGTCTTCCTCGTGTACAACGACCACGCCAACGCCTTCAGCCTGGACTTCATACCGACGTTTGCCATCGGCACGGCGCCCGAGTTCCCGATTGCCGACGAGGGTTGGGGCCCGAGGCCAGTGCCAAGGGTCGTCGGCCACCCCGAACTGGCGTACCACATCGTGCAGGAGGTCATCCCCGAGGGCTTCGACCTGACGATCGTCAACCGCCTCCCGGTCGACCACGGATTGACCGTTCCCCTGACCCTCATGTTCGGACAACCCGAGGCGTGGCCGTGCGCGGTCGTCCCGCTCGCCGTCAACGTCGTGCAATACCCCATCCCGACCGGCGAGCGCTGCCTGGCCCTCGGCAAGGCGATCGGACGAGCCATCCGATCCTTCCCCGGGGACCTCAAGGTCCAGGTCTGGGGGACCGGCGGCATGAGCCACCAACTCCAGGGACCGCGGGCGGGCCTCATCAACCAGCCATGGGACAACGCCTTCCTCGACCGACTCATCTCGGATCCCGAGGGCCTCTCGCACATGTCCTACGTCGAGTACCTGAGGGAAGCAGGCTCGGAGGGCGTCGAACTCGTCATGTGGCTCATCGCCCGCGGAGCCATGCCCGACCTGGCCGGCGGCGACACCCCCACCGTCCACCATCGCTTCTACCACGTGCCGGTGAGCAACAGCGCCCTGGGGCACCTCATCCTGGAGGCCTGACGTGACCGTGCGGGTAGCGCTCGCCGGTGCCGGCGCGTTCGGGGCCAAGCACGCCGACGCCATTGCCGCCATCGAGGATGTCGTCGTTGCCGCGATCGTGGACCCAGACGAGTCGCGGGCGGCGGCCCTGGCAGAGACCCACGGCGTGGGCCGCACCCTGCGGTCGCTCGACGACGCGCTTGCAGATCCGACTACCGACGCCGTCATTCTCACCACCCCGACCCCGTTCCACGCCCGCCAGGCGATCCAAGTCCTCGAGGCGGGCAAGCACGTCCAGGTCGAGATCCCCTTGTGTGACGCGCTTGACGAAGGCCGAGCGGTGGTGGCCGCCCAGCAGTCGACGGGCCTCGTGGCGATGTGCGGCCACACCCGCCGCTTCAACCCCAGCCACCAATGGCTGCACACCAGGATCGGCGCCGGCGAGTTCACGCTCCAACACCTCGATGTCCAGACCTTCTTCTTCCGGCGAACCAACACCAACGCCCTCGGCCAGCCGCG
>JBFKVA010000009.1:0-44673 GCA_041635475.1 Acidimicrobiia bacterium | reverse complement strand
CGCGGGGCGGGAAGACCCGGAGCGACAGGTTGACCTTGGCCGGGGCGTGCGCCTTCATGTCACCACCGCCTCGGCCAGCCTCAGGTAGTCACCCGGGGACAGCTCCTCGGCCCGGGCAGTCGGATCGAGCCCGGCCCGCTCACATGCCGCGATCGGATCCCCGAGCACCCGGCGCAGGGAGGCCCGAAGCATCTTGCGCCGCTGCCCGAAGGCCGCCCCGGCCAGTCGAATGGCTTCGTCCACCGGACCGGGTCGGGGGGCCGGTTCGAGAACGACCACCGCCGAGCCGACGTTGGGAGCAGGTACGAACACCTGCGCGGGAACCCGGAATGATCCTCCCACCCGGGCCGTGAGACCGACGACGACCGAGGGGATCCCGTACTCCTTGCCTCCCGGCCCCGCCATGAGTCGATCGGCGACCTCCTTCTGGACCATCACCACGAGGCGCCGGCACAGACTTGCCGAACGCAGGATGTCAAGTATGAGCTGGGTTCCGACGTTGTAGGGCAGGTTGGCGACGAGGCTCCAGGTCCGGTCGAACTCGCTGGCGAAGTCAACCTCGGTCGCATCCTCGAAACGGAGGACGACGTTGGGCAGCTCCCCGGTCACCCCTTCCAGGATCCCCCGCAGTCGCCCGTCGACCTCGATCGCGACCACGTCGGCTCCGGTCTCGGCCAGGGCCACGGTGAGCGCCCCGGTGCCCGGCCCGACCTCGACCACCAGGTCACCCGGCCCCACCTGGGCAAGTCCCACGATCTTGCGGACGATGTTGGGGTCTGCCAGGAAGTGCTGGCCCAGCGGCTTGCGGGGCCGGACACCGTGGCGGTCAAGCATCGCCATGATCGTCGACCGGGTCTGGGGCGTCGTCACGATCTGAAGACCCGGGTCGCGTTGGCGGTCGTGATCGCCGCCACCTCGTCCTCGGTGAGACCCCACACCCTTCCCAGGGCGGCTCCCACGAGGGCGACGCGGGACGGCTCGTTCGGCTCACCCCGGAACGGTTCCGGGGAAAGGTACGGGGTGTCCGTCTCGACGAGGCACTGCGTCGGGGGGACCACGGCTGCTGCCCGGCGCACCGTGTCGCCAGTGGCAAAGGCGACCGGTCCGGCGAACGAGAAGGTGGGGTCGATCCCGAGGAACCGCTTCGTCCACTTCGGCCCTCCCGTCCAGCAGTGGAGCACTGCCCGCTGCCCCAGTCCTGCTGCTTCCAGGGCCGAGAACACGTCGGCAAAGGCGTCCCGGCAGTGGACGATGAGCGGGAGGCCGTGGGCAGCCGCCAGTTCGATGTGGGCCTGGAACGAGGCCCGCTGGTCGGCTCGGGGCGAGAGATCCCGGTAGTAGTCGAGGCCCGTCTCCCCCACCGCCACGACGCGGTCCATGAGCTCAGCGATGGCCTCTCCTTGGTCGATCCAGCGCTCGGCGTCGTGCGGATGGAGGCCGGCGGTGGGCAGCAGTCGTCCCCGCGAACGTTGCGCCAGCTCGATGGCGGCCACCGAGGAGTCCCGGTCGACTCCGGGCACGACCATCCAGTCCACGGCCCCGGCCCGGGCGACGAGATCGTCGACCGGGGCGTGCTCGGCGAGTTGGAGATGACAGTGAGAATCCACCCACATATGCGGGAGCGTACCGGTCCTCACCGCTACACTCCGAGAGGCCACGCATCGTGGTCGAATGGGACCACGGCAACAGGGAGCCAGGCATGGATTCAGGGATCTCGCGACGGATCGATGACTTGGGGAGGATCGTCATCCCCGCGGAGACGCGCCGCCACCTCAACATCGAACCGGGGGACTTCCTCTCGTTCTCGTTGGACGGCGACACCGTCCTCGTCCGCAAGCTGGCGGCCAGCTGTACGTTTTGCGGTTCGTCGGACCGGACGGTGCCGTTCCGGGGCAAGGGGCTGTGTCAGTCCTGCAGCCGGGAGATCAGCTCGACGGCCCTGGCGTAGATCTCCGACCTGGGGAGCCCGCTCTTGCGGGCCACGGCCTTGGCGGCGTCGGTCAATCGCTGTCCGTCGGCCACGAGGCGCCTCACCTGCTCGATTGCTTCTTCCTCGGTGATCGGGACGGCGACCGCCCCTTGCAGCACCACGGTGAACTCCCCCTTGCGTGCCATGGTGGCCCAATGGCCTGCCGCCCCGGCGAGCTGTCCGTGCCACACCTCCTCGAACGCCTTGGTGAGCTCGCGGGCAACCACGACTTCCCGGTCGGCCGGGGTGGCGGCAGCGATGTCGGTGAGGTCGCGGACCAGCCGGGGGCCGGTGGTGAAGAAGACCACGGTCCTCGACTCGGCGGCCACCGCCTCCACGACGCCTGCCCGCTCCACCCCCCTGCGGGGCAGGAACCCCTCGAACACGAAGCGATCGCCCCCGAACCCCGACACCGAGAGGGCCATGGTCACCGCCGAGGGCCCGGGTATGGAGGTGATCGTCGCCCCAACCTCCCGGGCCGCCCTCACTGCGCTCACACCGGGGTCGGACACCGCCGGGGTCCCGGCGTCCGTCACGAGGGCCACCGTCTCACCTGCTTCGAGTCGGCGGGCTACCTCCTCGGCCCGGCCCGTCTCGTTGCCCAGGAAGTAGCTCCTGAGGCCGGTCTCGACAACGAGGGCCGCGAGCAGCGTGGCCGTTCTCCTCGTGTCCTCGGCATACACGATGTCCGCCCGGGCGAGGGCCTCGGCCAGGCGGGGAGGGGCGTCTCGCAGGTTCCCGATCGGAGTCGCACAGAGGATCAGCGTGCCGGCCATCAGGGGAGCCTACGACACACCAAGCAGCGACCCGACCCGCGGCAGGCGCGTACCCGCCGGGAGCTCCAGGATGAAGGCCACGTCCCACCACACGACGAGCCGGCCCGGACGGAGGATGCCGGTGTGGAGCACCCGCCCATCCCGGTCGAGGCCGACCACAGCCAGCGCGGTCCGGCACCCCACGGAGTGAACGGATCGAACCGCGAGCAGGAGCCCATGGCTCGGAGCGTGCCGGAGGCCGAGGAGGCGGTCCCGGAACCGATCGGCGACCTTCACCGGACCCGAACGCCACTCGCCGCAGGTCAGCTCGATCACCCGGTCACGGTACGTCGACGAGAGGCGGGGTGGAACCCCCTCGGCGTCGACTCAGCGAAAGCCCTCGGCCTGGAGGGTCTTGGTCAAGTCCCACCCGGCCAGGTCATCGCTGGCCACAACCACGGCGACCACGTCGCCGAACCGTAGGAGCCACCAGCGAGCGTCCGCGGGAACCCGGGCCTCGAGGTACTCGGCGAGGCCGGCGGCCAACTCGTCGGCATCGGCCGGGGTGTCCCCGACGTAGTGCATCTGGAAGATCGCTCGTTCACCGTCCCACAGGACGCGGTAGCGGTCGCCTCCCCATCCCTCCACCGCGCTCGCCAAGGGCCCGGGCAGGAGCACGGAGCCGAGGAGCGCTCGCAGCCCCGACTCGCCCCATGTCGACTCCTCGCCCACCTCGTACCCGACCGGCACCACACCGGAGATCTCCACGCCAACCTGTGCTTCCCCCCGGAGGTAGGCCTCGGGATGGAGGACCTGCTCGGTCGTCGTGGGGACGATTCGGTAGGCGAGGTCGATCGCCGACCAAGCCCCGGTGGCGAACTGGCTCGTCACGAACTCGAGGCCATCGAGGTACGGTGCCACCAGTGACTCCTGCAGGTAGTAGGGAGCCGCGTCGAAGATGGGCGAGTCGAAGTCGTCGAACTCCGCCAGGATCTCGAGCAGCGCGCCGGGCCCTAGCCCCTGCACATAGAGCCCTTCCACGTAGGTTGCGTCGCCCTCGATGAGGGCCGACAGCGCGGCGTGGGCGTCGTACTCCTCAGCCTCGATGAGCTCTTCGCTGAGCGGCCCGAAGTCGAAGTGCTGGTCCGTGAGGGCGTGGGTGAGTTCGTGGACGATGACGAGCTTGTCGTACTCCGTCAGGCCCCCAGCAGACGCTGCGATGACCATCTCCTTGGTCTCGGCGTCGTAGAAGCCCACGACCTGTTCCGCCAGGAGCTCCGTGTAGAACACTCCCAGGGCGAGATCTCCGTCGAGGACGCCGAGAATCCGAAGCACCTCCTCGTCACGGGCCAGTTCGGCGGGGTCGAGTTCCTCGGCGATGTCTTCACGGATTCGATCCGAGAGTTCCGCCGCGGTGACGACCGTGATGACGGGTGGGGCCAGGAAGTAGAGACCCCGCAACTCCTCGGTCAGCTCGATGAGGATCCCGATCTCGTCCATGAGGGGGTCCATCGCCACCGTGGTCGTGGTCGTTGGGATCGCCGTGGTGGTCGTGGTCGGCTCGGGCAGCGGCGCCGTGGGAGGCGTCGTCGTGGCCGTCGTCGAAGACCCGAGCGCGGCACACGCCGAACAGACGACCGCGAGCCCGACCACGAAACGACGCATCGGGGCAGGCTACCCGGCACCCGGACCCGCCGGTTGCTTACCTAACAATTGTTAGGTAGATTCGCGTAACGGACCCGAGGACCAACCATGCGCGACAGCGTCGTCATTGCCAACTGCGGAGGCTTCTGGGGTGACGACCCCACCGCCGCCGCCCGCCAGGTGCGAGGCGGGCCCATCGACTACCTCGTCATGGACTACCTGGCCGAGGTGACGATGGCCATCCTCCACAAGCAGATGGCCCGCCGCCCCGAACTCGGATACGCCGGCGACTTCCTCGTGCAACTCCGCGACGTCCTGGTGGAGTGTGTGGAGAACGACATCACGATCATCTCCAACGCGGGCGGCGTCAACCCCCGCGGATGCCGAGCCGCGGTCGAAGCCCTCGCCGAGGACCTCGGCGTCGCCGACGAGGTTCGGGTCGGGGTCGTGACCGGCGATGACATCTATCCGAACCTCGATGAGATCCTGACCCGCGAGCCACTCCTCAACATGGAAACCGGCGAGCCACTGTCGTCGATCCGCGACAAGGTGCTCAGCGCCAACGCCTACCTCGGCGCCGCCCCGATCGTGGCCGCGCTCGAGATGGGAGCCAACGTCGTGATATGTGGCCGGGTGACCGACACCGGGGTCACGCTGGCCCCGATGATCCACGAGTTCGGATGGGCGCCGGACGACTGGGACCGCCTGGCGGCCGGCATCGTGGCCGGCCACATCATCGAGTGCGGACTCCAGGCCTGCGGGGGCAACTTCACCGACTGGCACCTCGTTCCGTCGCACGAGAACATGGGCTACCCGCTGCTGGAGGTCGAGTCCGATGGCACGTTCGTCGTGACCAAACATCCGGGCACGGGTGGCCTCGTCTCCACCCACACCGTCGGCGAGCAACTGCTCTACGAAATGGGGAGCCCGGCGTACCTCTCCCCCGATTGCATCGCCCACTTCGACTCGATCAGGCTCACCGAGGTCGGCGAGAACCGTGTCCGAGTGGAGGGTGTGAAGGGGAGCCCCCCTCCCCCAACGCTCAAGGTCTCGGTGAGCTTCCAGAACGGGTACCGGGCGTTCGGCCGCCTCCTCATCTCCGGCCCCGACACCCTTGCCAAGGCCCGCAAGCTGGAGGAGATCTTCTGGCAGACGGTGGGAGGCAAGGCGAACTTCGAGGACGCCCGTTCCCAGCTCATCGGCTGGGACAGCACCCACCCGCCGCTGGTTGGAATCGAACCCGGCGAGGTGATCCTCCAGGTGGCGGTCCGTGATGGCGATCGGGCCAAGATCGACGACCTTTTCGCCACCCAGGTCGTCCCCAAGGTGTTGGGCACCATCCCCGGGATCACCATCCTGGCCGATCAGGGCCGTCCCCGGGCCTCGGACGTCGTCGGCTACTGGCCGGCCCTCCTGGGGCGCGACGCGGTGGCCGTGGAGGTGCAGGTCGGGGACGAGGTCGTGGCGGTCGAGGTGCCTCCCGCTGTCGGCGGCGGTCTCGCCGAGGTCGAGGTCCTGTCGGTCGAGTCGTCGGTGGCGATGTCCGGCGAGATGGTGCGCGTGCCCCTCGCCCGCTTGGCCCTGGGTCGCTCGGGTGACAAGGGCGACACGTCCAACGTCGGGCTCATCGCCCGCTCGCCCGCCATCTACGGCTGGCTCGTCGACCATGTGACCGACGAGTTCGTCAGGAACCGGTTCACCGGGGTGGCCGAGGGTGCCGTGGAGCGGTTCGAACTGCCCAACCTCCTCAGCCTCAACTTCCTCCTCCACGAGAGCCTGGGAGGGGGCGGGACCATGTCACTCCTGGCCGACGCCCAGGGCAAGACCTACGCCCAGTACCTCCTGGCCACCGAGGTCGACGTCGACGCAGCCCTCGTGCCCTGACCTCAGATCCGCCCGAGGAGAAGCTCGAGGAGCGCCTCAGCCGCCACGCGGTCGGCCTCGGGATCGGTGAGTTCGTCTCCGCTCACGGACACGACGAGATACACCCCGGCCGTGCACACCTCGATCTCGGTCGAGTAGGTACCGATGATGATCGAGGCTGCGTCGCCGTACGGCGCAGGTTCGACGGTCTCACCGGGGAAGATCGGATCGGTTTGGAGTGCCCCAGGACAGTCGTCCGCCGGGAGGTTGTAGACGGCCAGGTGGGCGTCCAGCCGACCCTCTCCGTATCCCGCCGTCGGTTCGTAGAAGCAGTCGGTGCCGAAGGACTCTTCGGCGAGGACCTCGGTGCCGAGGATCTCGCTTGCCTCCTTCGCGTCGACGTAGGAGCAGGGCGGGTCAAGGTCGGCCACCAACTCCTCGATCCCCGGAATCGGGGCATCGGTGCCGGGCGGTGCCTCGGTCGCGGGCGGAGCCTCCGTCGCAACCGGCGCTTCCGTCACGGCGGTTTGCGGGGTCTCGGCCTCTGACGTCCCGGCCGGGTCGGCGCCCGTGCAGGCAACCACCAGCAGGAGGAGGAGAACCACCGCCACGAGGCGACTCGTTGGTCGAAACATCGTTTGACTCCATCTCTGGCGTCGGAGCACCGTCCGAGTTGGCGGGAGCGTACTCGGGCGCGCGCCACAGCGCGGGAGACGCCCGATCAGCAGGGGAGGCTTGAGAGGTCGACCCCGAGGAGGGCGGCTTGCTCGACCAACGGCGCACATGCCGCGGTCAGCGTGAGGTCGGCGAACAACGCGTCCAGCTCCTCCCAAGAATCGGCATCGGCAATCGCATCGAGGAACCCATCGCGGGCGGCCAACGTCGAGGCGAGGCCCATCTCGTAGCCGGTTGCTGCCTCCTGCAATGACCCGGGAGGATCGAGCGCCTCCATGGCCCGTACGGCTTCGTCCATGATCTCGAACACGAGCCCCATCTGTTCCGAAACGACAGGACCGTCGAATTCCTCGGCCCCGAACACGATCTCGAGTGACGGCTCGGCCTTGGTCTGCGCTGCGGCAAAGATGGCTTGGACAGCGAAGAGGTATTCCGCCTCTTCGGAGGTGGCCGACCGCAGCGGCACCGTGCCGCCCGAGAGCGTGCCCAGGAACTCCGTGTAGAAAGCCGTGGGATCGGGCACGCCGGTCGCCACCCAGATGGTCGCCCCTCCCTCGGCGGCCCGCCGGGTGTGCCCGAGGTCCGAACCGCTTTGAACCACCAGGACCTCCATCTGCTCGAAGGTCACAAGGTCCGGCTCGACCACCACTGCCGCCGCCAGTTCGTCCCACAGGTAGAAGAAGCCACTCGTGACCTGCGGGAAGATACGGACGAGCTTCGTGAGGTACACGATGGCGTCGCTCTGCTCGGAATCCTGCAGGACACTCCGGTACCACACCGGAACCGGGACATCGTTGGTCGCATCGAGCGGCACCATCACGATGGGAACGCCGGCCCGGACGACGGCTCCGGCCGCCGCCACGTCGATCCAGACGTTCCACTCGGCCTGTATCGCCTCCTCCACGTTGCCTCCGGCGTCCACCGCGCCTCCCATGACCACGATGCGGTCGAGGTGGTCGGCCAGCCCCGGGTGACGATCCAGCGCCGCGGCCACGTTGGTGAGCGGAGCCACCGCCCAGATGACCGCTGGCCGGTCGGCCCCCGCGGCGGCCTCGGCGATGAGGTCGGGGGCTGGGAGCGGCGACGCAGAAGCCGTCGATGCCGGCAAGCTGAACCGGAGGTTCTCGTGGGCCGAGAGGAACGCCGGTGGCCACTCCCGTGCCCCATCGGGGACGGCGTCGCCGCAGGCGACAGGGATGTCCTCCTGGTCGAGCAAGGCGAGGATCCCGAGGGTGACCTCGATACCGAGTTCACATCCGGCCTCGCCCGTCGTCGGGAGGGTGATGGCGATGACCTCGACGTCAGGGTTGAGAAGGAGGTACATGAGCCCTCCGACATCACTCACCGTCGGGCTGTAGTCGGCGATGACGGGCTGAGGGCCGTTCGACTCGCTCCTCAACTCCGCCGCGGTCCATCCCAGGGCGCCGAGGAGCACGACGGCAGTTCCCCATATGAGTGCTCTCTTCACGATCCGTTCCTCGCCATTCGCTTCGTTCTACCCCACAGACGAAGACCGGGCCGGCTGAGGTGACATCACCAGTCGGTGAGTGCCCCGGCCTGCGAGTCCGCCTTCGTACACTGCCCGAGCAGTGACCTCCCCGCTCACTGGTTCCATTCCCATCCTCCGCCGGATTCTCCGGCTGCGCTGCTTCGTCCTGCTGGCGGTGACCGTCGGGGCGGCGATCCTCGCCGTCCTCGGACCTTCGGGGACCTCCGGCGTGTTGGCCGTGATCACCGCCCTGGCCGCCATCCCGTCCCTCATCATGCGCGACCGGCCCGAGAAGGCCGTCCGCATCGCCCTCTACGTCGACACCCTGCTGGCGGTGGCTCTGTGGTGGCTGTACGGCCCGATCGCCAACATCGACTTCGTCCTGTTCTATGTCGTGGCCGTGGGCGGCCTCCTCCTCCCGGCGTCCGTGTCCAGGCCCATCATCGGGGCGGCGGTGGTCGCCGAGATCGTCCAGGTGCCGCTCCACTTCGCCGGTGAGCGGGCCATGCTCCCGGCCTTTCACCCGGTCACCCAGATCAACATGGTCCCCACGGAGTTGCTCACGCCGGTGGGGCTCCGGATCGGCCTCATCATCGCCACAGGGGCGCTGTTCATGCGGATCGCCGCGCTCCTTCGGGCATCCAACGAGCAGGTGTTCGACCACTTTCGCACCAAGAACGAGTTCATCGCCTCGGTCTCGCACGAACTGCGGACGCCGCTGGCCATGGTGGTCGGCGCTTCCGAAGCGTTGTCCGACAAGGACACCGATCTCTCTGCCCAGGAGCGCGACGAGTTGACCGGGATGGTCTCCGACCATGGATGGCGGATGTCCGAACTGATCGAGGACCTCCTCGTGGCCGCCCGGGCCGACGACGACTCGCTGACCGTGCTCCCCGAGAAGATCCACGTTCGACCGATCGTGGACGAACTGGTCCGCCGCTCAAACGCGGACGTCGAGGCCAGCCAGGTGGAGGTTCTCGACGGCGACGTCGCCGTGTTCGCCGACCCGCTCCGCACGAGCCAGATCATCCGCAACCTGCTCAGCAACGCCCGGCGCCACGGGGGCGACAGGATCACCGTGTCGTTCGGGCAGTCCAACGGATACGGGCAGGTGACGGTGGCCGACAGCGGCCCCGGGATCCCCGAGTCCCACGCCCAATCGATCTTCGAACCGTACCAACGAACCGAGGGGACGCTGGGGAAGCCGGGCACCCTCGGAGTCGGACTCACGGTCGCTCGGCGCCTCGCCGACCTCATGGAGGGAACCCTCACCTACTCCCGAGAGGATGGGGAGAGCCGGTTCCGGCTGTCACTCCCCACCGCGCCGGAAGATTGATCCAGAGGAGCCTGAGACTCCAACCGGCTCGCCCCCGGCGAGTCCGCGCGGAGGTCAGGGGACGGTTCCGGGAGCGGGACTGCGGAGGGAGCAGTCGGGGGAGGGCACTGGAGAGGGACCCGTCCCGGAAGCCCGCGCCTGGTCTCAGCCCGGCAGGTCGTAGATCCGACCCTCCGGCACTGATGGAACAACAATCCTGCCTGAGATGATGTCGCGCCGGAGGGCCTCCAACTGCAGGACGATCCCCTCCACGAAGCCGCCGCTCCTGGAGTAGTCGACACCTCCTTCGGCCAACCCGAGATTCCGAATACCTGATTCCAGCCGCCCGGCGGCGTAGTCCTTCAGGCTGATCACGGCAACCGTGTCGAGCCGTTTGAGCATCGATGTCAAGATGTGGGGCTTCCACTCCTCCGGGTCCCACGGACCGTATCCATCGACGTCATCCACCGAGACGTACTGGTCGCCGTCCACACCAATCGCCCACACGTGCCGCCCCAGGATGTTCGACTGCTCCGCGGCGGCCTCGAAGAGACCAAGCCCTGAGAGCCCGGCTGCGTGGAAGATGACATCGACACCCGCTTGGTACATCTCGGTCGCCGCCTGCCTGGCCCGGCTGGGGGTCTGGAACCCGGTCAAGTCGTACCAGTCGGTGAGATACCTGACTTCGACCGTGACATCCGGGTTCACGGCCCTGGCCCCGGCCGTGTAGCCGGCCTCGAACTTCCCGATGATTGGTAGGTCGACCCCTCCCAGGAAGCCGATTGCCCCGGTCTCCGTCGTGAGGGCGGCGGCCGCGCCGACCAGGAACGAGCCCTCCTGTTCCTTGAAGTTGTTGTAGGTCACGTTGGGGAGGTCGCCCGCGATGTCCCACACAGCGAAGTGGGTGTTGGGGTGTGCCCGAGCGACATCGTCCGTCAACCAGAAACCTTCGACGACTATCAGACCGACTCCGCGAGCGGCTTGGGCGTCGAGCACGGCCTGCGGCTCGGTTCCGGGGATCACGATGCCCACCTCGCCCCTGAGGCCGGTTTCGTCGAGTCCCTGCAGGAACCCGGCGTGGGCAGTCTCGTTGAAGCTGGCGTCCGTCGCGACTCCGGCATTCATGATGTGTACGACCTCCGGTGGAGGACTGAACACACCTGCAATCGTGGACCTGAGGCCGTAGGTGCCCGCGGCCGCCACCACGGCGACCAGTCCCCCGATGGCCACGAGTCGCCTCCTCGCCCGGCGCCCCATCCGCCTACGCTCTTCGGCCTCGGCTTCGGCCTTCGCTCCCAGCTGCGCTCGAACCTCTGATGACTCGGCCAGGTACGCCGTGGCCAAGTCGCTCAGGTGTATCTCCGAGTTGCGTGCCCAGGTCTCGTAGAGGGACAGGGCGCTGCCTCCCAGCAGGTAGGCGGGATCCTGGCCCGACTCCTCCCAATCCATCGCACGAAGCGTCAGGGCCTCACGCCGCTCGAGGTCAGCGCGGTACGTGGTGATCCATCTCCGAAGCCTCTCCCATTCCTCCAAGAGGGCCTCGTGGGCGATCTCAACGGTCGCCTCACCCGTTACAGGGTCCCGGTCTCGGCTGACGAGTCGGTGGACCGTGAGTGTTTCGATGAGTCGTTCGATCTCAGGTCGCTCGGAGCCGAGAAGGTCGCCCAAGGGGACACTCCGGCGTCTGATTCCCGCCTTGGTCGCGTACGTCAGGTTCAGGAGGAGGCGGCGCAGGCTCGCTCGATCGCTCAGCCCGAGGGAGTCATGGATCTGGTCTGCCCGCTTGGCCAAGGCGCCTTTCAATCCACCCAGTTGGAGGTAGCCCTCAAGCGACATCGCATCGGACGTTGTGCTGTCGAAGAGCTCGGTGAGGGTGAACTGCATCAATGGCAGCGCACCCGGCTGATCCTCCATGTCGGCAATGAGTCTCTCCACGAGCGCTGGTTCGATGGCCAATCCCGCAACCTCGGCCGGCCTGGAGATCGCTTCCCGCAGCTCCGCTTCGGACATGGGGAGCACGGGCACGACCCCCGCGGCGAAGAGCTTCGAGAAGTGCGACAAGCGCAGTGGGGCGTCGAAGTGATCGGCCCGGATGGCCACCAAGACGCTCGTCAGCGATTCCGCTGCCAAGTCCGCGAGCCGGGTGAGGAAGCGAGCCGACTCTTGCGGTTCGCAGATCGTGAACGCCTCTTCGAACTGATCAACGATCACGAGTCGAGGACCCTGCGTGTCATCAAGCACACGGTCCAGGCGGTGCACCGGGTCTTCACCGGGAGTCATGGTGACGACGGTCCAGAGCTCGCTCTCGAGAGCGGGAGCCACGGCGGCCCGAACGACGCTCGACTTGCCACTTCCCGAGGGACCAACAACAGCGACGAGACCGTGTCCCGAGCGTAGGCGCCGTGTGATCTCGGATGTGAGCGCATCCCGTCCGAACATGTGCCCGGAGTCCTCGGATGTGAACGCTCTGAGCCCCTTGTACGGATTCGGCCCCTTTCCTGGGCGCAAGCCAAGGGCCTCATCCCGGTTGATGATCATGCCCTCAAGGTCGAGAAGCTGCTGAGGTGGAGTGAGTCCCACCTCGACCAGCCCCTGCTTGTAGTCGGCAAACGACCGCAGCGCGTCGACTTGGCGCCCTGAACGGTAGAGCGCGAGCATTCGGAGGAGTTGGCCCTTCTCCCGAAGCCGCTCGATACCACCGCGATCCAGCCACGACAGGGCGACCTGGGGGTGACCGGACTCAAGGTTCAACTCAGCGAGCCTCTCGGCAGCCCGGGCGTGGAGCTCATGAAGTCGTCGAACGCTGTCCTGGGCGAAGTCGTCATACGCAAACTCGACGAGGGGGTCGCCACGCCAAAGCTGCATCGCACCCAGCAAGCTCTCGGAGGCCTTGTCGGGGTTCGCTTCCTTCAACCCGGCGAGGATTCCGTCCTCGAAACGGTGTGCGTCCACGGCCTCCCGCGGAGCACGGAGGATGTATCCGGGTGGGCGTGTTTCGATCCAGATCTCGGTTGAATCGAGCGCCTTGCGGAGTTCGGACACGTAGATCTGAACGGAATGCCCGGCGGTCCGTGGTGCCGCGTCGGCCCACACCCCGTCGATGATGCGGTCGGACGACACGATCGAGTTGGCGTTGAGGACGAGGATGGCGAAGACAGCGCGCTGCTTTGGTGCGCCCAGGTCGATCGCGCGATCGCCGTCCTCGACCTCCAGGGGCCCAAGGATGCGGACGTCTGTTGAGCTCGCCATGTTCCCTCCCCGACCAACCTACGCCATCGAGACGGAGCCGGAGGCCCAACCTCCGGCTCCGTCTTCTGCCGCTCGTTCACCGTCAGGGATGCTGGGGCTGCCAGTGTGTCTCGTAGTACACGACGGCAGCCGCAAAGCGGGCCTGTTGGGCCTCGAGTGCCTTGGCCCTGGCTGCCTGCTCGTCCTGCCACCGGCTCTCGAAGTAGGCGGGCAATGCTGCGTGGCGAACCTGCGCAACCGCTTCCGGCGTGCCCTGATACGCCTGTGCCACGGCTTGCCATCGTGCCGAGTGGATCTCGGCTGGGGAGAGGCCGGAGGACGAGTCAAAGATCATCCACCCAGCAACCATTCCCACCACGACGGAGATGCCGATCACCATCGACCTGGGCCCGAACCGTCGGCTTCGGGTCGGATGTTCGACCACTTCCGCCTCGGGGAGCGTCTCGGTCGGCCTGTTGACCAATTGGGTCATGCGGGTCTCCTTTCTGACCTGATCCCATGTTCCGGGAGCAGCCTCAAAAGTCACCACGGACCGGCTCTAGATCGGCTCCATCCATCGGCCACCTCGGCCGCGGAGTCTGCACCGAGCCGACCCCGGCGCTTGGCCCACCAGCGATACGCGTGGGAGTCCTGTTCGTCAGGAAGCAGCGTTCTCGTCGCGGGCGGTCTTCCAGGGAACTGCCAGCGGACCGGCCCTGGTGAGGGACGGTTCCAAACGCCAAAACGGCGGGAAGGCAGTTTCCCAAGGAAACTGCAGACGGACTCGCCCCCGGCGAGTCCGCTGGTACGTGAAGAGACGGTTCCGAACGCCGAAACGGCGGGAAGGCAGTTTCCCAAGGAAACTGCAGACGGACTCGCCCCCGGCGAGTCCGCGTGGAGGTGAGGGGATTTGAACCCCTGGCCCCTACGTTGCGAACGTAGTGCTCTGCCGAACTGAGCTACACCCCCGAAGGGAGCGGAATGATACCCGAGACCCCGGGGCTCCGACCCGGCGACAGGTATCGTGGATGCCATGCGCCGACTCACCCTGCTGCTCATATTCTCCCTGGTCCTTCCTTCGTGTTCCGGGGCCGTCACCGAGACAACCACGACCACCACCACTTCGACCACCACCACAACGACCACGACGACAACGACCACGACCACCCTCCCGGCCGACTCCACGACGACAACGGCAGCGGTCGACCCGATGGCGATGATCGCCGCCGGGATCGCCGGCACGTACACCGGCGAGTGGCGCAACACGACGTTCGGATCCTCCGGCCCGATCTCGGCGACCCTGGAGGTCACGCCCGACGAGGAGATGGCCGTCACCCTCGACGTCGGTGGGTTCGTGTTCGGCGAGACCGATCCAGATGCCGAGCTGTTCAGCTTCACCCTCGCCGACGTCGCGGCCGGGGCGACGATGGAGACCGCGACCTTCGGTCTCCTCACGTTCTCCATCACACCTCTCGGGATCATGGTCGAGGCTCTCGACGTCCCCTCGCCGTCGATCGCCTCGCTCCAGGTGGTCGCCAGCCCCGGAGAGGCCGGGTTCGTCGGCACCTACGTCATCACGTTCGAGGCGGGGGGAACGGCCGAGGGTGAGTTCGAAATGGTCCCTGAAGGCTGATCCGAGCCCACGTCCCGGCGCGCCTACACTCCCGACCCGTGACCACACCTCGCCTCGCCCGCATCACCCTCATCCTGACGCTCTTCCTCATCGGCTTTGGCGGGTTCACCCGTGGCTCCTCGAGCGGGTACGGCTGCGAGGACCGCTGGCCGCTTTGCCAGGACGGCCTCCTCGGCGGCTGGCTCCCACGTCCGGAGTTCCACATGGTCGTGGAATGGACCCATCGCTGGATCGCGGCCTGGGTCGGCCTCCTCGCCCTTCTCCTCGTCGTCTCGGCCTGGCGTGGCCGAGCCTCTGGCCGGACGCCCTTCGTGCTCGCGTCCGCTGCGCTCGGCGTCGTGATGTTCCAGGCATGGATCGGTCGGGCAATCGTCAAGAACGACCTGGCTGCCGACCTCGTCTCGCTTCATCTGCTCATCTCCCTAACCGTGGCCTTTCTCATCACGGCCGTGTTCGTGACGTCCTCTCCCGAGCATGACCGCCCCGGTTCGCCACGGTGGCGCCTGGCGGTCGGGTTGACCGCCATCTCCTCGGTCGCCGTCCTGTTCTTGGGCACCCTCGTCCACAACCAATACCACCCCGGCTGGCCGATCATGAACGTCGGCCTCTTCCCGGACGCCTGGAGCACACAGAGCGTCATCCATTGGTTCCACCGCCTGGCTGCCGGCCTGGTCCTGGTGGCCGTCCTGGCCCTCGCCCGCTCGGCCACACGATCGGGTCGTCCACCCGCCAGTCGAAGGGTCGTCGTGGCCACGGCGTGGCTCTACTCGGCCAACATCCTCGCCGGGTGGCTCCACGTGCTCACCGAGGTCAGGTCATCGGCCGTCGTCGCAACCCACCTCACGATCGCCGCCGTCGTGTCCACGCTGCTCGTGACCGAGTACCTCCGCTCCCTCGGCACACCGGCGACGATCCAAACGGGAGACCTCAGTCGGCACCGAGACGTTGGGCCAGCTCCGCCCGAAGCCTCTCCTGAACCGCAGTCGTCGTGAGGTCCGCCCGGCTCCTCTCGACGAGCGATCGCGAGACATCGGTCGTTCGGCGCAGGCCGTTGGTCATCCCGTCCGGGTAGTCCAAGGCTGCCAGGAGGTCGACCACCTGGTTCATCTCGCCCAGCAACCGCTCGGCCTCGGCCAGGTCGCCGGCCCGCAGGGTGTCGAGGAGCCGCCGGCGCATCTCCCCCACCGTCTCACCGAGCCCATGCAGGAACGGGACGACATCGACACCCAGCATGTCCGGGGTCGGAAGGCCCTCGTCGGCAACGATCGCGAACGTGAGGCGGGCCTCGGCAAACTCCTTCTGGGCGTCAAGGGTGAACCCGGCGTATTGGAGGTCCGGGTGGTCGGCCACGGCTTCAGAGAGCACCTGCAACTCCGCCTCGGCCTCTTCCACGAGTCCCGCCGCTGCCTCCATTTCCCCCCGGTGGAGGGACCGAATGGTATTGGCGGACAACCGGATGACACGACGGGTCGTGGCCAGGGCCACCTCCCGGGCGGCGTTGCGGGCGTCGAGCTGCGTCCGGGCCTGCTCTTCGATGGCCGCGAGGTCGGCCACTACCCGGCGATGACCTTGACCTCGTCGAACCGATCCGCCGACTGGAGTTGGTGGATCTGCACGGAGATCTGCTGCTCCTGGTTGCGCAGCTGCACGATCATCGCCACATACCAGGCGATGAACGCGTCGATCACGAGGTGGCCGATGAGGGCGGCAAGGCTCGACGACAGGATCGCGAACGCCAACGTGGCGATGGCCACCGCCGACGAGAAGATGAGCACATGACGGCGCCGTTCGAGCGTCCGGGGACTCACGGACGGACCACGGGTACCGGCCTGCACCTCCGACAGCCGCTGGGCGACCTGCCCGTAGCGCTCGGTGGAGCTGAGGGGGGCCTCCCGACGCGCCTCGATGAGTGAGGGGAGGAGGAACAGTCCCCAGACCCCGGCAATCGCCAGGACGATGATCACGAGGCTCTGCACGCAGTCTCCGGAGGGTGGTCGGGTCTTGGTTGACCGGATGTTAGGCACGCCCCCGGTGCACACCCAATCATTCCGCCGGTTTGTTCGTCAGCCCACTGATGTCAGTGGCCGGTGTCGCCGGCAAGGAGATCGAGCGCATGGCCGAGGACCGGACCGATCACCGCCAGGCCCTCCCTCACGGCCTTGTCAGACCCAGGCAGGTTGACGATGAGCGTCGTTCCCGCCACCCCCGAGATCCCCCGGGAAAGCATGCCCATGGGCACCGTGCCGAACGTTGCAGCCCGCATCGCCTCGCTCAGGCCGGGCGCCGGACGATCGACCACCTCTGCCGTGGCCTCCGGCGTCAGGTCACGGGCCGCCAGGCCAGTCCCACCCGTCGTGACGATGAGCGGGCATCCTGCTGCCACCGCGGCTCGCAAGGCACCGGCCACCGACTCGATCCCGTCCTCGACGACGTGGAGGTCGGCGTTGATGCCGTAGGACGCGAGTGCGTCCACTGCGGCCGGTCCTGAACGGTCCCTCGCTTCGCCGCGGCTCACCCGATCCGACACCGTGAGCACGAGGGCGTTCATCGCTCCCACCGACCACTGGCGCCGCCGTCCTTGAGCAAGAGTCGAACAGACGTGATCTCGACCCCCCGTTCGATGCCCTTGACCATGTCGTAGAGGGCGAGTGCAGCCACTGAGGCCGCAGTCATCGCCTCCATCTCGACCCCGGTGCGACCCTCGGTGCGGGCGGTGACCACGATCCTGGCGCCCTCCTCGACGGGCTCGACGTCGACTGCGACCGCGCTCAGGGGAATGGGGTGACAGAGGGGAATGAGATCCGAGGTGCGCTTGGCAGCCATGATCCCGGCCAGGCGCACGGACGCCAGGGCATCACCCTTGGGCAGCGTCCCGCCGAACAGCGCACCCTTGGTCGTGGCGGTCATGGCCACCACCGCCTCGGCCACGGCCACCCGGTCGGACACGGCCTTGTCGCCGACGTCGACCATGTGGACGTTGCCGTCCCCGTCGAGGTGAGTGAACTCGGTCATGTGACACCTTCCTCCACGGGCCTGCTCTCGGGCCAGCCGAACATCTCCACGGCCACCATGCTGCCAGCTTCCACTCGCTCGGTTCCCCGGTCGACCACCACCCACCCGTTGGCGGCGGCCACGGCGCTGAGAACGTTCGACTCCTGTCGCCCCGACAGCCGGGCCGACCACTCGTCCCCGGATCGTTCGACGGTCCCCCGCAGGAACACGGTCCGGGACGGGTCGGTGGTGACCGACTCGGTCAGGCGGGCCCGGATTCGGGGACGGAGGACGGTCCGCGACCCCATCATTGTCAGGAGGGCCGGCCGGGCCAGTTGCTCGAAGGCAACGGCCACCGAGACCGGGTTCCCGGGGAGTCCAAAGAGCGGCGTCCCACCGATCAGCCCGAACGCGAACGGCTTGCCCGGCTGCATCGCCACCTGCCAGAACTCGATCGTGCCCAGGTCCGAGAGGACCTGCTTGACGACGTCGTACTCCCCCATCGACACACCGCCCGTCGTGAACACGGCGTCGCAGGACGCAGCCGCCTCCGACAGGACCCCGGCGAGCGTGGCAGCGTCATCGCCCACGATCCCCAGGTCGACGACCTCGGCACCGAGTTCCGTCAGCATCGCGCCCAGGACCGGTCGAGTGGAATCACGGATCATGCCCGGTCCGAGTGCCTCGGTCGTGATCGGAACGACCTCGTCTCCCGTCGACACCATGGCAACCCGGGGACGACCGACGACGATCGGCGTCGTGACGCCGACGGATGCCAGGACGCCGAGCATGGCGGGCGTGAGCCGACGTCCGACGGGAACCACCTCGACGCCGGCCGTCACATCACTGCCCGCGGACCGCACGGAATACCCCTCGGTGACCGCGGCCCTGATGGTCACCCGGCGCCCGACTTGTTCGGTGTCCTCAACCCGGACCACCGCGTCCGCCCCGGCCGGCATGGGGGCACCGGTCATGATCTTGATCGCGGTGCCGGGCCCGACCGAACCGGAGGCCACATGACCCGCCGGGACATCCTCGGTCACGGTCAGCGTCACGGGCACCGCACCGACGTCCGCGGAGCGGACCGCGTACCCGTCCATCGCCGAGTTGGCAAACGGCGGGACATCGTGGGGAGCCACGGCGGGAACGGCGAGGACCAGGCCGAGGGCCGATTCCAGCGCGACCGGGCGAGGAGCCAGGGGCCGGACCCCGGCGATCACGGCGCGGCGAGCATCCTCGAGGGGCCTCACAGGATCGACCGCTCGCTCCGCGACCGGAGGCGGGCGAGGTTCTCCCGATGCCGGTACAGCACGAACACGAGCATCACTCCCAACCACCAGATGGCCGGGGTCGGGACATCCGAGGGGACATCGATGAGGATCACGACCGGGATCGCCGCCACCACCACCGCCAGCGAACCGAGCGACGCCTTGCCCGTCACCTTCACCAGGACGAACCAGAGCGCGGCCAGCGAAAGCGCCGCGACGGGCGAGACGAAGAGCAGCACTCCAAAGCTCGTCGCCATGCCCTTGCCGCCCCGGAATCCGTGGAGGACCGGGAAGCAGTGACCGACCACGGCGGCCAGGCCGGCGAGGGCGGCCAGGCCCAGGCCGGATGCCGGACCGTCCGGGGTCGGCAGCAGGACGAGACCGATTCCGCACGCGACGACGCCCTTGAGGGCATCACCGACCAGGACGACCGCCGCATCTCGTCGACCGAGGGTGCGTGCCACGTTGGACATCCCGGGGTTGCCCGACCCGGCCGCGTAGATGTCGACCCCCCTCGCCCTGGCCACCCAGACGGCAAAACTGACCGAGCCGAGGGCGTACCCGGCAACGAGGGCGAGGGCGACGGCGACTGCTGGGCTCATGGGCGGCAGCCTATCCACGAGGAGGAGATCGAACACGTTGCCGGACCCTCCCCGGCGACCCACCGGCCGTCCGCCGGAGGGATAGGACGACCACCGACGGTACGATCACGGGCCGAGATGCCCACCTACGTGTACTTCTGCCAGACGTGCGACGCCGAGTTCGAGGCGATCCAGTCGTTCTCGGCCAAGCCGCTCCGTACCCACGACGTGTGCGGAAGCGCGGTTCGGAAGGTGTTCCTCCCGGCGAGCATCGTCTTCAAGGGATCCGGGTTCTACGCGACGGACTCCCGCAAGGGCACCTCCGACGACGCGTGACCGCCGCGCGGGCCCCTTCACTTCCGGCGCCTCGTTTCGTACCGTCTCGGGGTGTACTGGTTCGTCCGCCCTCCCTACCTTCGATATGCGGCAGCGACGCTCATCGTTGTCTTCGCCCTGTGGATCGACCTCAGGCCGGTGCCACGCGAAGCCCGGCTCGTGGCCCGGGAGGACATCGCCGCCGGCACGCAACTCGCGGATGACCTGTTCGAGCCGGTCGCCGTGCCGGTCGGCATGCTTCCGCTCGTGGTGCCCGAAGGGGTGGCGGCGGTTCCGATCAGCCGCGGGGAGCCCCTTCTGGCCGGTCATGTCAGCATCGTCACCCCGCCGCCGGGCTGGTGGATCGTTCGCCTCCCCCTGCCATCGGGGCCCGGGCCGGGCGCCGAACTCCGGGTGATCCTCCTCCCGCTCGATCCCTCCCTGGCACCCGAGGCCGTCCCCGGAGTGGTCGTCGCGCCCCCCATCGACGACCGGTCGGGGTTCGGTGACCCGGAGGGATCCGTGGCGATTCCGGGGGACGCCATCGAACGGGTGGCGGCAGCCCTCTCGGCCGGGCGGGTCGTGGTGATGTCGCGCTGAGTCCCGGCTCTCCTACAGCCAGACGAGGGTGGCAGCCCCGACGAGGACGCAGTAGGGGGCGAATGGTCGCAGCCCGACCCGCTCGAGGACCCGTAGGAGCAGCGAGATCGCCACGTACCCGGAAACCCCCGCCGCCGCCACACCGAGCCATGCGCTGGAATGGATGCCGGCCCCGCCGAGCAGCGCCCGTCCCTCGAACATCCCGGCAGCTGCGATCGCCGGTATGCCGAGGAGAAACGAGAACCGGGCGGCTTGCACCCGCGACAGGCCCGAAGCCGTCCCCACCGCGATCGTCACACCCGATCGGCTGATCCCGGGCACGACGGCCGCCAACTGGGCGAACCCGACGCCGAGTGCCCGGAACCGGCCCATCGTCTCGAGAGGCCCGCCCCGGTCGACGAACCAATCGGCGACCCAGAGGACGGCGCCGGTGGTGAGCAGGGCCACGCCCACGGCGGTGGTCGACGCCTGGAGTGCCGCCACCTCGTCCCGGACGAGGAGGGCCAGCGCGGACGGCAACGAGGCAACGACGAGAAGACCGAGGACCCGGCGGGCCACCGGGTCGGTACGGGACCGGAGCAGCCAGGCGAGGTCGCCCCGGTAGTGGACGAGGACGGCCATGAGGGTCCCGAGGTGAAGGAGCGCCGAAGTCCCGAGGTCCGGGGCTTCGATCCCGAGGAACCCGGGCACGACGACGAGATGTCCCGACGAGGACACCGGAAGGAACTCGGTCAGTCCTTGGATGAGGCCCCAGACGGCGGCCTCGAACCAGTCACTCACGGTCAACTCGCATAGTTGCTGCTCATCCTGCGGGTCTCCTCGATGTGGACCTCGACGAGCGACGGCAGCCCCGACGCCTCGGCACGTTCGAGGGCGGGTCGGATCTCGGAAGGATCGGACACGACCTCCCCATGGCCACCCATGGCCTCCACGATGGCGGCGTAGGGACGGCGGCCGAGGTCGGCTGCGACGACCCGTTCCGGGAAGACCGCCATGTGGACCGTCTTGATGTTGTTCCAGACGCCGTCGTTGCCGAGCACCCCGATGATCGGGAGGCCCAGCCGGACCATCGTGTCGTACTCGAAGCCGTTGAACCCGAAGGCACCGTCCCCGAAGACGATGCCGACCCGGGCCTCGGGGAACGCGACCTTGGCGGCGATGGCGTACCCGGGCCCGGCACCCAGGGTGCCGAACGGGCCGGCATCGAGGACGTGGCCGGGCCGCGAGACCTGCAGCCGACGGGCGGTGGTGGAGACGATGTCACCGCCGTCGACGGCCACGATCGAGTCCGGGCCGAAGAACGCACCCACCTCGGCGGCGAACCTGTTGGGATGCACGGGCGAGGCGTCGGAGTCGGACCCCTGCTCCTTGGCCGAGCACATCGCCTCCTCGATTTCGCGGAACGCCTCGACCCACTCCGCCGACGAGGTGAGATCCTCTTCAAGCAACTGGGCCGCAACCGTTGCCGGGTCGGCGACGACGCCGAGGTAGGGAAGACGATTCCAGCCGATCCGGGCGGCGTCGGCGTCGACGTGGATCACCCGTGTGGCCTCCGGGATGGCTCGTCCGAACGCGGTGCGGAAGTCCCAATCGACGCCGAGGGCCAGGATGACGTCCGCCTGGGCCAGGCACAGCGACCGCGAGTAGTTGCCCCCCAGCGGGTGACCGTGCCGGATGCCGCCCCGGGACCTTCCCGACAGGAATGTCGGCGCTCCCAGGGCCTCGGCCAGCGAGTCCATGAGGCCACTGGCGGGCTTCAGGCCGCCGCCGCCGAACACGACCGGGCGCTCGGCCGAAGCGAGGATGTCCGCGATTTCCTGCACTACGCCGGCGGAGACGCCGGCTTCCCTGTTGACCCCGATACCCATGGGGAAGACGACGTCGGCTTCGTCCACCTGATCCACTTGCACATCCATTGGGACGTCGAGGAACACCGGCCCTCCCCGACCGTCGAAGGCGTGGCGTATGGCGACGGAGATCGTCTCGGCCAGCCGCGTGGCCTGCCACCCGGTGCCCGCCCACTTGGTGATCGACCGGAACAGGGGGACGTGGTCCATTTCCTGGAGGCCGCCCATGAGTTCCTGCCGAAGGTTGTGCCTTCCCCCGATGACCATCATCGGGGTGCCGGACGCGAAGGCGGTGGCCACGCCGGTGATCGTGTCCGTCACCCCCGGTCCGGCGGTGACGGCCGCCACCCCGAGCCTGCCGGTGAGCCGAGTGTGGGCCTCGGCGGCGTGGGCGGCTGCCTGCTCGTGGCGCACGTCGACGACCCGCAGGCCCTCGAGGACGCACCCATCGAGGAATCCCATGATGTGGCCGCCGGTGAGGACGAAGACGGTGTCAACCCCGTGCTGCTTGAGGGAACGGGCCATGATCTGGCCGCCGTGGACGAAGGGCATTCCCAGAGGGTAGAACAGGCGGACGGTCGTCTGTCCGCCACGAAGTGTGTCTCCGATGGCACTGGGCCCCGCGGAGCCGCTTTCGCACGACGTGTGAGCAGCGGCGTGGTTGGATCAGCGTCCCTCGGTCCTCGGTCCTCGGTCCTCGGTCCTCCGCTGCCTCATCACCTCGAACGACACGACCGAGGCGGCGGCCACGGTGCCCAGGGACCGAGGAAACCTGCGTCCGTAGGGGATTCGCACCGTCTCCACGCGCCCGACCAGGGACCGGGTCACGCCCCGCTTCTCCCCGCCGAAGAGGACGAGGACCGGCCCCACCAGGTCAACGTCGTGGATCGTACGCCCAGCCCGGTCGGACGTGGCGACGACGGTGGCTCCCGCCGAGGCGGCAGCCGCGACTGCGTCGGTGGCCGACGCGATGGCAAGCGGCATGAGTTCGGTGGCCCCGGCCGACGCTCGCGTCACGGTGGCGATCGCAGACATCCAGTTCCTCTCCGGCAGGAGAACGCCATCACACCCGAAGGCGTACAACGTGCGGACCGCCTGGCCGAAGTTGAACGGGTCCTCCACGCCGTCGAGGTGGGCGACGAACGGCACGGACCCGGCCCACACCGACTGAGGGTCCTCGAACAGGCGGTCGCCAACGAGGGCCACGACCCCACCGGGCCGGGCGTCGAACTCGGTCAACGCGTCGTCCCCGACATCTTCGACGGGGATGGCCCGCCCATCACACGCCTCGATGATGTCCACGATCGACCTGGGCCGCTTGGCCCCCACCAGCACGCGCTCGACCGGACGCACACCGCCCCGAAGGACGGCGTCGACCGCGATCGGTCCTGCGACATGGGCCATGGTGACGACGCTAGTGCCGTGTCCACGAACGCAGTACTCCGGGGGCGTCGTACCCTGACCGGTGCATGAGCACAACACGACCCATCTCGATCGGGTGGAGGGAAACCGTCGAGCTCCTCGACGTGGATCTCCCCCCGATGGTGGCCAAGATCGACACCGGCGCCCGCACATCGTCGCTCCACGCCACCGACCTGCTCGTCCGCCGTCGCCAGGGCGTCGAGTACGTCCACTTCACCACCGCCGACGCCGAGGGCAACCCGGTCCGGCGCAAGGCGCCCCTTGTCGAGGAACGCACCATCAGGAACCCCGGTGACGGAGGCCGGGAAGAGGATCGCTACGTCATCGAGACCCGGGTGCGTCTGGGCAAGCGGGTCTGGGACGCCGAGTTCACGCTGGCGGACCGCACGAACATGCAGTACCAGGTGCTCATCGGCCGGGAGGCCATCCGGGAGCGCTTCGTCGTGAACGTCGCCGAGAGCTTCCTCCGATCCGACCAGCCATCGGCGGTGGGCGACGACGAGGACTGACCGGTCCTCAGCGGATGACGAGGTCCGGGTGGGTCCGTACGCGGGGGCGACGATCCACGACGGCGGCGGCCAGCCTGTCGAACGCCTCAGCCACCTCCCCGGAGGAATCGAGGGCCCTGATCGGGGTGCCGACGTCGGCACCCTCCCGCATCGCCGGGAGCAGGGGGATCGCCCCCAGGAGGGGCACGCCGAGGTCCTCGGCGAGGGCTTGGCCACCCCCCGACCCGAAGAGCTCGTAGCGGGTGCCGTCGTCACCGGTGAACCAGGACATGTTCTCGACGATTCCCATGAGTTCCTGGTCGACCTCGCGGGCCATGAGCCCGGCCCGGCGCGCCACCTTCTGGGCGGTCGACTGGGGCGTCGTCACGAGCAGCATCTGGGCGCGGGGGAGGAACTGGGACAGCGAGATGGCCACGTCCCCCGTCCCCGGGGGGGTGTCGATGAGGAGGAACTCGGGGCCGTCCCAGAACACGTCGTTGAGGAACTGCTCCATCGCCTTGTGGAGCATGGGCCCCCGCCAGATGACGGCCTTGTCGTCGCCGACGAAGAAGTCCATCGACATGACCTTCACGCCGAAGGCCACCGGGGGGATGATCGACTGCCCGATCACGACCGGGGACGGTCCAGCCCCCATCATGCCGGGGATGCTGAACCCCCACACATCGGCGTCCATCACACCCACCGTGTGCCCCCGCGCCGCCAGGGCCACCGCCAGGTTCGAGGTGATGGAGGACTTGCCAACACCACCCTTGCCGGACGCCACCGAGATGACTCGGGTCTGGCTGCCGGGAGCCACGACACCCGGGACGCCGGCGACGAGGGGGCCCATGAGTGCCGCCTGCTCGTCGTCGGACATCTGTCGCACCTCGACCTTGACGGACCGGACCCCGCCGACTGCGGCGAGGGCGTCGCGGATCGCCTCCTGCATGACGTCGTCGGTCGGGTGCCCGGCGAACGGCACGCCGAGGTGGACGGTGGCCGAGCCGAGGCGACCGGTCTCCACCCCCTCGACCAGTCCGAGCTCACCGATGGTTCGCCCGAGCAACGGGTAGACGACGTCGGCGAGGGCGGCCTCGATTGCGGCTGGTTCGGACATGCGGGCGGCCTCCACGGAGGTTGCGAGAGGGCCGAAACTATAGTGAGAGGCCCGAGGAACCCATCATGGACACCAAGGCCTTCGACCGACAAGTCGCCGATCTCACGGCCTCGCTGGGCGACGCCACCCGCCGGGGTATCTACGTCACCATCCGCGAGTCCGACCATCCGCTCACGGCCTCCGAAGTCGCTGACATGTTCGGGATTCATCCCAACGTCGCCCGTCATCACCTCGACAAGCTGAAGGCCGACGGCTACCTCGAAGTGGAGACGCGCCGCGCAGGCAAGGGTCGGGAATCCGGGGCGGGACGTCCCGCCAAGAGCTACGCGGCCACCAACAAGCAGATCGATCTCCGGTTCCCGGGACGGCGCGGCAACGTCCTACTCGAACTCCTCCTGCGCCTCGTCGGTGACCTCGGCCAGACGGCCGACATCCCCGCCCGCGCCACCGCCGTCGGCCGCTCGTACGGCCGCGAACTTGCTGGCGAGCTGGGCCCGGCCGATGCCGAGGGCTACTTCGAGGCGGTCACGGCGCTCGCCCGCGCCATGAGCAAGGCCGGCTTCGACGTCGGGGCCGACCCCGACGCCGAGGATCAACTGCTCACGAGCCAGTGCCCCTTCGGGGAGATGGCCCTCTCGCATCCCTCGGTCATATGCTCGCTCGACCAGGGCATCGTGTCGGGCATCCTCGACGTCCTCGAACCCGACATGCGCCCCAGGGTGATCCCCCACGGCCACGTCGACGCCTGTGTCACCCGGGTCGAGTTCACGACCAAGGCGCGCTAGCCCGGCAACTTCGGCGATTCCTACCACCTGGCCCGGTTCCGATCGTTGTTGCCCGGGGCGCCCCCCGTTCGGGGCGGCGCTGGCCCTACGCTTGACACAAGGAACGCTCATTGTTTCGACTGGAGGCCGACATGTTGGTCAGCACGCCCCTCGGTGATCGCATCATCCATCGACTCGACGTCCATCAGGACCCCGCCCGCCTCGCCTCGATCCCGTACTCGATCCGGGTCTTGCTCGAGTCCGTCATCCGCAACCAGGACGGCGTGGCCTTCACCGCCGACCACATCGGTGTCCTCGGCTCGTACGACGCCCGCGCCGTGGGCGAGGTGGAGACCCCGTTCATGCCGGGCCGCGTCGTCCTCCAGGACTTCACCGGGGTCCCGGCCGTCGTCGACCTTGCGGCGATGCGTTCGGCCGTCGTCCGCATGACCGGCGACGAGCGGACTGCCCAGAAGGTCAACCCGCTGGTGCCGTGCGACCTCGTCATCGACCACTCGGTCCAGGTCGACGCATTCGGGTCCGATCTCGCCCTCAAGATCAACTCCCGGCTCGAGTTCGAACGCAACCGGGAACGCTACGAGTTCCTGAAATGGGGACAGCAGGCATTCGACAACTTCCGGGTTGTTCCCCCGGCGACCGGCATCGTCCACCAGGTGAACCTGGAGTACCTGGCCAAGGTCGTGTGGGACGACGGAACCAACCTCTACCCCGACTCGCTCGTCGGTACCGACTCCCACACGACGATGATCAACGGCCTGGGTGTGGTCGGGTGGGGCGTGGGAGGGATCGAGGCAGAGGCCGTGATGGTCGGCCAGCCCATCTACATGCTCGTCCCCGAGGTCGTCGGTTTCCGGCTCACCGGGCGCCTCCCGGATGGGGCGACCGCCACCGATGCGGTGCTGCGCGTCACCGAGATGCTGCGCGCCCATGGCGTCGTCGGCAAGTTCGTCGAGTTCCACGGGCCGGGACTGGCGGCCATGCCCCTCGCCAACCGCGCCACGATCGCCAACATGGCGCCCGAGTACGGGGCCACGGTCGGGTTCTTCCCGGTCGATGACCAGACGACGCGCTACCTCCGACACACCGGGCGCGACGAACGACTCATCGAGGCCATCGAGTGGTACTACCGCGAGCAGGGGCTGTGGCGGGACGACACCGTCGACCCCACCTACTCGTCCAGCCTCGATCTCGACCTGGGATCGATCGTCCCGTCGTTGGCGGGCCCCAAGCGCCCCCAGGATCGGATCGACCTCACCGCCATGCGACCCACCTGGCACCGCGACCTGAAGACGACCTTCGGGCGGCCCACCCCCGCCGCGGTCCCCGTCACACAGAACGGGGACCACTTCGAGCTCAGCGACGGCGACGTCGTCATCGCCGCCATCACGTCGTGCACGAACACCTCCAACCCCTCGGTGATGATCGGGGCCGGTCTCCTCGCCCGCAACGCCTCGGCTCGGGGCCTCACCCGCAAGCCGTGGGTCAAGACGTCCCTCGCCCCCGGTTCCAAGGTGGTCACCGACTATCTCGACGAGGCCGGTCTCACCGGCGCCCTCGCCGACCTCGGCTTCCACACGGTCGGCTACGGCTGCACAACCTGCATCGGCAACTCCGGGCCCCTCCCCACCGAAATCGCAGCCGCGGTGGAGGACGGGGACCTCGTCGTCACGTCGGTGCTGTCCGGCAACCGCAACTTCGAAGGGCGCATCAGCCCCCACGTCAGGGCGAACTACCTCGCATCACCGCCCCTCGTCGTCGCCTACGCGCTGGCAGGGACCGTCGACATCGACTTCGAGTCCGACCCGGTCGGCACCGATCCCGACGGCGAACCGGTCATGCTCTCGGACATCTGGCCGTCGGCGACCGAGATCGAGGACGTGGTGACTGCCTCCGTCCGAACCTCCCAGTTCGTGCACGAGTACGGCAACGTCTTCGAGGGATCCGACGACTGGCGGGCCATCGCCTCCTCGACGGGCGCTCTCTACGAATGGGACGAAGCCAGCACCTACGTGCAGGAGCCACCCTTCTTCGACGATCTCTCCCCCGACGTGGCGCCCATTTCCCCCATCACGGGGGCTCGCGTCCTCGCCAAGCTGGGCGACTCCGTCACGACCGACCACATCAGCCCAGCCGGCTCCATCGCCGTCGACTCCCCTGCCGGACGGTTCCTGCTCGACCAGGGTGTTCAACGCAAGGACTTCAACTCGTACGGGTCTCGTCGTGGCAACGACCGGGTCATGACCCGCGGGACGTTCGCCAACATCCGGGTCCGCAACGAACTCGCCCCGGGCACCGAAGGCGGCTGGACGACCGACTTCACGACCGGCCAGGTCACCTCGATCCACGAGGCCAGCCTCTCCTACAAGGGGGCGGGCATCCCGCTCGTCGTTCTGGCAGGCCACGACTACGGGATGGGTTCCTCGCGCGACTGGGCCGCCAAGGGGACGTACTTGCTCGGGGTGCGGGCCGTGATCGCCACCAGCTTCGAGCGCATCCACCGGTCGAACCTCATCGGGATGGGGGTCCTGCCGCTGACGTTCGCCCACGGCGACGACGCCGACTCACTGACGCTCGACGGAACCGAGACGTTCGACATCGCCATCAACGATGCGGTTCGGCCCCGACAGCTCATCCGGGTCACGGCTCGTCGCACCGATGGCAGCACGATCTCCTTCGACACGACGTGCCGCCTGGACACACCCGTCGAAGTGCAGTACTACCGCAACGGCGGCATCCTCCACACCGTCCTGCTCCGCATGGCGGCGGAGGCCTGAGCGACCGCCGAGCTGGGGGCTGGCAGCCGGTACCCTCGACCCCATGACCGACCTTCAGCAGCCCCTCGTCTGGCTCGACCTGGAAATGACCGGCCTGGACCCGAACGTTCACACGATCATCGAGATCGCGGTGATCATCACCGATGGCGACCTGGCCGAGGTCATCGAAGGACCGGACATCGTCATCGCGGCCACCGACGAGGAGCTGGCGCTCATGGACGGCGTCGTCTCCAAGATGCATCGCAAGTCCGGGCTCACCAAGGCGGTCCGCGACAGCACGGTGTCCCTGGCCGATGCAGAAGAGACCGTGCTTTCGTTCATCCGGGAGCACATCCCCGAGCCGAAGGTCGGCATCCTGGCCGGCAACTCGATCCACGCCGATCGGTCCTTCCTCGTCCGCTCCATGCCCGCCATCGCCGACCACCTCCACTACCGCCTCGTGGACGTGTCGACGGTGAAGGAGCTGGCGCGTCGGTGGTACCCCGACTCGCTCGAAGGGTCCCCCGAGAAGGGCGGCGGCCACCGGGCACTTGTCGACATACGGGAGTCCATCGAGGAACTGCGGTACTACCGCCAACAGGTCTTCAAGTGAGCTGGCTCTACCGGAGGGTGGGTGAGGACGCCTTCGAGTCGTCGGAGTACACGAGGACCGGATGGAACACCACCGACCAACACGGGGGTCCGCCATCGGCCCTCCTCGCCCACGTCATCCAGTCGATCGAGCTGCCCGTATCGATGCAGATGACCAGGCTGACCGCATCACTCCTGCGACCCGTGCCGATCGCCCCACTGCGCACTCGCACGCGTGTGGTGCGGGTCGGGCGGAGGGTGGCCGTGGTGGAGGCCGACCTCCTGCTCCTCGACAGCGACGACCCGGTCGCCACCGCCCAAGCCCAGATGATCCGCACGGAGGACGTGGCGCTGGGCGATGTCAGCCGGTCGCCGTTCACGGTCCCGACCCCACCGCACGAGCACCCACCGGTCACCGACCCCGGAACCGGCGACTGGGCAGACACGTCGATCCCCAGGTTCCATCGCCACGGAACGGAGCGGCGATCCATCGACCAGGGGTGGGAGAACCTCGGGCCCGGGGCGGCGTGGTTCCGGCTGCTCGTTGAGGTCGTGGAGGGCACTCCCCCCAGCCCCCTCACCGCGTTCGTGGCGATCGCCGACCTCGCCAACGGTCTCTCCACGGCCCTCGACGTCGAGCGGTACATGTGGGTCAACCCCGACCTCACCGTGGCGTTCTCCCGGGCACCCCGCGGCGAGTGGGTGGGGATGCACGCCGAGGCCGATCCCCAGGACCACGGGGTGGGGCTCGTGCACGCCCGGGGCTTCGACGCCGACGGGCCGTTCGGCCACGTCCTGCAAACCCAACTCCTCGTGCATCGACCGTGACACGTTTCCGGACCCACGTGGGGCGTGCCGTCGACCCGTCGTACCCGTCGGTTCGCCGCGCCCTCAACGTGGCCGTCGCCGCCGGATTGGCCGGCATCGCCTTCGGATGGGTGGGCGACGGAGAGTGGCAGATCGGGGCCATCACCGGCCTCGTCTGGGCGGGTTCGTCCTTCTTGGCGTGGGCCACCACCCAGGAACTTCACCACGACTTCGACCGGCCCGCCCTCTTCGCGGCGGTCCTCGCCCCGTTGGGGGCGGCCGTGTTCGGCGCACCGTCCTTCCTGGCCGTGGGCGTCCTCCTGCTCCTGGCCCGGGTCAGCCTCGGGTCCACGGGGAGGCGGCCTCTCGCCACCGATCTCGCTGTCATGGTCGCCATCTCCGTGTGGCTCGCTCGCACCCCCGCCGGATGGTCCGTGGCCATCGTGATGGCCGTTGCCCTTGCCCGGCTCGGCGCCCTGGGACGGGCCCGGGCCGGGCGGCTGTGGGGACTGGGACTGGCGGCGGCTTCGACGGGGATCATGGCCCTCTCCGGTGGGTTCTCGATGGGCGAACTCGACTCTGCCGCACCGGTGGCGCTCGTGGTCGGGGCCGCCATCGGGTTCGGTATCGCCCCCAAGAACCCCCCTACGGTCGAGACCGACCGCGGCGGTCCTCCCCCGTCGGGGGCCGACCAGTTCGTTGCCCGCCTCCTCGTGCTCGTCGGCGTGATCGCCGCCACCCTCATCTCGGCCGAGGCCGGGTTCGTCCTCCCGGCCGCCGTCGGACTCATCGCGCTCGCCATCCGCAACGAGTAACCGGCGCTACCGTCGCGGGATGTCATCCCGGCCGGATCCCGTGCGCACGTTCCCCGTGAAGGTCCACCGTTTCAAGCCTGCCCCGACCGAGGCGGACGACCTCGTCGCCGTCGAGGAACCCCTCGAGATCCAGTACCGCTACCCGGGCGATCCCCCATCGACGCTGGCGGTCGTCATGCGCACCCCCGGCGACGACCTCGACCTCGCCGTCGGGTTCCTCCACGGGGAACGGATCATCGAATCGGTGGGCGACCTCGTCGAGATCCGCGAGGCGGGTATCGGCCGTAACCGGGCCAACGTGGTCGTTGCCACCCTCACGCCGTCCCGGGTGTTCGACCCACGGGGGGCGGACCGGTTCGGCATCACGTCATCCGCCTGCGGCGTGTGCGGCACGACTGCCGTCGACGTCCTCGGCTCCCACGTCTCCCCCCTCGATCCACACGGGCCGCTGCTCGATCGGGCGCTCATCCACGCGCTCCCCGGGGTCCTCTCCCGCGGGCAACGGCTGTTCTCGCAGACCGGCGGCAGCCACGGCGCAGTCCTCGCCGACCACGGGGGACACCCGATCATCGCCCGGGAGGACGTCGGTCGCCACTTCGCCCTTCAGAAGGCGATCGGTGCCGCGCTGCGCGAGGGGACACCCACCAAAGACCTCATCGCGGTGACGTCGGCCCGGGCTTCGTTCGAGCTCGTCCAGAAGGTCCTCCTCGCCGGGGTCCCGGCCCTCGTGGCCCTCGGCCCTCCTTCGAGCCTGGCGGTGAGGATGGCCGCCGAGCACGGCCTCACCCTCGTCGGGTTCGCGTCGGCGGATCGGTTCAACGTCTACGCGGGGCGGGGGCGAGTCCGGTCAGCCCGCGGCGGGCAGTGAGATCGTGAACGTGGTGGTCCCGCGGGTACGTCGATAGGCGAGCTGGCCGCCCATGAGGACCGTGAGGTCCCGACACACTCCCAGCCCGATCCCCAACGGCTCCGTGAGACCCGGTTGGGGGTTGACCGACTCGTAGCGTTCGAACACCCGGCCCTCCGCTCCTTCGGGCAGACCGGGACCGTTGTCCGACACCGCCACCAGGACGCTGTCATCGAGGGTCGAAACCTCGACTCCAACCTCCGGGCCGCCGTGACGCACGGCGTTGGAGACCAGTCCCCTGACGACCTGCCGGAATCGGCGAGCGTCACCCAGGCACATGATCCCGGGATGGGACTGCATGACCGGGACCTGACCCCAGCCGGCGCCCACGAGTGCGGCCTTGACCTCCGAGGCCACATCCATTGAAGCCAGCACGATGACGGGATCGCCGAGTTCCGCCCGGGCGGCCACGAGGAGGTCATCAACGATGTGGCCGAGATCCGTCGCCCGGCGAACGATCCTGTCAACGAACTCGGGGATCTCGTCGGGCGAAACCACTGCCCCGCCCCGGATCGCCTCGAGGAACCCGAGCACCTCCGTCAGTGGAGTCCGGATCTCGTGGGCAACCGAGGCGATGAGCCGGTCCTTCGAGAGCATGAGGCGTTGGAGGGCTTCCCCATGCTCCCGCAGCTGCCGCTGTGCGACCTCCCAATCGGTCATGTCGCTCACGGTGGCCGACAGCAGTCCGTCATCCGCCTTGGCGATGCCGATCTCGACCGGGAACTCGGTGCCGTCACTCCGGAGGCCCAGCAGGACCGGCCGCTCCGACATCCGCCTCCGCCCGACCGGGCCCGCCGCGAACGCCGCCAAGTGGACGCGATGGGCTTTCCTGTACCGCTCCGGTACGAGCACCTCCAGGGGCCTCCCCACGAGTTCCGCTGCGCGGTAGCCGAACATCTGCTCCGCCTTGTCGTTGGCGACCATGATCGTCCCGTTGCCATCGACGGCGAACAGGGCGGCCGGGCAGGCCAGGAACAGCTGTGCCAGTCGTCGATCGGAAACGACCGCACTTCTCCTGGTGGCCTTGAAGACGACGGCCGCTGCCGCGGCACCGATGAGGAGGGCCATCCTCTCGAAGTACAGGACCCAGTCCAGGGGCACACCATCAGTCAGGGCGAACGTCCCGTAGAAGCCCGCCAGGGCGACCCCCACGATGACCCCGGGGGCGATGCCCACGAACACCGGGATGACCGCCGCCGATGCGATCAACCAGACCGAGAAGCGCGACTCGGCACCACCGGTGGACCACACGAGGGCCATGGACGCGACGACCGTCGCAACGCCCTGGCCGTACCCCCAGCGCCGGGAGTGGCGGAAGCGCCCAGTGCGAAGGAGACCAGACAGACCGAACCCGATGACGACGAGCCACTGCCACGGTTCCCCGCCCTGCGCCGCCAGCACCAGCACACCGTGGGTGGCAAGAACCGGCGGACCTGCCAGGAGCACCCACCGCAGGTCCAATCTCCCAAGCGGGCCAGTGGCCCGAGCGTTCGCCATCAGTGGATCCTATTGGCCAGCGGCCCGCCTCGCCACGGACATCCCCCGGCCCTCAAGGCATGCGGGTTCAGGCAGGCTCCACCACGTAGTCGCCCAGCTCCTCGTTCCACGTGAGGGTGAGCAGCCCGCGGGTCGAGGCCGCCTTGGCGAACTGGAGGAAGCCCCCGAAGCCGTAGGTCTTCTCGCTGAAGTTCTTCTCCTTGGCCCGCAGCTTGTTCTTGAGTCCGGAGAGCTGCACGGGGCCCCGCTTGGCCTCGGCGGTGACCACCTCGACGAGGAGCCGGAAGGCCTCCTCCTCTCCTCCGCCCTCCGCCACCGAGATCTCGGGATCCCCGACGGCCGGGCCGGCGCTCGTCACGAGCACCCCTCGGTTCTGGAGGTGGTGGAGCAACTCCCCGAAGCTCCGGAACCCGTACTCGGCCTCGCTGAAGGTCGAGTCCTTGCGCAGCAACGTGCGCTTGAGCTGCGACGCGAGGACGGAGGTGTCCCCACTCGTCTGCATGCCCGACAGGGTCCGCATGACGAGCTTCTCCAGCGCGAGCAGCGGCGAGTCGGCCTCCTCGGCGGGCTCGACGGGTTCCAACCCACCCAGCCTCTCGTAGAAGAGAAACTCATCGCAGGCCGGGGGAAGCAGGTTCGAGGTCGTCTTCTCGACGCCGAACCCGATGACCCGCTTGTCGAACTCCCTGAGCTTGTGGACGAGCGGCGAGAAGTCCGAGTCGCCGGTACCGAGCACGAAGGTGTCGATGTAGTCACGATCGAGGGCGAGTTCCACGGCGTCGACCGACAACTTGATGTCGGCGGCGTTCTTGCGTCGTCCCATCCGCTGGGGGATCTCGATGAGCTCCATGTGATGACGGGTGAGGTGTTTGCGGTCCTCCTCGAACAGGTTCCAGTCGGCGTAGGCGCGGCGCACGACGACGCGGCCCCGGCTGGCGATCGCGTCTGCCACCGGGGCGTAGTCGAACACCACCCCGAGGTCCTGGCGAGCGGAGATGGCGAGGTTCTCGTAGTCGAGGAAGACGGCGATGCGGGGATCCATGAGTGTCAACCTACACCTACCGGCGTTGCTCGCCGGGTCAGTCGGGGCGGACCAGCTCGAACTGCTCCCGGGTCGTGGCATAGCCATACCCCGCGAGTCGTCCCACCGGGTCGAGGCCGTCCTGGTCGATCCGCGTCCCGTCGAGGAGATCCTCCCTCACGTGGAACACGACGACGGTGCCGAGCACCATCGATCCGCTCTCGAAGTCGGTGATCGAGTGAAGGGTGCACTCCATGGCGGCCGGGGACTCGGCCACCCACGGAGCGGCGATGAGGTCGCTCGAGGCCCGGGTCAGGCCGGCATGGACGAACTCGTCCTCATTCCGAGCCAACGTCGCCGAGCTGGCGTTCATTGCCTCGGCGTTCTCCATCGAAACCACCGACACCGTGAACTCCCCGGTCGCTCTGATGTTGGCCAGCGTGTCCTTCGTGGCACCCGGGCCGATCATCAGGGTGGGCGGGCTGGTCGCCGCCACGTTGAAGAAGGAGAACGGAGCGAGGTTGGGTACGCCGTCTTCTCCCAGCGTTCCCACCCACGCAATCGGGCGCGGCACGACGAGGCCGGTGAGGAGCTTGTAGCGGTCACGGGCGGCGAGTTCGTCGGTGCGCAGGCGCGAATGGGTCATGCCGGGAGGATACGGCGGACCCTCACGGACCGGAGGCACGTAGACTCGGATCGAGTAGTCGGCCCACGAAAGGAGCTTGCGTGGAGACCACGTTCGATGTGATCACGCTGACCAGGGGACGTGTCCCCGCCGATGATCGGGAGTACGCCGAGGAGAAGCTCGCGCAACTGACCAAGGTCGCTCCCCGACCGATCACGAAGGTCCGCCTCAAGCTGACGGTCCAGGACGCGGCCCATGTCGCCAACCCGGCGATCGTGCAGGCGAACATCGACATCGCCGACGGTCATGTCGTGCGGACACGTATCGAAGCCGGGACGATCCGCGAAGCGGCTGACCTCATGCTCGAACGGGCGACTCGCAAACTGCGCAGGATCTCTGACCGGTACGTCTCCGGTCGGCGGGACACGAACGGTGACGACGCCTGGCATCGCGGCGATGCCCCCACGTCCCGGCCGGCCTACTTCCCCCGCCCCGCCGAGGAACGCGAACTCATCCGCCGCAAGGCGATTGGGACGACCGAGGCCACGGCCGACGAGGCGGCCTTCGACATGTCGATGCTCGACTACGACTTCTATGTCTTCACCGACCTCGAGTCCGGCTCCGGGGCCCTCCTGTACCACCGCAACAACGGCAACGAACTCGTCCTCCGCTACGCCAACGGGAAGCCCGACACCCCAGCCACGCAGGCCACGTCGGTGGGCTTCGTCGATCCCCAGCCGGCTCCGGTCATCGACCTGGACAAGGCCATAGAGATGCTCGACACCTCCGGTGGGGAGTTCGTCTTCTTCATCGACGAGGACACCAACGAGCCGTCGGTGGCGTATCACCGCTACGACGGTCATTACGGACTGCTGACGGCCCGCTCCCCGGCGTAGGCAGACAGCGGCGGTGCTGCGGTCTCGTCTCCGGAGTCGTTGAGCAAGAAGGACGTTTCCCTCAGTACCGGCGACCAAGGTGTCGATCACGGTCGTATGCAGCCATCCAGACCGTTGGCGCTCCTCATCGGGCTCCTCGTTGCCTGCGGCACCCCCGTCCCGGCGGCAACAACCGGTCCGCCACCGACGCCAACGTCGACGGCGCCACCGTTCGTTCCGGCCACCGACCCGTCGGCAGAGGAAGAGCCACCGGGGTGTGACTCCCCCGCACCATTCCGATACTCGCTCGTCGACCTCGACGCCATCGAGTACATCACGCCACTTGGGCTCATGGTCGACTCACACGTCACGCCGGTCGACCACGTGTACTTCCAGAACTTCGTCGACCCGGACCGTTGGATCGACGTGTTCGCACCGGCCGACGGCGTGGTGACGAGCATTCAGCACTTCGGAAACGTCGTCTCCGACGACGCCCCTCCCATCGATGACTACCGGCTCGTCATCGACCACGGATGCGGCATCGCCACGATCCTCATCCACATCGATGAACTCGACGAGGCACTCCTGGCTGTGGCTCCCGAGCGGGGGGCCCACGCCACCGTCGCCGTCCCGGTTGTGGCAGGCGCCCACATGGGGCGCTTCACGGCCAACCTCGACCTGACCGTCGTCGACGAGTCGGTCCGGATCGAAGGCCTCATCGACGAGGCGACGTACGAAGCCGAGCCCTGGAAGGTCCACACCCCGGACCCGTTCGCCTACTTCGACGAACCGATCCGCCTCCGCATGGAGGAACTCAGCCTTCGCGACGGGCCACCGTACGCAGGCACGTTCGCGTGGGACATCGACGGCAAGCTCGTCGGCAACTGGTTCGAGGAGGGCACCGGCGGGTACGGCGGTTCGGACCCGGAGCGGTACTGGGCCGGGCACCTTTCCTTCGCGTACGACCACATCGACCACACCACGGTCATCGTCTCGATCGGGACGTTCGCCGGCCGCTCCGAGCAACTGGCCGTGCTCGGCAACGCCCCCGACCCGTCCACCGTGGGGGCCGGTGATGGGGTGGTCCGCTACGAACTCGTCGATCGGGACTACTGGGTGGGTGACGAACGATGGAATCGCGTGGAACTCGTCAAGGGCATCGAGGCCCGTCCCGGCTCCCGCATCGCGGGGACGATCCTCGTCGAGCTCGTCGACGACCGGGTCCTGCTGTTCGAGGCGTTCCCAGGGATGGCCGCAGCTGACGTCGACGGATTCACTGGGGATGCCGTCCGGTTCGAGCGCTAGACGCCGCGTCGGCGAGCGACCGCCACCGCGTCGGCCGGGCGGCCGCGGAAGACAGGACCGTGGCCGGTGACGACGACCTCGGCCTCGATATCCTCCAAGCGGTCGAGGGAGCGAAGGGCCCGGGCCGGGTCCCCGTTGAACGGGCCCGGGAGAAGGCACGGACCCGCATACCCGGGGTCCCAGAAGTCGTGCATCACCAGGGCGTCCCCGGTGATGAGTACCCCCTTGCTCGCCAGGTGGAAGCTCGAATGCCCGTCTGTGTGCCCGGGTGTGTGGATGGCCCGAGGCGAGCCAGGGACGTCGAGTACGTCGCCGTCGCCGAAGACATCGAACTCGGTCAGGTGCTGTGGCCGAAGCCCGCCTCGGGCAATGGCGTCGACTGCGAACCTGAACACGGCCGGCCGCCACGCCCTCCACAAGTCCTTGAGCGAGACGCCTTGTTTGATCTCGCCCCGGGCCAGCCGGGAGTCCGCGTCGTGGCACGAGACACCGACGCCGTGTTCCGTCTGCATCCACACGGCGTTGCCGAGGTGGTCGGCGTGGGCATGGGTGAGGACCAGCGACCGTACGTCTGCGAACGAGCGGCCAATCCGGTCGATGGCCCACTCGACCCGGGCCCGATCCCGGGGCCAACCGCTGTCCACGTACGTGACCTCGTCGCCGTCCTCGATGAGCACGAAGTTGGTGTGGACACCAACGACGACGTGAACGCCCTCCGCCACTTCATCGATCCCATTCTCCATGTCGCCCTCCTCACGGCCAGCTCACGGGCACGCATCCACACGATTCGTACTCACCGACCCTCACCGACTCACACCACTTGCGCCACACACCGACCTGCACGCCGGCTCCGAACGGGACCACGATGAGTTGGGGATCCATCTGCTGGCCGACGACCTGGTCCTTGAGGGCGCCGACGGCGACCCCGGTGGCGCTCGGTGCCAGTTCCTTGACGCGCCGAGGATCGAGGTTCGACCACGGAACGTTGTTCTTCGCCGCCCACTTGAGGTAGTCCCATCCGGCGCCGGTCCCCACGTCCTTGACCACGCTCTTGATGCCCTTCGAGATCGACGGTCCCAGGCTGAGGTCGCCGTCCCAGCCGGCCGCGCTCTTGTCGGCCCATACGATCGGCACGCCCAACGTGTGGGGCACGCCCCACATGAGGGCGAGGAAGAACGAGGTCTCCCCGCCCAGTGCGAGGCCCGCCCTCAGGGATCGGCTGGCCAGTGTGATGGCCTTGGAGGTGTCGCACAGGCAGATGAAGTGCGCGATCGTCGATTCGACCCCGAAGCCGATGATGCCGCCCGTCGTCCACCCGTACCCGGCCCACACGCCTTCCGGGCAGCAGGCAGGCTCGGGATCCTCCTCCTCACCGTGGGACGTGGGCGGTTGGGGCGGCGGTGCGGTGCCACCGGGGCTCGTCGGGGGTGGTGGCTCCCCACCGGGGTCCTCCCCTCCCCCGGTGGATGTCGGGGGAGGTGGTGGAGTGGCGGCGGCCGCACCCATGCAGGCGTCGTACGCGGCCTTGGCTGCTGCGGCCTTGGCGCACGCCGCGTCGGCCTCACGTGTGGCGTCGGCCGCGCGGCGGCAGGCTTCTGCGGCGTCGGCCCGAGCGTCGGCCAAGGCACCGTCGATCTCCTGCAGCTTCCCCTTGGCTGCCGCGTCCTTCGACCGCATCTCCTGGCGGAACTCCGGGGTGTCGGCGTTCTTCCACGCCTCCTCGACTTCCTGGGCGGTCATGTTGCCGGACTGGTACTCGTCCCACACGCCCCCGAGGGCCATCCTTCGCAGGTGGAGGTCCCGCTGGGTGATGCGGGAACTCGGGTCACCGGCGTTCTCGATCCACCCGCCGTCGTCGGAGCCCCAGCAGGCAGGCGGCCACTCCTCGCACACGGCGGCCCTTCGGCGCTCGAGGTCGCCCACCTTATCGTTGGCGGCGTCACAGGCCGCTTGGGCCGCGTCCGCTGCAGCACGCGCTGCGTCACAGGCCGCTTGGGCGGCGAGCCACGCGGCCAGCTCATCCTCACACGGGTCCTTGCTCCCGCGGTAGACGATGTACCCGCCGGCCAGGATGATGATCCCAGCACCGACCGGGAGCCAGGGGAATCCGCCGGAGACGTCGGCCTCGGGCGAGGTGGTCGACATGGTGGTCGTTGTGACCTCCGAGGTGCCCTCGGTGGAGGCGACGGCCACCCGGGCCTCGGTAGTGGTGGTCGTCTCCGCCGCGGCCGGCGCCGACGTGGTCGTCGTCGCCACGACCTCCGGGATCGTCGTCGCTGGCGCGACGAGGGCAAGATCGCCGGGGTTGCACGACGGTTCGGAGGCATCGACGACGAAGTCGAGGCCGGACACATCGATCATGACATCCGCTCCGCCCGAGTCGAGGATCCCCTCGGTCACGGCGTGGTCCCCGTACGAGAAGAGAGGCACGTCGACGATCGTCAGCCCGTCGGGACCCACCTCACCGGCACCGAAGGCATCCCCGGTTGGACCCATCAGCGAGACATCCGCCCACGTCCCGGCGAACTCGGGGGGGAACGTGAAGAAGAGCATGGCCGCGCTCGGCGAATTGAACGGGTTCTGGCCCGAGTGGTCGACCTCGAAGCAGAAGTCGCCCGGCGGCACCGGGACCTGGGCCGTCGCCGGGGCAGCGACCACGAGGAGCGCCCCGATCACCATGAGCGCTGCTCGCCGCATGCGGCTCCATCCTCTCGCCCGGGCAGGGCCGGGTGCCTCCGCCCCTGCCGGCCAGTGTAGAGGGACGGCCCGGACGGCCGCGGACTCCACCAGCCGGCAGGGGCTATGGTCTCCCGAATCGCTCCGACCCGCTCCCTCACGCCAACAAGCCGGTGGTTCGTCGCCGCCGGGTCGCTGTCCGTCGCGCGGGCGTTCCTCGAACTGGCAGAACCCGTCTACTACAACCCCGAGACGATCCTGGACTACGCGGCGGTCGTGCTCACCTCGGTGGCCTTGGCCTGCTCGGCAGCAGGTCTGCTGTCACTGTGGAGGTCCTCCCCCCTTCGGCGCGGCGCCCCGTTCCTGCTCGTGGCCGCGGCGGGAATCGTGGTCGAGGCGACGGGGAACCTCCTCGAAGACCTCCTGGACCTGGCGATCGGCGGGGACCTCTACTCACTGGGCGGGATGGCCGGCGCCGTGGGGTTGCTGCTTGCCGCAGCAACGATGCTGACCGCGTCGCACCGCCTTCGATGGGTTGGCCTCTTCCTCCTGATCGCCCTCGCCGGAGGCACCTTCCCGGACGACGGAGGACAGTTCCTCACGGGTGTCGCCTACATCGGACTGGCGCTGTGGGTCCGGCGCCAACCGGCCTCTGCCGGATGAGCAGCCGCCGACCCACCTAGCCGTAGTAGGGGTAGTAGCTGTTGGCCACGTCGAGCTTGGCGAGTTGGGGGCCACCGAGCCAAATGGCGATGATCTTGCTGTCCCGCAGGTACTTCTCGATCGGGTAGTCGGCCGAGTACCCGTATGAGCCCATGAGTTCCATCGCCCGGTTGCACACCATCTCGGTCACCTCGCAGGCGTGCACCTTCGCCGCGCTGGCCCGGGCCAGGAGGAAGTCGTCTCCCGGGCTGCCGAACCGGCCCCGGTCGTTGAACATCATGGCGACCGACATGTAGTGGGCTCGGGCGGCTTCGATGGCGATGGCCATCTCGGCGATCATCGCCGCCTGCAGCGAGTGGTTGCGGACAGACTTGCCGCCGTAGAACCGGTTGGCGGTGTAGTCGATGACGGTCTCGAGCGCCGCCTGGGCGTTGCCGAGGCTCATGGGGGCGCTGGTGAGCCTGCCCCACGCCACGTTGCTGCGGAACAGCTTCCAGTCGACCCCCGGTCCCCCGGCCCGGTACTCCTTGGGGACACGGACGTTGTCGAAGTAGATGGCGGCGTTGACATCAGTGGCCCGCATGCCCATCTTCTTCTCGGGTTCCCCGAACGACAGACCTTCCGCGCCCTTCGGGACGTAGATGAGGGCGACGCCGTCCTCCCCGGCCTTGGGGTCGGTCGTACACACGACGCAGTACACGTCGGCGATGCCGGCCCCACTCGGCCACATCTTCTCGCCGTTGATCACCCACTCGTCGCCATCGAGCGTGGCGGTCGTACGTATCGTCATGCCGTGCTCGCCGGCGTCCTCGACGTTCGCTCCCCCGGCGGGCTCGGTGATGGCCAGGCACCCGGACCTGATCTCGTCCTCACAGAACATCGGGATGAACTCGTCCATGAGCACCTGGTTACGGGCACCCATGGCGGCGGCCATGCACCACGGCACGATGAGGGCGTGAAGGCTCACCCCACTGTCGCCCCGGGAGACCTCCTCGGTGATCGCACAGACGGTGGTGGCCGACCGGATCGCCAACCCGCCGTACGACGTCGAGAAGCCACGCTTCTGGAGGCCCAATGCCACGAGACCGCCGTACACCTCCTCGAAGGCCTGCGGATCGTGATCGAGGCGACCCCGCACGGGCATGATCTCGTGATCGACGTACTCCCGGATGAGGCGAAGGAGGGCGAGATCCTCCTCCGATTCGATGAAGGAACCGTACCGCTGCATACCCATACCTCCTGGAAACCCGAAGGCTAGGTTCGGCGAGTTACCGGGCGCCCCTGATCCGGCGTCCTTTTTCCACCGGGCGACGCCTCAGTCGGCTCCCTCGATCCGCACGTAGGCGTTGACGAGATCGCGAGCGACGGTCGACACGTCCAACCAGAAGCGCTTGTTCTCGGGGTCGCCCGGCGTGAACAGCTGGTCGTACTTCACCCGGTCGTCGCCTCGTGGAATCCGAGCGACTGCCCTCGCCGCGAACTCCTGGAGTTGACGGGCGTTGGCCAGCTCCGACTTCACCGCCGCGTAGTAGAGGCCGAGCTTCTCGATGGCTCGGATCTCGTAACCCAACTCGGTTCCTGCCCTGAGCATCTGGGCGATGACGATGAGAACCCGATCACCGAAGCTCATCGGGGGAATGACGAACTGGTTCTCGCTCGGAACTCGGCTGAGCACGTCGGAGCCCTTCGGCCGGGTGGCGATGCGCTGCTTCATGCCCTCGAGGCTGAACCCGGAGCTTCCTGCCAGCACGAACACGACGTGCGCTCGTCCTTCGACGGTCACATCCAGGTGCGGCATGAGCACCTCGTACGGCCACTCCGCCCCTGCGTGGGCGTCGACTTCGTCCACCAGGCACAGGATCGGGCGGTCCCGGCCGACGAGGCCGACCAGTTCTTCCCGCAAGGAGGCTGCGTCGTGCTTGGCCAGGTTGATCTCGACGTAGTGGCACCGCTCGCCGTGGATCCGGGCGATCTCCTGCACCAGGTAGGTCTTTCCCGAACCCGGTGCCGCCCACACGAGGTGGTTCTCTCGATGCGGCGCCTCGGACTCCAAGCCGGCGACGATCCTGTTCCGGGCGTCCTTCAGTTCGTTGAGGACCGGATCATCGAACCGGGAGTAGTTCCCGACGACCCGGTAGCGCGAGAGATGGACCGTGTCCATCTGCTCGATGAGGGGGTACTGCCAGAGCGGACTGGTCTTGCCGAGTGCGTGGAGGTCGTCGTGGTACTCGGTGAGGTAGTCCTCGACGTTGTCGAGGTAGTCGGGATCAAGCCGTCGGCTGAACATCGGTCCCGAGAAGACCCTGGCCCAATCGGCGACCGGCATGATGTAGTCCTCGGCGGCCCGAAGGTACAAGGGCCATCGTTTCACGTGCTCTTCCGACCGGAAGAGGTTCATGAGGCTTCAGTTGAACGCCCCCGACCCCTCCCTCCATTGGACGAACGGCGACAGCATGTAGCCCACCGCGGAGTCGGGGTCGATCTCGAGGACTTCATCGTCCTTCACCTTGACCCGAATCGGCTCCCCGCAATCGAGGCACGTCGTCTCGATCGTGATCACCCTGCCCGGGAACAGCCAGCGCACGGCCAGCGACTCCATCCCTCACTGGCCGAACCAGCCGTGTTGGTCGTCGACGCTGAGCCGAAAGTCGGTGGGGATGTTGGAAAACGGTGCCCACGACTCGACGAGGTCCGTGTCATGGGCGAGCCAGCAGCCCGCCACCGGGCCGGCATCGGCGGTCTCGTGGAGCAGCACCCGAGCGGCCTCGTTGTCGAGGCCGAGCTCCCGGGCGAGCTCGGTGTAGTGGGGGGCACGCCGATGCTCGACGATGAAGCCGAGGACTGTCGAGTAGGCCGACCTCACGAGATCGGACACCGCCATAGAGATCCTCCTCGCCCCGATCGTACTTCACCAACCAGCTCGACGCGTCCCAAGCGGGCCTGGAGTCACCTCGTGTGCACCATGCGATGAAACGACCCCCGGAAGCGCCGGGTCTCAGCCCTCGAGGGCACCCGGGTCGGAGGGAACATCCACCGCATGGCTTTGCAGCGCCTCCATCGGGATCACCTCGAGCGTCCGACTGTGGGTGGAGGCAAGCACGACCGGGGCGGCGACACCATCGCCATATGCCCGGAGCCAGTTGAGAGCGGTCACACACCAGCGATCGCCCGGCACGAGGCCGGGAAACCGAAACTGGGGCACCGGCGTCGTCAGGTCATTGCCGATGCGACGCTGGTGGTCGAGGAAGTCGCGGGTCACGACCGCACACACCGTGTGGCGACCCACGTCCTCGGCACCCGACGTGCACGAACCGTCCCGGTAGAAGCCGGTCACAGGATCGTCGCCACACGGCTGAAGAGGCGTGCCGAGCACGTTGCGGTCGGTCATGTTGGATCCCTTCGCATCGTGAGCGTATCAGCGGAGTACCACCTCGGACCGGAGGCGTTACTGCTCCACCCGGGACTCGACCTTCCCCGGGCGAGGGGTCCGGTGCAGCTGGGTCGATGTGAGATGGGAGGAGAGCAAGACGCTCGTCGTCACTCGTTCCCCACCCTCTGCCTGCTTGGTCCAGAACTCCTCCTCGAGGGCGTCGAGCCTCGCCACCAGTTCCCGGTTGTCCTCCGGGCTCAGCTGCCACTGACCTAGGAAGAACTTGTGATCTGCTTCCTGCCTCTCGCGGAGAGAGGACTCCCCCGCCAAGACAGCAGCAACAGCCCGAGTCCGGGCGATCTCGAAGATCCGCCCTACCAACGCGGCTTGGGCGTCGAGCGGGGCAAGGAACTCGTCGCTGAGCATGAAGACTTCGGCGGTCGCCTGGAGCACCCGTTCCACGGCGGAGCCGGCCTTGTGCTCCCCCACCACCTCGACGAACCCCGCCTTCAGCAGTTTGCGGACGTGGTAGTAGACGCGCTGGCAGGAGACGCCCAGGTGTCCGGCCGCCTCACCCGCCGTCATGGGCTCGCGCAGAAGCCTCAGCAGGTCATATCGCAGCGGTTGCAGGACCATCGCCATCTCGTCGTACGTCGTGAGGAGGAGGACGTCCTTCATGGGCCGATTCGATCGCGGGTAGCGGTTTTCATACTGGGTGGCACGGGCCGGTCACAGGCCCCTACCTTACAAACCACGACAGCAGCATGAGCCGCTGAGCGACAT
>JBFKVA010000008.1:0-44704 GCA_041635475.1 Acidimicrobiia bacterium | reverse complement strand
GGCGACCACGCCGATGAAGGCGACCACGCCGATGAAGGCGACCACGCCTTCGAGTTCGGCGACCCGATGGAGGCGGCCGATGCCACCCGGGTCATCGAGATCGAAGCCCGCGACGACCTCACCTTCTCACCGGCCAGTGTGCAGGTGACCGCCGGCGAGACGGTCACATTCCGCGTGACGAACGTCGGTCTCATCGACCACGACTTCACCCTCGGCGACTCACACATGCAAGAAGAGCACGCGGCCGAGATGGCGGCGATGGCCGGTGACATGGCCATGCACGACGAGCCGAACGCGTTCATCCTCAAGCCGGGCGAGACCAAGGAGATGACCTGGCACATGACCATGGGCGGCGAGATCCTCTTCGGGTGCCATCAGCCGGGTCACTACGCAGCTGGCATGGTCGGGACCATCACCATCGACGGCTGAGACGTTCTCGCCGGCGACGGCGCCGCTGCTCGGTAGCGTTGGGGCGATGCACCGCCTCGCGCTCGGACTGATCCTCGCCCTCCTCGTCGCCTGCGGCGAAGGGGTGGCGCCCACGACCGCGTCGACCACCCCGGCCACGACCACGCCGACGAGCGGCACGGATGCTCCCGCGCCGTCGACCACGCAGGCGGAGCCCGACCTCCAGTTCCTCACCCTCAGCAGGAAGCAGATCTCGGTCCTGCCCGACGGCGCGCAGCTGACCGCTGGACTGGAGGCATCCTTGGAGGCCGCCTTCGACGACTACGCCGGGGGCATCGTCTTCGCCCAGGAGAGGGCCGTCCACGAGCTGTGGCACCTTCGCTCAGGACGTGCATCCCCGGAGTTGCTCTTCTCCAACCCGGTGGACACGGTGTTCGCGTTCCTCGACCTCGTCGCCCCCACCGGGCGGCCACCGACCGCCCTCGCCCGCTCCGGCGACTCGCTCGTCCTCATCCCGATCACGGGCGGGGCCCCGGAGGCCCTGGCGCTGGCCGACCTGGCGGAGGTGGGCACGGGAGGCGACTTCTCCACGGCGTCGCTGGGCGGCACGGCCCTCATGGTGGCGTGGTCGGACCCCGACACGGCCTGCACCGCCGTCGACCTTTTCACGCTGGCCGGCCAGCCCCTCTCGGTCGGTCTCTACCGAACGTGCAACCCGACGACCCCCGTCCTGTCCGACGAGGGGGACGTGGTCGTCGGTGTCGAGTCGGGTGCGAGCGTCGCCGTCGTGATCCGCTCGGCCGCCGACGGGATCGAGCGCAGCCGCTGGCAGGTGTCCGAATCGGCCGGCCGTCTCCACGTGAGCCAGGGCCGCATCGTCTACGTCGACGACCAGGGCGTGTCGACCCTCACCTATGACGGCTCGTGGGAAGCCGTCCCTTCGATCGGCCCCCGATCCACCTCCGTCTCCCTCGCCCGGTCACCCGTGGTGGTGAGTGACCTGGCGACCCTCGGCGGGTTTGCCGCGCTCGGGGACTGCTCGGCGTCGACCCACGCCTCACTGGCCACCCAGAGCGGCCTCACCGAGGCGGCCGCCACCACCCGCCGCGCCATAGGCAACGCCGCGGTCGAGTGCGACATCGCCCGCCTCGCTTCCCTCATCGACGACTCGGTCCAGGCCGACCCCACCTCCGACTGGTGGTCCGCGGAGGGGAAGGGCTTCCCGGTCCTCCTCGAACTCGTCAACCTGCTCGAGACACCCTTCGCCGCCGCCGTGGCGGACGATGGCACGCTCGTGTACGTCTGGCCCGCGGTTGCCGAGGGCGTCGACGACGAGGCTGCCTGGGAGGCCCTGCGCACCCTCTACAACGAAGAGGACATCGACCGTTGGAAGTCCGGTGCCGACCCCTACGACCGGCTCGTCGTGAGGATCACCGAGGACGGTCGCTGGATCCAGGCCTCCAACGAGTTCTGATCACTCCACGGTGGCGGGCACCGCGTCGCGCACCTCCGCCGCTCGACGCGGCCTGCCGGCCGCTGATATCCCGGTGATGCGTATGACCAGCAAGCCGACGACCCCGGCGGCGCTCCCCGCATAGAACACCAGGATCGGCGCCGCCAAGGTGTCCGTACCGGCCAGGAGCCCGTGGAGGAGCGCACCGACGAACACCCCCAGGGACAGGAAGTGGAGGGTCCGCCACCGCTTCTGCCCGATGCGGGCCTTGGCGTAGAAGCTGAGGGTCACCCCCACCAGGCCGTAGAAGGCCATGACCCCGAAGGCGACCGCGTGAGGGCGCCACTCGGACACCCCGGGGAGCAGGATCTCCCCCATCGAGAAGTCCATGAACTCGTCCCGGTACACGGCGACGAGATGGCCGATGGTGAGCAGGAGCGACCCGACACCCAGCGACTCGTGGAAGTACGTCAGGCCCTTCGCGCGCACGGCCCGTCCCAGGACCTTCGTGCTCAGCAGGAGCCCCCAGATCGTGGAGACCGAGAGAAAGGCGAACGCGGCCACCCCCGTCCCCCGGATGAAGAGCCAGTCCCAGTTCATGAGGCCAACTCCACCGCCGACGTGCCGTACACGGAGCCGTCGTGCCAGACGACAAGGGCCGACCTGATCCAGGGCTGGTCGGCGGCCCACGCCAGCCCCTGCTCCCCACGGAGCAGCACCGCCTTGGCGCCGATCTCGGCATCAACGGCGCTCGCACCGACGACGGTCGCCGAGATCACCGGTGATTCGGCCGGTCGGCCCGTGCGAGGGTCGATGAGGTGGTGGGCCGGGGCGCCTCCCACCATCCAGGTACGCCGGGTCACCGACGAGGTGGCAAGGCCACCGACCCCCAACGCCACCGTGGCGGCGTCGTCTCCCCAGGGGTCGCGGACCTGGACGAGGCAGGCGTCCGTGGCGGACCGCAGGTCGCCACCCACCGACAGCACCGAGGCGAGGCCGGACTCGACGGCCCGGTCACACACCCACCCCTTCACGATGCCCCCGAAATCGAGCCGCACACCCGGTTCCCGGGTCAACGTCGCGCCATCGAACGACCATCCGCGGCCACCCGGGTCGTCCGGGGCATGGAATCGGTCACCGACACGTTCGAACGAGCGGTCGTAGCCCCAAGCGGCGAGGTGGCCACCGACCCCGACGTCAACGAGTCCTCCGGTCACCGTCCGCGCCCGGTCGGCGATGGCCAGGACCTCGGCGAACACCGGGCTGGGTCGGATGGCGAGCTGCTCCGATCGGTTGATCCGGCTGAGTTCCGAATCCACCCGGAAGCGGCTGAAGACCGCCTCGGCCGCTTCCACGAAGGCGGCAACGTTCACTCCATCGTCGGCCGAACGCACCACGGCGTAAGCGTCGGTACCCATCGCCGAAAACGAGGTCTCGCTCATGAGCCTTGTGACATGACGACGACGGCCTGCCGGGGAGCCGGTGCCTGGACGGTGCGAACGACGACCTCCGGTGGGGGTGGGGGGACAGGGGTGAACCGGAGGATGACGAGACCCCCATCGGGAGGCGAGGGGACGGCCGGCATGATGGTCGATGCCGCGACCACCGCCGGGGTCGGCGACCCCATCGGTGGGGTGTGGGCCACCTGGGACCCTGCCGGCTCTCCGAGGAGCGCCATCGCCCACGTGAGCGCGGCACCCGCCCAGGCACCGACGGCGAGTGCCCTTCGTGCCGTGAACCGGCTCATGGCGACTCGACGGCCACCGCCAACACCGCTCCTTCGTCGACGAGCACGGCGATCACCGAGGCCGGGAGTTCACCCGCCAGGGACTCCTGGTCGGAGGCCCCCAGGAACCCCCGGGCGTGGAGGACCCGAACGATCGGCGCCGCGAGGCCGTCGACCCGTGGTGGGGCCAGTTCGACGGTCTCAACCACGGCCTCGCCGGTCACGGGCGCCTCGACAGCCGTAGGCGGCGGTGGTTCGGCGTCCCGGGCCAGCAGGGGCGGGAGGCCCAGGGCGAGGAGGACGAACCCCACGAGCGGGACGAGTCGCTGGACTCCCATCAGTCGTCGCCCTTCCGTTTCTCGTCCTCGTCGTGATCGTCGTCCTCGTCGTGGTCGTCGTCCTCGTGATCGTCGTCGTCCTCGTCGTAATCGTCGTCGTCGTCGTGGTCATCGTCGAAAACGGCGTGGGCGTCACCCGCGGCCATCGTCGCGTCGCCGCTCACCACCGTCTGGACGACCGGCGGAGGTGCGGGAGGCCCGGGAAGCGGCAGCTGCGCCTCCTCACACACCCCCCGGAGGGCGTCGAGTGCCGCCCGCTGCAGTTCGGTGATCGTTCCGTCCGCCTCGCGCTCCACGAGTTCCAGGCCGTCGTGACCGCAGGCACGGGCGAGGTCGTCGGCAGCGACCGGCGGCATGATCGTCTCGACGACGACCTCGTCGGTCGAGTCCGGTGCGTCCACGACCTCGGTCGTGGTCGTGGTCGTCGTGGTGTCGGGCCGCATGAGGCCCACCGAGGCTGCCGCCCCGATCGGCAGGAGGATGATCCCCACCACGAGGCCCAGGCCTTCGACGCCGAGGAAGCTCTTCTTGGCTGCCATGTGATCTCCGTTCAGAGGTACTCCGAACAGGATGCCCGCAGGGTGGCTAACCCTTCCCTAAGCCCGGCACAACGGTCGCCAAAACCTCACGAGGACGTTGCGGTGCCCCTCCCCTGGCGATCACGCACCACCCAGGAGGGCGCGCAAGCCCTCCACGTCGAGCACCGGGACCCCCAGGGCGGCGGCCCGGACCGCCTTGGAACCGGGGTCGGCTCCCGCCACCAGGTAGGACGTCTTGGCGGACACCGACCCGGTGACCCTTCCACCCCGCTCCTCGATGGCGGCCGTGGCTTCCTGGCGGGTGAACCCCTGAAGGGTCCCGGTCAACACGAACGTGAGACCCTCCAACGCGTCGGAGACCTGGCCAGCAGGCTCCGGGTCTTCCATGCGGACCCCGAGGGCGGCCAGCTTGTCGACGAGTTCCCGGTTGCCGGCTTCGTCGAACCAGCCGCGAACGGCCCCGGCGATGACCGGGCCGATGCCCGCCACCGCGGCGATGTCCTCCTCCGCCGCCCGGGCCAGTGCCGGTATCGAACGGAAGTGGTCGAGGAGCAGGCCCGCCACGCTGGGCCCGATGTGGCGGATTCCAAGCGCCGTGAGCAGCCGTGAGGCCGGCCGATCCCTGGCCGCGTCGATGGCGGCCATCAGGTTCCCGATCGAGACCTCGCCCCATCCCTCGCGCCCTTCGAAGGCGTCGGACGTGAGGGCAAAGATGTCGGCCGGATCCGCGATCAGCCCCTCCGAGACGAGCAGATCGATCGTCTTGTAGCCGAGGTGCTCGATGTCCATGGCACCCCTCGACGCGAAGTGGAACAGCCACTCCCGCAGACGCGACGGACACGCCAGGCCACCCGTGCAACGCGCCACCTTCTCGCCATCCGGCCGAACGATGGGACTGTCGCAGAACGGACACGTGGTCGGCATGCTCCAGACCACCTCGGTTCCCGACCGCACCCCGGGCACCGGCCCGACCACCTCGGGGATGACGTCGCCGGCCCTGCGCACGATGACGGTGTCACCGATCCGCACGTCCTTGGCGTGGACCTGCTGCTCGTTGTGGAGCGTCGCCATGCCCACCGTGGCCCCTCCCACGAACACCGGCTCGAGCACCGCGAACGGGGTCACCGCACCCGTCCGTCCCACGTTGACCCAGATGTCCCTGAGAATCGTCGTGCGTTCCTCCGGCGGGAACTTGTAGGCGATCGCCCAGCGGGGGGCCCGAGCCGTGAAACCGAGCTCCGCCTGGTCGGCGAGGCTGTCGGCCTTGACCACGACCCCGTCGGTCTGGTAGCCGTCGTCGTGGCGGCGTCGTTCGCGATCGTCGATGAACTCCATGACCTCGTCGATGGAGGCGGCAACGAGCCCGGCCGGGTTGACGCGGAGCCCGGCAGCCGCCAGGTACTCCATGGCCTCCGCATGGGTCCCGAAGTTCGGTCCCCCTTCCATCTGCCCGAGCTGGTACACCCAGATGTCCAGGTCGCGGGTCGCGGTCACCGCCGGGTCCTTCTGCCGTAGCGACCCGGCAGCCGCGTTGCGGGGATTGACGAATGGCGCCGCCCCGGCTTCGACCTGCTGTTCGTTGAGGCGTTCGAAGGCGGCATCCGACATGTAGACCTCGCCCCTGATCTCGAGGACCGATGGCGGGTCGTCGACGAGCAGGCGCAGCGGGATCGACGTGAGGGTCCGCAAATTGGCCGTCACGTCCTCCCCCGTGGTCCCGTCGCCCCGCGTCGCCCCCCGCACGAAGGTGCCGTCCTCGTAGACGAGGGAGATGGCAAGACCATCGATCTTGAGCTCGCAGGCGTACCCGGACGGTGGGCGCCCCAGCACCCGCTCCATCCTGGCCTCCCACGCCACCATCTCGTCGTGGGTCTCGGCGTTGTCGAGGCTGAACATTCGCTGGAGGTGCTCGACCGGGGTGAAGAGGGTCGAGACATCGGCGCCGACCCGCTGGGTGGGCGAGTCGGAGGTGATGAGCTCGGGGTGTTCGGCCTCGAGGGCGCGCAACTCGCGCATGAGGTCGTCCCACTCGGCGTCGCTCACCGACGGCGCGTCGAGGACGTAGTACCGGTGATTGTGGAGCCTGATCTGGTGCCGCAGTTCCTCGATCCGGGTGGCGACGTCGGGCATGGGTGGAGGGTACGCGAGTCCCGCCCCGGCGCGGGGCGTAGCCTTGGGCATGGACCTGGCGTGGCCGGTCGGGGCAATGGTCGCCGGGTTCGCGGTCGCGGTGGCAGCCTCGCGGATCGCAGTGGACGCAGCCTCGACGCTCGTCCGCAGGACGCGGATCCCCCCGTTCGTCCTCGGGATCACCCTCGTGGCGATCGGGACCGACCTACCCGAAATCGTCAACTCCGTCGTGGCGTCGGCCCGCGGTCTGGGTGACATCAACGTTGGCGACTCGATCGGCTCCGCGGTGACCCAGGTCACCCTCGTGCTGGGCCTTCTTCCCTTCCTCGGAGGCGCATTCGTCATCACCCGCAAGAAGGTCAGCGCGGTGGGGGCCGCCATCGTGGCGGCGCTCCTGCTCGGGGCCCTTCTCATGATGGACGGCCGCCTCTCCCGCCTCGACGGCGCGGTCCTCGTCGTCGCCTGGGTCGTGACGTCGTTGTTCGTCTGGAGGCAGGGTGGGACCCGGACCGCCGATGCGGTCCCCGCGGACACCGGGCGTCGCCACTCCTTCCTGGAACTGGTCGGCGGGCTCGCCTTCATCACCGGCGGGGTGCTCCTGGCCATGTGGGGCATCATCGAACTGGCGGACCGAGCAGGCACACCGGCCTACATCATCAGCTTCTTCGGGGCCTCGTTGGGCACGTCCCTCCCCGAGCTCGTGTTCGACATCACGGCGCTCCGGCGCGGTCAGCGGGACCTCGCCATCGGCGACGTCTTCGGTTCGTCCCTCGTCGACGCCACCCTGTCGATCGGGATCGGCCCAGCGCTGTTCCCGATTGCGGTGACGGCCGACCTGGCGCTGCGGGGCAGCCTCATGGCTGCCGGCGTGATCGGGCTGGTGGCCCTCCTCATCGTGGCACGCCGGCGGCACGACTGGAGAAGCGGCATCGCCGTGCTGGTGCTCTACGCGGCGTTCTACCCGGCGCTGCTCATGTAGGCGGGTCCACGATGATGCCGCCGCCGACCACCTCGTCGTCGTCGTAGAGGACCGCCGTCTGACCGGGAGCGACGCCTGCCTGCGGTTCGTCGAACTCGATGATCCACCGACCCTGGGACGGTGAGGCCATGACCGGGACCGGCCGACCCCGGTACCGGACCTGGGCGGCGAGCGACCGGCCGGCGGCCGGGGGGTGCCCGGCCACGAACGTCACGCCCTCGACGAACGCCCGCCCGATGAGGAGGTCATCCGCGGTCCCGATGGTGATCGTGGCCGCACCCGCGTCGATACCGACCACGTAGCGCGGCTCACCCGCGGCCACGCCCAAGCCCCGACGTTGACCGATCGTGAAGTCGATGACCCCGCCGTGGTGCCCGACCACCGCGCCGTCCACGTCGACGATCGGACCCGGAACGACGGCGCCCGGCGTTCGCCGGCGAACGAACTCCCGGTAGTCACCCTGCCCGACGAAGCAGATGTCCTGGCTCTCAGCCTTGCCGGCGGTCCGCAGCCCGAGCCGGCCGGCGTGGGCGCGGGTCTCGGCCTTCGTGAGCTCCCCGATCGGGAACAGGGTCCGGGCCAACTCGACCTGGCCGAGCATCGCCAGCACGTACGACTGGTCCTTGGCCGGGTCGACGCCCCGCCGAAGGTGCCATCCGGACTCGTCGCAGTCGACGCGGGCGTAATGCCCCGTCACGAGGGCGTCGCACTCGAGGTCCTCGGAATGGGCCAGCATCTGGTCGAACTTCACCGTCCGGTTGCACTCGACACACGGGTTGGGGGTGCGCCCCTCTGCGTACTCGACGACGAACCGATCGACCACCCCCTCCATGAACCGCTCTGTGTAGTCGAGCACGTAGTAGGGGATGTCGAGTTGGGCCGCGACCCGCCGGGCGTCCTCGGCGTCGGACACCGTGCAACAGCCGGCCGTCGGCAGCTCACCGGATGGCCCCTCCCACAACTTGAGCGTCACGCCGATGACCTCATGGCCCGCCTCGACCATCATGGCGGCGGCCACGGACGAGTCGACACCACCGCTCATGGCAACCATGACGCGCATCATCGGCTCCGAATGGCCTCGGACACGAGCCGGGCTGCCTGGGCGCCCTCTCCCACCTTCGTCGTCCAACCGAACGAGAACCGAAGCGCGGTCCTGGCCTCGGACACGCCCATTCCCATGGCGAGCAGGACGTGGGAGGTGGTCGCTGCTCCCGACGAGCATGCCGAACCGGCCGAGGCGGCCACGGCCGCCCGGTCGAGCCGGATGAGGGCGGTCTGCTGGTCTAGGCCGGGAACGCGCACGTGCGAGTGGGAGGCCAGCCGCAGGAGGCCGCGCCCGGTCACCTCCACCGACGGGGCCGCCCCCCGAAGCGTCGTCTCGAAGGAATCACGCTCTTCGGCGACGCGCCTCCTGAACCGGGTCCGATCGCCGTCGGCGAGTTCCATCGCCACGGACATGCCGATCGCCCCCATGACGTTGGATGTGCCGGCTCGTCGCCCCATCTCCTGGCCACCACCGTGGATGACAGGCTCCAGCCTGAGGCCCCGTCGAATCCAGAGCAGGCCAACCCCCTTGGGTCCACCGATCTTGTGTCCGCTCAGCGACAGCAGGTCCACCCCGAGCCGACGGACGTCGATCCGCTCGCTGGCGAAGGCCTGGACGGCGTCGGTGTGGATGGGAACCGAGACGCCCCGGGACCGCAGGAGCGCACTCACCTCGGAGACCGGCTGGATGACGCCGGTCTCGTTGTTCGCCAGCATGATCGACACGAGCGCGGTGTTGGCCGAGACGGCGTCTGCCACCGCCTCGGGCCGGATGACACCGTCGGCGGCCGGATCGACCACGACGACGTCCCTCCCCAGGGACTCGAGGAAGGCGGCCGTCTCGAGCACGGCCTCGTGCTCGATGCCGGTGGTGACCAGTCCGCCGTCGTCAGCGGCCAGGACTGCCCCCTGCACGGCGAGGTTGTCCGACTCCGTCCCCCCCGACGTGAACACGATCTCGGCCGGCTCGGCACCGAGCACCGCGGCTGTGCGCTCCCGGGCTTCTTCGAGGGCGTTCTTGGCCTGCCGCGACACGGCGTGACTGCCCGAGGCGTTGCCGAAGACCTCGAGCGCGTAGGGGCGCATGGCCTCCCACACCTCGGGGCGCATGGGAGTGGCGGCGGCGTGGTCGAGGTAGTGCATGCGTGGCCCTGACGGTAGTTGCATCCCCCGACTGGCCCGCGCCGCGACCCGTCGCGTACGCTCAGGAGGTGAGCGTACGCGCGTCCCGTGTGGCCGATGCCCCGTCCATCGCCGAGGCACACATCCGTTCGTGGCAGGCCGCCTACCGAGGACTCCTCCCCGACGAGATGCTCGACGGCCTCGACGCCCACCTCCCCGAACGAGCCCGGCGGTGGGGGGCGGTGATCGCCTACCATCGCGACGACGTGCTGGTGGCCGAGGTCGACGGCGAGGTTGTCGGCTTCGCCAGGATCTCGCGGTGCCGCGACACCGACCACGGCCTCCTCCACTCGGTGGGCGAGGTGCAGGCGATCTACCTCAAGCCCGAAGCGTGGGGGCTCGGCCTGGGACGAATCCTCATGGCACGATCGGAGGCGAACATGGTCGGCCGCGGGTTCACGAATGCGTGCCTGTGGGTCCTGGAGTCGAACCTCCGGGCACGAAGGTTCTACGAGGCCGCCGGGTGGCTCCCCGACGGCTCGGAGAAGGCCGAGACCCAGCCTGGCGCATCCCTCCACGAAGTCCGGTACGTAAAGGGGCTATGAACCGCGCAGTCCGTGTCTCGATCACCATTCACGCTCCGCCGGCCGCCGTCTGGGAGTCGGTCTCCGACCTGGCGTCCCACACCGCGTGGATGACCGACGCCGAATCGATCACCTTCCGTACCGACCAGCGACGTGGGGTGGGGACGGTCATGGAGGTCTTCACGAAGATCGGCCCCCTCCACACGACGGACGTCATGGAGGTCACCGAATGGCGTCCGGGCGCAGCGATCGGTGTCCGCCACGCCGGCGTGGTGTCCGGGTCCGGCCGGTTCGACCTCGAGGCGGTCGGGGACGGGACCCGCTTCAGCTGGCACGAGCAGCTCCGGTTCCCGTGGTTCTTCGGCGGACCCGTGGGGGCGTGGGCGGCGCGGCCCCTCTTCCGATGGATCTGGCGACGCAACCTGGGGCGTCTCAAGGCGCTCGTGGAACAGCACCACTAGGTCAGCCGGCGCTCCAGGAGGCTGCCCGCCTTGAACACCGCCGGCACCAACGCCAGGCAGATGACGGCCGCGATCCCGAGATCGAGCGCAACGTCGGCGAACCCCGCATCGAACAGGGCCAGGTCGAAGATCGGTTGCAGGAAGTAGTAGGTGATCCCCAGCTTGGCGATCCACTGCGGGAGGCTGGGGAACATGAAGAAGATGATGGGAAAGATGATGAGCGTGGCCCCACCCTTCCAGGCCGCGAACAGGGTGTTCTGGTCGGGGGCCCAGCTCCCGAGCGCCACACCCACCTCGGCCATCATGATCGAGCCGAGCGCGAGCGCCAGCACCATGACCCACGGCGACGACCCGAAGGCGTCGTTCAACCACAGGGCCATCATCCCGGTGACGACCGCCAGCAGGACGCCCAACGTCAGCTTGGCCCACAGCACCTGGCCCACCCGGGCCGGGGTGACGAGGACCGCGCTGAGCGTCCGATCCATCTTCTCCTGGACGATGCTCGAAGCAGGGATGAAGACCCCGGCCACCGCCACCGCCATGATGACGACCATCGGAATCGTGCGCTGGGCGAAGTTGAGGTCCGACTCCGAGAGCGAGACGACCTCGACGTCGACCGGCGGCGTCGAACCCTCGACCGTCCGCACGAGGTCGATGGTCGTGACCCCGAGCACGGCCCGATTGGACGCCAGGCTCCCCCCGCCCACGTGGAACTCGAGCACCGGCCGCTCCCCCGCCCGCACCGCATCGTCGAACCCGTCGCGGAGAATGAGGCCGGCGTCGAAGTCGTTGGCCTCCACCGCCGCGTAGAGGTCGGCGTCCGAGTCCAGGACGGTGACCTCGATGCCTTCGAGACGCGCCGCGGCCGAGGTGATCTCCGACGAGCCGTGATCGACGATGGCCAGCCTCGGCTCGGGCTCGAACAGGCCCCCGAACACCCCCTGGAGGACGATCGTCATGAACGCCGGGAGGATGAGCGCCCAGTAGACGAAGGGGGACCGCGGGCCGATCCGTATCTCGCGCTTCAGCACCGCCAGGAAGTACCTCACTGGGTGACCATCCTGCGCCTCAGCACCCACGACCCGAAGGCGAGGGCAGCCACGCACCACGCCCCGAGGGCGACGATCGACCCGGCCGCTTCTGCCCAACCGGCACCGAGGGCGGTGGTCTCGAAGATCACCTTGGCGAGGGGGTAGGACGGCATTGCCCGGATCCACCCGGCCGCCTGCCCGGGGAACATGAGGGCCCCGGCGGGAACGATGAGCGGGATCATGAACAGCATGCTCCAGAACAGCACGGTGATGAAGTCCCTACCGAGCGAGCCGGCGACGAGGGCGAAGCCGGTGACCATCGCCGCGCCGAGGAGCGTCACCGCCAGCACCAGCAGGGGCTCGGCCGAGAGGGCCCCGAGCGCCACGAGGATGATGAGGGCCTCCAAGAAGGCCAGGAGTGTGCCGAACACGGCCTTGGAGGCGAGGAAGTCACGCATCCTGGCCGGCGTCACGAGGACCGCCTGCACCGTCTTCTGCTGCAGCTCCTCGGCCACCAGCGAACCCAGGGCGATCGCCTCGACCATGAGCACGAGGAACGCGAAGAGCGGACGCATGCGCTCGCGCATCGACACCTGGTCGCCGGCCCGATCCACCCCGAGGACGACGTCCTCGGCGGCGAGTTGGGCCACCGGGAGCACCTGCCCCGAGACCCCGAAGGCGATCTCGCGCACCGCCGAGGTGAGGGCGCCCCGCAGTTCCACGGGAAGTCCCTGGCCGGTGATGACCTTCACCGAGACCGGGTCGCCGGCACCGACCGCTGCGACGAAGCCGTCCGGGAACGCCAGCCCCGCCATCACCTCGCCCGCCTCCACCGCCTCCACCAGGGCCCCCTCCGACCCGAACCGGGCCACGCTCAGGCCGCCCGAGTCGTCGAATGACGCTCCCTCGAGAAGGACCCCGATGTCGCCACTCACGCCCAGCTCGACGATCTCATCGACCGAGTCGGGGATCACCTGGAAGATCCCGATGTAGAAGAGGAGCCCGACGAACGTGAGGACCACGAAGAAGCGGTCGCGACGGAACGCCTTCGTGTCCTTCTTGAGGAAGGCCCACACGACCCGGAGATGCACGATCAGCCTCCCAACCCCCGACCGGCAAAGGTGATGAAGACGTCCTCCAGCGTTGCCTCCTCGGTGTGGATCGACATGAGGCGGTCGTCCATGAGGTCGGCGAGCTGGGCGCTCGAGCCGTGTCCATCGAGGGAGATGATGACCTCGTCGACGCCCTCGCCCGCTCGACGCCGCACCTTGACCGACCGTTGGCCGTGGGCCAGCTTGAGCTCCTCGGGCTTGTCGAGGGCGAGGATCCTCCCTTCGTTGATGAACGCAACCCGGTCGCTGAGTTCGTCGGCCTCGTGCATGTCGTGGGTCGTGAGGAGCACCGCCGCACCTCGGGCCGCCTCCTGCCGGATGATGCCGCGGATCGAGGCTGCCGAAACCGGGTCGAGGCCGTCGGTCGGCTCGTCCAGGAACAGCACGTCCGGGTCGTTGAGCAGGGCGCGGGCCATCATCATCCGCTGCTTCATCCCCTTCGAGAACCCCGACACCCGGTCGTCGGCCCGGTCGCCCAGGCCCACTCGGCGCAGATGCTCGTCGGCGTCGATCGAGAGCCCGAACAGCTCGGCGAAGAAGTCGAGGTTCTCCCTGGCCGACATGTTGTTGTAGAGGTTCTTCTCCTCGAAACAGACCCCCATGCGCCCGTGGATCTGGGCGGAGGCCGTGGCCATGTCCATCCCGAGGACGGTGACCGTTCCCGACCTGGGTCGGAGCTGGCCGGTGAGCATCTTGATCGTGGTCGACTTGCCGGCACCGTTCGGACCCAGGAACCCGAGGATCTCACCGGGGGCCACCGCGAAGCTGACCCCGGCCACCGCCTCGTGGTCCCCGTACGCGAAGTGGAGGTCCGTCGCTTCGATTGCCGGCTGCGACATGGCGTGCCTCTGGCTCGGGTGCGTCCCAGCCTACGCGGCACCGAGCGGCGGTCCGGTCACTCCCCGGTGAACTCGGCCTTGCGCTTCTCCACGAACGCAAACACGCCCTCGCGGGCGTCGGCCGTCCAGAAGAGATCCCCGAACTCGTGCCCCTCGATCTCCATGGCCTCGGCGATCGGCCGGCCGAAGCCCTCGGTGATCGCTCGCTTGGCGGCCGCCAGCGCCTTGGTGGGGCCGGCCGCGTAGACGTGGGCCTGGGCGATGGCGGCGGCGAGGACCTCGTCGTCGGGGAACACCTTGTCGACGATACCCAACTCCAGTGCCTCGGCGGCGGGCACGTGGCGGCCCGAGTAGTCGAGTTCACGGGCAACCTGGAGACCCACGAGGCGGGTGAGACGCTGGGTTCCGCCCGCCCCCGGGATGAGCCCCAGGAGGATCTCCGGCTGCCCCAGCGTGGCGCCCGAACCGGCGTATCGGAAGTCCGCCCCCATCGCCAGTTCGAGCCCCCCGCCGAGCGCGAATCCCTTGATGGCGGCGATGACCGGCTTGGGGAGCGTCTCCATGACCCGGATCGCCCGGATGAGATCACCGGCGATGTCGGCGTCCGGTTCCTCCCCGGCATCCCTGGCCAGGTAGGCCTGCTGGAACGCCTTGATGTCGGCCCCGGCCGCGAAGTGGGGATCTCCGTGGATGACCACGGCCCGGATCCCCGGGTCGGCCGCCCGCTCGACGGCGGCCAGGATCTCGGCGGAGAACGCAGGTGACAGCGCGTTCACGGGTGGCCGGTCGAGCCGGATGATGGCGACGGCGCCGTCCACGACGTACTCGATCATGGCCATGATGCACTCCTCGGGCTGGGTGCGCGGAGCCTACCCGCCGGGTGCGGGCGCCCTGCCCGTCCGAGAAGTTTCCACTATCACCGTAGGAGTAACTACGATGGGTCGGGCAATGAGCGAAACGGCCCTCACGATCAAACGCACGCCCAACCCCGATGCGGAGGTCGATGAGGACGTCCTGGCCGAGACGCTCGACTACATCCGGCCCGCCCTCCAAGCCGACGGCGGTGACATGATCCTCCAGGGCGTCGAGGACGGTGTCGTCAAACTTCAACTCGTCGGGGCATGCGGCGGGTGCCCGCTGTCGCAGATGACCCTCACCGCCGGCATCGAGCGGATCCTCACCGACCGCGTCCCCGGTGTCGTCGGCGTCGAAGCCAGCTGATCAACGCCAGAGCAGCAGCCCGGTCGTGACCGGGACGACCCTCTCGGCGCCCGACGACGGATCCCGGTGCTGGACGACCACCGAGATCGTCGGTCCGCCCCGCAACCCGAGTGGTGCGTACACCACCCTCCCCCCGAACCAGTTCATCCACTCGCTTCGGTAGACCGGGGTACCCGCGTCGAACACGATGAGCCGCACCTGTCCCCCGCCGGGCACCGCCGCCACCACGAGCTGGCCGTCCGACGGTACCCGGGTGGCGAGCCCGGCCAGCGCCGGATCGACGCCGAACGCGGCCGGCGGTGTCGCCTTGACCTTCACCCCGGTGGACCCAAAGACCCAGTCGCCGGTGAGGGCATCCGCCACCGGAGCCCCGTCGATGGCAACCGCCAGCGTCCCGCCAACCGTCACCGAGCCCGTCCCGTGGGCGAGGCCCACGACGACGCTGGCGGGCAGGAACCGATCGGCCGGTTCGGGGGCGAGACCCGAGTAGTAGTGGGCGAGGATCTCCCGGTACGAGGCGCCGGCCTCGGCCATCGCCTGGGCGCCGTACTGGCTCATGCCGACGTCATGGCCCCACCCGCCGCCGTGCAGGTAGTACACGTTGCTGAGGGGGGTTCCCTCGGTGATCGACGGGTCGTACCGGATCCCGCGCACGATGGTGTAGCTGGGTCCGAGCACGACCTGGGGCAGCCGCCTGCCGTCCGCCCGCAGGCCCGGCAGGACGTCAGGAAGGGCCCGGGGTCCGTTGACGTTGATGAGTCCTCGGAACTGCCAGGTCGTCCACGTTCGCATTCGATCGGTGAAGAGCCCGTGCACCACCCACGGGCCCTCGCCGTCGGCCGTCTTGGCCACGGACAGGCTGAGCAGTTCCGCGGTGATGCCGGCCTCGGCGAAGATCGCTCCCAGTTGCCGTTCCGTGAGGACGACGACCCACCGGACGTACGGCGACTGCTCACCGGGGGACTCGACCGCCTGCAGGTACGGCTTGGGGGTGGAGCCGAACACGTCCTCGACGTTCCTGGTCCGGCCCCCGCTCGTGGACGAGTACAGGGCCTGGGCGGGCGTGCCGTCGAACAGCAGGATCTCCCCGGCGGTCGCCGCCACCGCGGCGTCCCATCGCGCAGCCCCGGCCTCACCAGCCCCGCCCCGGTACACCTGGCAGGCACTCGTGGCGCAGATGTCGAACCCGAACTCGGCCCCGGCCCCCGACCTGCCCCGGTTGAGCGTCCACGCCAGGTAGGTGCGGGCCGCCACCGCCTGCGCCTTGAGCGCTTCCGTGTTCCATGACGCCGGCACCTCCCGGATGCCCCGCATGTACGTGTCCGGGTCGACGATCTCCACGAGCACGATTCGCCCGCTGACGGCGCGCACCTGGAACCTGCCCGAGTAGGCCCGGCCCCCGAACTCGATGGGTCCGTCCACGCCGACGATCTCGACGATCTGCCCCGTGATCGTGTCGTCGGCCGCCGCCGGCGACGGGTGGAGGGCGAGGGCCGCGACAGCCGCTGTCACCGCGATTGCGGTGCGCCGGGCACGCCTCACGATCGGGAGATCTGGGCGCCAAGGGCGGCAAGGCGCCCCACGAAATCCTCGTAGCCCCGGTCGATGTGGGAGGGCTGGCCGATGGACGTCTCACCGTCGGCCCGGAGGCCGGCCAGCGCCAGGGCTGCCCCGGCCCGGATGTCGGGGGCGATGACCGGGCAGCCGGAGAGGGCGTCCACGCCCCGCACGACCGCGTGCTGCCACTCGATGCCGATGTCGGCTCCCATCCGAGCAAGCTCCCCCACGTAGCGGAACCTGGCGTCGTACAGGTTCTCGGTCACGACCGACGTGCCGTCGGCGACCGACAGCAAAGCCACCATCTGGGGCTGCATGTCGGTGTGGAAGCCCGGGTACGGAAGGGTGGCGATGTCCACGGCGCGGGGCCGATCGGGTCCGACGACCCTCATCCACCCATCGCCCGTCTGTACCTCGCAGCCTGCCGCCTCCAACTTGAGGAGCTCCATCCTGAGGTGCTCGGGACGGCAGTCGCGGACGATGACGTCGCCCCCGGTGATGGCGGCGGCCACCGCGTAGGTGCCCGCCTCGAGTCGGTCGGGCACCACGGCGTGGGTGACCGGGTCCAGGCTGTCGGTGCCCTCGATGGTGATGGTGGCGGTCCCGTCGCCGTTGATCCCGGCGCCCATCTCCCTCAGCTGGAGGCAGATGTCCTGGATCTCCGGCTCGCGGGCCGCGTTGCGAACCGTGGTGGTCCCCCGCGCCAGGACGGCGGCGAGGATGGCGTTCTCGGTGGCCCCCACGGACGGGAAGTCGAGGTCGATGTCGGCACCCTGGAGCCCATCGGGGGCTCGACCCTCGAGGACCCCATGGTTGAGCGTGAACTCGGCTCCCATCGATTCCAGCGCTCGCAGATGGAGGTCGATGGGCCGGGCTCCCAGGTCGTCTCCCCCGGGGAACGCCACGCGGGCCTCCCCGCAGCGGGCGAGGAGCGACCCGAGGACGATCGTGGATGCCCGCATCCTTCTCACGAGGTCAAGGGGGGCTTCCGGGTTGAGCTCGGCGGGTACGTCGATGTGGACCGTGTGACCCACCCGGGTGCAGGTGGCCCCGACGTGCTCGAGCACCTCCTCCATGATGGCGACGTCGAGGATCCCCGGGACGTTCGTGAGCGTGTGGCGGCCCTCCACCATGAGGACGGTGACCATCTGCTTGAGCGCCGCGTTCTTGGCGCCGAGCACACCCACCTCCCCTCGCAGCGGTGTCCCACCCACGATCCTGATCGTCTCGCTCATCGACGGGAAGGGTATCGGGGCTTGGGCCATGTCCGAAGCCACGGACCACCCACCGGCCCGGTACCCTGCGGGCATGCGCGTCGCCCTCGGCTCCGACCATGCGGGGTACCCCCTCAAACAGCACCTGGCCGGCTTCCTGGCCTCCGATGATCGCACGATCATCGACTTCGGAACCCACACGGACGACCCGGTGGACTACCCCGACTTCGCCGAGGCCGTCGCCCGGGCGGTCGCCGACGGGCGGGCGGAGCGAGGCATCGTCGTGTGCGGGTCGGGCGCGGGCGCCTGCATCGCCGCCAACAAGGTCGTCGGGGTCCGGGCGATGGTCGCCCACGACACGTACACCGCCCACCAGGGGGTCGAGCATGACGACGCCAACGTCCTCTGCCTCGGGTCCCGGGTGATCGGCCAGAACGTCGCCGAGGAGCTGGCTTCGACGTTCCTGGCGGCCCGCTTCTCGGGCGAAGAACGACACCTGAGGCGACTCAACAAGGTGCTGGCGATCGAGGGCACCCAGCACCAAGATCGTTTTGGGGTCACCTGAGCTGCCGTACCGCGCTCAAACGACCCCAAAACGGTTCGAGGTCAGGAATGCTGCGACGGCGTCGAGGACTTCCTCCCGGGCTTCGTCGTTCGTGCGGCCCGAACTCCGGCGCACCCGGAACGAATGGTCCCCGTCGCGGATCACGACCGTCGCCACGTGCGGGAGGTCACGGACGTGGCGGTCGTAGAGGTCCATCGTGCACATCGGATCGCGATCACCGACGACCATGAGCACCGGCACCCGGATCGCCGGGAGATGCTCGACGCGCAGCCGATCCGGCTTGCCGATCGGATGCAGCGGGTAGGCCAGGGCAACCGCCCCGGCCGCCGGCGAGTCCCCCGCCACCAGCATGGTGCCGATTCGGCCCCCCATGGAGCGACCGACGAGGACGACACGGGACGCCACGTTGCCGACGACCCACTCGACGACCGAGCGGTGACAGGCGAGGAGCACATCCGGCCGGTCGGGCCGGCCCCGGCCGGCCTCCTTGTACGGGTAGTTGAACGTGACCACCCCGAAGCCACGGGTGGCCAGGCCGTCCCTCACGGAGGTCTGGGCCGGGTGGTCCTGGTCGACGCCGGCACCGTGGGCGAGGAGGACGACCGGCAGGCGGTCGCCGTCGATCACGCGGACCGTCACCGTTCGACCCGGCGTCCACTCGACCTCGGCGGTCATCGCAGGGATCGGCCACCCCCGACGACGAGCACGTGACCGGTGACGTACCCGGACCGGCGCCCGTCGGCCAGCCAGGCGACCGCTTCGGCGATGTCGGCGGGCGCCCCCATGCGCTTCATGGGGTTGGCCTCGACCATGGCGGTCCGGATGTCCTCGGGAATGGCCAGCGCCATCGGGGTCTCGATGAGGCCGGGGGCAATGGCGTTCACCCGGATCCGAGGGGCCAACTCGAGGGCAAGGGCGCGGGTGAGCCCGACCACACCGCCCTTCGACATCGAGTAGTTGAACTGACCGAAGTTGCCGAGATAGGCCCGCGAGGCGATGGACACGATCGACGCGCCGTCGCCGAGCAGCGGGAGGACGTCGAGCGTGAGGGCGTGGACCGCTCCCAGGTTCACGGCGATCACGGCCCGGAACTGTTCCGGTTCCATCTTGACGAGTCGAGCGTCACGGGTGATCCCGGCATTGTTGACGAGCACCCCGACCGGACCGATGGCGCTCGCGGCCTCGATGACCGCCCGCCGCCCGTCAGGATCGACCAGGTTGGCCCGGACGGCGGTGACGGCGCGACCGGTCATGGCGGCAGCGACGTCGTGGATGCGCTCCGACAGGTCGACCGCCACGATGTGGTAGCCATCGTCGGCCAGCCGTTCGGCCAGTTGGGCACCGATTCCCCCCGCCACCCCGGTCACGATGGCGACGTTCATGGCAGGGCCTTTCCGAGGTGGGCGCCGCCCACCCGCACGAGTTCGCCGGTGCACCCGTCCGAGTCGAGCATGCGGCCGACCCACCGGGCGGTGTGGGCCGGGTCGGCCCCTGCCTCGGGGGCGACCGTGTTGACCGTGAACCCCGGCTTGACCCCTTCGAACGCGGCGGTGCGGGCGGCCGACAGGAGCCCGCACGCCACCATCGCCGCGCCGGCTCCCCGCTGGCCGAGGAGGTCCTCCCCGGCCACGACGTAGACCACGTTCCGTCCCGCCCGGGCGGCCTGCTGACTCAGCGTGAACGCCTCCTCGAGTTCGTGGGCGATCACCTCCCAGTCCTCGCCGGCGGCCGGGCCCGAAGCCACGAAGACGAGTCCGTCCTCGGTGGAGGTGTGGGCGATGCCGGCGTGGTCGAGGGCCTCCTCGAGCGTTTCGTTCCCCGGTGGGATCCGTAGGTAGGGCATGGGGCACGATCGTAGCCTCCGCCGTCCACGGGCCGGTGCCCCGCGTCGGGGCTACCCTCGGCGCCGATGCGCGTCCACGTCCTCCCTGATTCTGCGGCTCTGGCCGAGTACGCGGCGACGATCATCGACCGTCACCTCGAGCCGGGCGGCAACCTGGCCCTGGCCGGCGGGGGAACACCGGCGGCGACGTACCGGGCCCTCCGTCACGTCGACTGGGAGCCCATCACGCTGTGGCTCGGGGACGAGCGCTGGGTGCCCCCGGACGACGCGGAATCGAACGCCCGAATGGCCCTGGCCGAACTGGGTGAGGACATCGCACCTTCGCTTCTCCGCATCGGGTGGGGTCCCGACCTGTCCCCGGCGGACGCGGCGGCGCGGTACGCCGAGACCCTGCGCACCAACATCGGGGACACGTCCGGCATCGCCCGTCCCGACCTCGTCCTCCTCGGTCTCGGCGACGACTGCCACACGGCGAGCCTCTTCCCCGGATCGACGGCCGTGTCGGTCGGGGACCGCGACTACGTCGCCACGTGGGTGGAGACCAGGCAAGCGTGGCGCCTGACCGCCACCGTCCCCCTCCTCGGGCGCTCCCAGAGGATCCTCTTCCTCGTCCAGGGTGGGGCAAAGGCCCCGGCCGTGAAGGAAGTCCTCGAGGGCACGGGGTCGACGCCGGCGGCGCTGGTCGCGGCCGCGGCACCTCGCGTCGAGTGGGTCCTCGACGAGGCGGCCGCCGCCGAGTTGGAGGCCACCCCCCTCCTCCGGCCGTGAGATGGGTCCCGGACCGGCCGTTCTCACTCCGGCGCTGGGCGGACCGTTTCGACCGGTGGGGACCGGACCTCGTCAACGTGTTCTCCGACGGCACCTATCACCGGGTGACGGCCGCCGGCGGGTACCGGGCCCGCCAACTGCCCGGGGGTGCCATCGAACTCGATGGTGAAGGCGCGGCCGACGCCGTCGAGGCGGACTTTCGTACGAGGGCGGCCGAGGGGCTCCCATGGGAGCCGGTCCTCGCGCTGGCCGAGCGGGACCGGCGAGTCTCGCGCCTGGTGTCCAAACACGCCGGATTCAGGCCGGTCATCACCCCGGACCCATGGGAGGCGGCCACCGGGCTCGTCCTGGCCCAGCAGGTCAACCTCGCCTGGGCATTCGAGACCAAAGCCCGCTTCGTCCGTGCCTTCGGAGTCCCCCACGCATCGGGCCAGACGACGGTGTGGGCGTTCCCGACACCTGAGCGGATCGCAGTCGTCACGCCGGACGAGCTCAGGGACCTCCAGCTCACTCGACGCAAGGCCGAGTTCATCGTCGGGCTGGCCGGGGCCACCCAAGACGGTGCCTTCGCCCCGGTCCCGGCGCTCGGGACCGAGGCCGCCATCACCCACCTCATGGCGCTGCGGGGCGTCGGTCGCTGGACCGCCGATCAGCTGCTGGCCCGGTGCTGGGCCCGGCCCCAGGTGGCGGCTGCCGGCGACCTCGGCGTGCGCAAGGCCGTGAGCTTCCACTGGCACGCGAGCGATCGTCTCCTCGCCGAGTCCGTCGTGCGAGACACGACCACAGGGTGGGGATCCGCGGCCAACCTCCTGAGCCAGCTCCTCCTCGAAGAGCTGTGAGTCGCCCTTCAGCGCCGCTTCCGCCGAAGGAGGCGGTTCATGGTCTCCGACCCGGAGTCGCCCTGCGGCGGGGCCGGCGGGGGTCGGACCTCGGGAGGGGTGGGGACGGGGACCGCCGAGGTGACGACGATCTCCTCGTCGCTGAGATTGAGGCGCCGCAGGGTCACGTCGCCGGCGAAGGCCAGGAGGGCCAGGCCCACGAGCCACGGCCACAGCGACACGTCAGCCACTCCTCGCCGGTCCCGCGGTTCGAACGCGGCCGACGGGTCCGGATCGACGACACCGCCGGTGGGACCGGCCAGCGCCGTGGCCAGGCTGGGGTCTGGCTCCAGGTTCGCGAACTCGGTGGAGTAGCCGCTCACCACCCCTGACGAGGCGCGGGCCACGACGGCGCCCCGGTCCTCGACGACGACCGTCACTCCGTACGTGCCGGGCAGGTCCGCCGGAGTCGATCCTGCGAACGACCCGGGGCCGGTGAGCGACAGCGGGACCACCCGCAGGCTGCCGTCGGGCATGCTCACCCGAGCCGAGACCGTGGCCGTGGAGGGGATCGGGCCCGGGTCGCTCGAGATCGACAGATCGCCCGCGTCCACCCGCAGTGAAGGAACGCCCTGGCCCTCGACGGGGAGCGTCTCGCGCACGACCTGGCCCCAGAACCCGGGGTATCCGGCCCACGTGACCCACTCGGAGGACCACCTCGTCGTGGCGTCGGAGGTCCATGCAGTCACTTGGCCCAACCCTCGCCTCCAGCTCGCAAGGAGCGGGTCCCGCTCCCCGATCTCGAGGGCGACCGTGGCCGTCCCCTTGGGCGTCGACAGGACGTACCCGGCCAGCGGCGGCGTCGCCTCCAGGCCGACGGTGGGTGCGGTCGTGACCCCGAGTGCCGGGTAGAACAGCCCCTCCTGGATGAGGTTGCGGGCGACGGTCCTCGTCTCCTCCACGAAGATCTCCGGGATCGACGCCAAGTCCTCGCCCTCGTAGTAGCGGCCTCCCCCGATGTCCGCCATGCGGGCCAGGGTTTGACCCGCTCCCTCACCGGTCCCGAGCACGGAGAGCGTGATTCCCTGCGCTGCCATCTCCCGCACGAGGGGAAGGAGGCCGGCCTCGTTGGGGTCCCATCCGTCGGTGAAGAGCACCACGTGGCGGAGCCCGGTGGCCACGCCTTGGAGGGCCTCCACGGCCGCCTGGAGCCCAGCGGCTATCTCGGTGTCACCGCTGGGGAACAACCGTCCCAGCGCGGCGGCGGCCGCGGCTTCGTCCGGTCGGAGATCGAGCGGAATGACCCAGTCGACCCCGGAGCCGAACGCCACCACGCCCACCATGTCGCGGGCGTCGAGGGCACCGATGGCCAGGGCGGCCCCCGCTCGCGACAGGTCGGTCTTGTTCACACCGGTCGATTCCCCGGTGTCCGAGCAATGGCACGCCGCCATCGACCCCGACGTATCGATGGCGATCACCTCGGCGACCGGCTGGCGGCGAATCATGTCGTCGGGGTTGGAGCTGACAGGGAGAAGCGTCTCCAGGTCCGACATCGCGTACTCGCCCATGCCGAACGAGCGGTCGCCTCCCACCACGACGAGACCCCGGCCGAGTTCCTCGACGAACACCCGTATCGCTTCGGCCTCCGTCCCGCCGGGGGCGGGGACGTTGACCAGGACGAGCCCGTCGTGGCCGAGAAGGACGTCGAGACCCGGGATGGCGCTGCCACGGTCGATGCCAAGCCCGCTTGCCTGGAGGGCGGCTGCCAACTCCGAGCCCTCGCCCGGGACCCCTTCGACGATCAGCACCGACGCCGGCCCGGCCACCCTCACGATCGCCTGCGCCGAGTCGTTCTCGGGCCGGGCATCGCCCGGGGCCTGGATGCGGGCCACGATCGGAATGGAGCCCGTGTCCGAGGCCGTGATGGCGAGGTCGACGGCTGTCCGGCCCGGGGCAAGGGTCACCGGGACGGATCGAACCTCTTGACCGTCGGAGTATGTGAGGGTCGCCTCGCCTGACATCGTCGACTCCATGAAGACGGTGAACGCGACGACGTCACCCACCCGGGCGGAGGCAGGAGCGTCGATCCCCGCAACGAGGGCGTCGGCCACGGCTGGGGGGTCGACCACGACGACGTCGATCCCGACGCCGGCCGCGACGAAGTCGTCCACCACGGCCCGGGCATTGCCGACCGTCTCGGCGGCATCGGTGAGGAGCACGACCTTGCGGGACCCCTCGGATGGAAGGAGCGAGAGCGCGGACCGAAGGGCGCCGGCAATGTCGGTGGCTCCCACGTCGACCACCGTCCGCGCCGACTGGAATGCCCGCCCCGTCGCCAGCGACTGGTCGACGCGGGCATCGCCTCCGAACACCATGACCCCCGACCAGTCATCGGCGTCCGAGGCCTCCAGGGCGGCCTCCACGTAGGCGTCGATGGCCACCTCGGTGGTGCCCATCGACGCGGAGCGGTCGACCACGAACAGCACCGTGGTCCTGTCGACCGCCAAGCCGACGACAGGGGCCGCAAGCGCCAGGACGAGCACCAGGACGGCTGCCAGCCGCAGCACGACCGCAATCCTGTGCTGGGCGGCCGGGACGGTGCGGAACCCTTTCGAACCAAGCCGCCACACGGGCCAGAGCACCAGGAGACCCGCCAACAACCACGGATACTCGAAGGTCATGCCACCATCCCCCGACGGGCCGGGGCCGGACGGTGACCAACCCACCACTCGAGAAGTGAGAACACGAGGATCGTGCCCAGGATCCACCCCACCCACTCGCGGCTCGTGGTGGCCTCACCGCCGGCGCCGCCGCTGTCCGTGCCCTGCACCTCGATCGTCCGCGGCACGGCGTGGATCTCGCTCGGGTCCAACGTCCGGGCTTCGGCCCGGAGTCCCGAACCTCCGGCATCGAGGACCCGGTACAGCCCGGGACGGTGAGTGGCCACGAACAGGTTGCCGTCACCGACCGCGACCTCACCGGCCGGACCCAGGACCACCGTCGCACCTTCGGGCAGGACGATGGGCGTTCCGACCGGGTCCGCTCCCTGCCCGCTACCGGATCCGGCGCCGAGCCAGTCGATGATGTTCCTGGCAAGGATCGGGAACGCCACGTTCACCGGGAGGTCCGAGTGCTCGAGCAGGAACGTCTGGTACACGGCTCTCCGACCCCCGACCTCGCCCAGGAGGAGGAGCGGGACGTCACCCGCCCGTACGAGTGGGAGCCATCCGGACCCCGACCCCGGCTGGAGGTGCTCGGCGGCAACCACGTCCACGATGTCGACCTCACCGACAACCACCCCGGCCAGGTCCACGTCGTCGAGGAGGGGCTCCCCCGGTCGCTGGAATCCGACGACGAGGTTCTGGCCGACTCCCGTGACCGAGACTCCCTCGGGTGGGTCGGTCCGGATGAGCCACATGGGGGCGGCCGCTTCGGGCGTCGGTCCCCCGTTGACGATCACGATCGAACCGCCGTCCGCCACCTGCTCGGTGCCCGGCAGCGCACGAAGGAGAGCCTCGAGGAAGAGCGAACGCTCCCCCACGAGCTCCACGCCGGCCCCCCCGGTCGACGGGACCACGAACACGGCACGATCGTCGAGATCGGAGCCGTCGTCCACGGCCAGTTCGACGGTCACGACCGATCCGGCGTCGGCGCCCACCTCCACCTGGCGGCGGGCCACCGCCTGACCGGCGATGTCGATCCGCAGGCGGGTGACCGGCACGCCTTCCACCGAGATGACGGCGTCGACCCCCACCTCGTCGAGACCCACGTTCACGATCTCGAGCGCGGCAACCCCCCGAACGTCGGGGACCGGTGCGAACAGCGAGACACCGACATTGGGGGCCGGATCGGGGAACGCCACATGGACGGCCCCGGCAACGGGCTCCACCGAGAGGGGGTTGGTGCCTCCGTCCGAGAAGATGACGACCGACGTCGGCCGGTCCGGGGTGGCGAGGCCCCGGGCCAGACGAATCGCCTCCCCGAGTCGTTCGGCGCCCCCGGTCACGGCGAGTTCGTCGAGGGCTTCCTCGAGCGCCGCGGAGTCGGCCGCGAACGCGGCCAGGACCTGCGGGTCCGGGCCACCGGTCACGATCGAGATCAGCCGATCCTCCGACGCCTCCCCCACGAGGCTCCGCATCTCGCCCACGGCACGTTCGAACCTCCCGGCTTGTGCCATCGATGCCGAGGTGTCGATGACGAGCACGGTGTGGGGCCCGAGGAGCGATCTCTGGGCGACCGAGGGCCGGGCCAGGGAGAGGACGAACAGCAGAAGAACGAGGAGTTGGAGGAGGAAGAGCGGCGTGAGTCGAATGCGTTCCCAGGGGCGGGCCGAACTCACCGAGCGCGGAGCTCCCTCCCATGGCAACAGGGAGGGGACGACGACCCGCCGGCGGCGGGAGCGGAGCATGTAGAGGGCCACGAGCGGACCGACGAGGGCCGTGAGGAAGAAGGCGACGGGTGCGAGGAAGCTCACGGATTCATCTCACCAACTGGCGGCGGGCAAGCACCTCGACGAGGCGTTCGGCCAAATCCGGTGTGGCCGGGGCGAGGACGTACTCCAGTCCCCTGCGCCGGACGCGACGTTCGGCGGCGTCGAGGAAGGCTGCCATTCGGGCGTCGTAGGCGGCGATGGCGTCGCGGTCGAGCGACACTGCGATCGACATCCCGGACTCCACGTCGACGAGGTCGAGGTCCCCCGCCAGGTCAGGGCGCAGCTCGATCGGGTCGAGGACGTGGAGGAGGAGCCCTCCCCTTCCCAGCGAGAGCCGGTCGACGGCAGCCTCCCAGGCCGTGTCCATGAGGTCAGAGATGAGCACCACCGGGCCCGGGGCCCCGGCGGCCACAGCCCCGGTCACGGTGGGCAGGACGGTGGCGCCCCCGGGCTGGTGGTGTTCGAGCCATGCCTCGAGCCGCGGCCACGAGGCCACATGACGCAGTGGGGGCCCCGCCTCGAACGGGCGGGCACCATCTCCCGGGGTGACGTAGGGCTGGACCCTGTCCCCCGAGGCGAGCCCAAGGAAGCTGATGACGCCGGCAACCTGGAGGGCCGCCGGCCACTTGGCGCCCATCGCCATCGATGCGGACCGATCAACGACGACCCGGATGGGTGACTCATCCTCCGCCTCGAAGAGGCGAATGAGCAGGACCCCCAGCCGTGCCAGCAAGTTGTAGTCGACCCGCCGCAAGTCGTCGCCTTCGACGTACTCCCGGTAGTCCGCGAAGTCGAGGGAATCCCCCATTCGCTGCGATCGATGACCTCCCCACCAGCGGCCCCTGACCCGGTGCCTCGTGACGAGTGCCAGTCGTTCGAGCCGTCGTCGCAAGCCCGGCTCGAGGATCATGCAACCACCGGCGAGGGATGGACTTCGAGCACATCGGCGACGAGGTCGTCGGCTGTCACACCGTCGGCGAGGGCGTCGTACCCGAGCACGAGGCGGTGCCTGAGCGCCGACGCGGCGACGCTCCGGATGTCGTCCGCCGCCAGGTTCGCCCGCCCATCGAGGAGCGCGCTGGCCTTGCCCCCGAGGATGAGCGCTTGGGCACCGCGGGGACTGGCCCCGTACCGCACATACCGCCGGACCCGATCGGGGGCTGCCTCCGATCCCGGGTGGGTGGCCGCCACGAGGGCGGAGGCGTATGCCAGCAGGTGCGTGCCGGCTGGGAGCTCACGCACGGCCCGGGCCATCGCCCGCAACTCGTCACCACCGAGGACCGCGGACACGACGGGTTCGTCGGCCACGGTCGTCCGCTGGAGGATGCCCACCATGTCGCCCGCGGTCGGGAAGGGGACGATCGCCTTGAAGAGGAAACGATCCAGCTGCGCTTCCGGAAGCGGGTAGGTCCCTTCCATCTCGATCGGGTTCTGCGTCGCCATGACGAAAAAGGGCCGCGGCAGGTCGTGGGTCGTCCCGCCCAGGGTGACCCTTCGCTCCTGCATGGCCTCGAGCAGCGCCGACTGGGTCCGGGGCGTGGCCCGGTTGACTTCATCAGCCAGGACGAGGTTGTGGAAGATAGGACCGCGATGGAACTCGAAACCGCCGTCCCGCATCACGTTGGTGCCGAGGATGTCTGCCGGCATGAGGTCGGGAGTGAATTGGACTCGACCGAATTCGACATCGAGCACGTCCCCGAGCGTGGCAAGCAGTTTCGTCTTCCCCAACCCGGGCACACCCTCGAGCAGGAGGTGGCCCTCGCACAGCACGCCGAGCAGCACGATGTGCACGAGGTCGACCTGGCCGACGATGACCTTGGCGATCTCTTCCTTGGCCGCCGCCACCGCGGCGGCTACGTCCTCGGGACTCATGTCGATGCTCCTCCGATTGGTCATGGTTCGATCTCCGTGAAGTAGGCGCGGACGAGGTCCCGAGCGTCCACCGGCACCGCGGCTCGGTCGATCGCAGCCAGCGCCTGCGAGAGGTAGTCGGCGTATCGCTGCGCGTACCCGACCGTCGGCACGGATCGGATTCCCGAACCCGTCACCTCTCCCACGGTCGTCCCGTCGTCGAGTCCCGCGAGATCCACACGGATCTCGTCGGCAGCCACAACGGTGGGCACGTCGACGACCTGGCCGAAGCTCGGAGGTTCGGGGGCGTCGAAGTCCGTCCCGGATCCAACCTGCCCGGAACCGGTCCCACCTTGCCCGCCCTGGCCATCGACGTCGGTGATCGTCCCGGACCCGCCACCCTGGCCCTGGCCACCTTGCCCCTGTCCCTGTCCCTGCCCCTGACCTTGCCCCTGCCCCTGACCCTGACCCTGACCCTGACCCTGCCCCTGACCCTGGGCAAGCCTCGCCTGGGCCTCGGCAAGTGCAGCGCGGGCTGCTTCGAGCGCCTCGGCAGCCGTCAGCTCGGATTGCATCGCCGAAACCGCCGCGGCCGCGGCAGCCGCCGCCTGCTGGAGGCCCTCTCCGGATTGGAGCGCCGCCGCCAACTCGGCCAAGGCGGTCGCCAAGGCTGGGTCAACTCCTGCCAGGTCGGCCGACCGCTGAGCGAGTGCACTCGCCATCTGGGCCGCCAACCCCTCGGGGAGGCCGGCTCCGAGGGCCTCGAGCGCTGCGGCGACATCGTCAGAACCGAGCGTGCGTTCCAGGGCGGCCAGGGCGGTACGGCGGGCCGAGTCCATGGGGTCTCGAGCCGCGTCCAGGGCTGCCCTCGCCTCCGCCAGGTCGAGCAGGGCTTCTTCGAGGCTCGTCGCCTCCCGGAGCCGGGCGGCCAGGGCAAGGAGCTCTTCGATCGCGTCCGGTGACAGTTCGGGGTCCGCCGCGGCCTCCTCGACCTCGCTCGCCAGTTCCTCGGTCAGTGCGTCGATCCGCGCTCGCTCCGTGAGCTCGGCATCGGCGGGCGCGGGAACGAGGGCGAGACACATCGCGCCCGACACGGCCAGGGTGGTAAGGAACAGCACGACCCGCGACGGACGAGCCGGACCCAGCCGCGCCAGGTCGTGGTCCCGATTGGCCCAGGCGACGGCGTCGGCAACCTGGCGCGACTCGGGAGCGCTCGTCGCCCCCCGCCCCGTCAGTTCTGTCGCGGTCGTGAGGCGGTCCTTGCCGTCCAGCCGTTCGTCGACGAAGTGGGCCAGGGCCCGCGGCGTGGCCGGTCGAGTGACGGCGAGTGTCGCCATCCCCACCCCGGCCGTGACGGCCAGGGCGAGCGCCGTCGGCTCCGCCCAAGCCATCGGGACGAACCGGGCCGCCCCGAGGAGGGCCGCACCAACCCCGGCAGCCACCCCTACCCCGACCACGACACCCCATGACAGCCGGCGTCGAAGACGGGCCCGAGCCGCCGCCCTGAGGAGGCTCATGATCGGTGGGGCCGGCTCAGGCATGTCCATCCTCGACCACGGCCACGGGGGGCGGGCGCCTGCGGACGCGTCCGTTGGGAGCCGACACCGACCGTGCCGCACTCCACAACGCGCCGGCCGAGAGCACGAGGTACCAGAAGATCGTCCGCCACCACAACGGGGTTCGCACCGACCGTTCCAGGACCTCGAACCGGGCACCATCGGCCGGGAAGGCCACTCCTCCAAAGGCGTCGAAGCCCCCTCGCCCGGTCTGCTGCCACCATTGGCGGAAGCCGTCGGGCTGTCGTCGGAGGAACAGCTGGGACGTCGCCCCGGTGAGCGTCGGTCCCGAGTTGATCGACAGTACGGACGCCGACTCCATGGGCTCGGAGAGGGTCGAAGCCATCCCCACGTACGGGTTGAGCCACACACTCACGAACTCCCGGCCCTCCGGGCCCACGCGGTCGAAGCGGGAGTGGGGAAACACGAAGAACTCGCCGAGGAGGCCGACGAAGGAAAGCACGACGAACACGAACACCCACAGGTACGAGCCGAAGATGGCTCCCCTGAGGGACTTGGCCCTCGACGACACCCACACCGAGATCGAACCGAACGTCACGACCGTCACCAGGAAGTACATGAGCACCTTGGCCAGGTCGAGGAACCCCACGCCCCCCATGACCACCGGGACGGCGGCAACCGGCATGATGGCGATGAGGAGGAGCACCACCCAGGCGATCGAGCTCGCGAGCTTCCCGAGGACGAATCCCCACGGTCCGAGCTGCGTCACCTGGACCAGCGGCAACGTCAGGCGATCGCGTTCGATGGCGATGCTCAACCCTCCGACGGCCGGGACCACCACGAGGACACCGGTCATGAGCAGGAGCAGGAGGAGCTCGAAGACGATCTTGCCGGCAAAGGCCCCGTTGCCCACCTGACCGAAGTCCCGTCCGAGGGCGACCCCGGCCAGGTAGGCGAGGTACCCGAACCCGAAGATGACGACGAGCCACAAGGTGACCGCCCACATGGTGAAGCGGCCCCGGAACCGGGTCCGAACCTCGCGGGCGAAGACCGGGTTGAGGTTCATCCGTCACCCCTCCCCGTGATCCGGAGGAAGACCTCCTCGAGCCCGGCCATCTCCGCGTTCCACTCGTAGACGATGACCCCCGACTCGATGACGCGCCGCAGCAGCTCGGCTTGGGCGTCCTCGTCGCCGTCCAGTGTGAAACCGAGGCGGCCCCGCTCCAACACGGTGTCGGCCACCCTCGGGTCGGTGGCAAGGAGATCCTCAACGGCGTCGAGCGAATCATCGGCAATCCTCGCCCGCACCCGCCGGTGCCCGGTCAGCTCGTTGCGGATCGTCGCCAGCTCCCCCTGGGCGAGCACCTTCCCTTCGTCGATGACCGCCAGGTGCGAGCACATGCCTTCCAGCTCGGCCAGGATGTGGGACGAGATGACGACCGTCTTGTCGAGCCGACCGAGTTCGGCGATGAGCTCGCGCAGCTCCACCCGGGCCCGTGGATCGAGACCCGAGGCCGGCTCGTCGAGGACGAGGAGCGTGGGGTCGTGGACGAGGGCCCGGGCCAGCGAGAGCCGCTGCTTCATGCCCCGCGACAGCGTGTTGACGTCCACGTCCCTCTTGGCCGTCAGCCCGACCAGCTCGAGAAGCTCGCCGACGAGCGCCGGCCGCTTCCCGGCCGATATCCGATGGGCGGAGGCGAAGAACTCGAGGTACTCATAGGACGTGACCCTCTCATACATGCCGAAGTAGTCGGGCATGTACCCGAGGATCCTCCGCACGGCGTCAGGGTCCTCGGCCGGGTCGGCGCCGGCCACCTCGACGGTACCCTCGTCGCGCCCGAGCAGGGTGCTGATGATGAGGATCGACGTGGTCTTGCCGGCCCCGTTGGGCCCGATGATGCCCATCACCGAGCCCTCCGGGACCGAGAGATCCGCGGCCGAGAGGGCCTCGAGGTCGCCGTAGCGCTTGGTCACGCCTTCCATCCGCACGATCATCTCGATGCCTCCAGGACGAGTGACTGCAGGTCGATCTCCCTGTCCTCGTTCGTCTCGATCCTCACGTAGACGAGCCCGGTCGGAGTCACCAGCGACGCGGCCTGGAACGCCGTCCCGGTGTCGCCGACCTCCATCCACTCCCCACGTGCGGGGTCGAAGACCGAGTAGGCGAGGGTCCGCCCGAAACCCCCGGATCGGTCACTCAGTTGGAGGTCCGTCGCGTCCGGGTCGGCAGGGAACTCGAGGATGACCGAACCGAAGCCCCACAGCCAGAACGGGCCCTCCTGGCGAAGGCCGTCGGTGGCGAGGACCCGACCCCGGGTCTGCTCGACCTGTTGGGGCGGGAGGTCGACGGGATGGAGGAACAGGGTGAGCCCGTCCACGCGGTCGAGATCCCCGTCCACGGAGATGTCCTGTCGACGCTGCGAGGTGAGGCCCCACGCAAACGAATCGACTCGAACCCCCTCGACAAGCGACTCACCCGCCCCGAGAAGGGGCCGGTACGCTCGCCAGATGAGGTCGCTGCGGGTGATCACGGGGTCCTCCCACAGCTTCTGGACGAGGAGAGGCTCCCAGGGATCCTCGTTGATGAAGCCGTCGACCGCCAGGACATCGGAGGCGCCGGGGGCGAGGGCCCCGTTGGACCCGATCACCATCGAGCCCAACGCCACACCCCACTGCTCCAGTGTGACCCCCGTCTCGTTCACGATCGTCACGAGACCCCCGTCCTCGGAGACCTTGAGCGAGGCGCCCTCCACCGCCTTCTGGGCGTAGAGGGTGAGTGACCGACCGGTCTTGAGGTCGATCCCGAGGGCATCATCGCGCACCGGAACGACCTCGAAGGTCGTATCGCTCACCGCCCCGAGGACGATCGGGTCGGCGAGTCCGATCTCTCGCCGGCCGTCATTCGAGGAGATGAGCGAGACGCCGATGAACTCCGAAGTGTCGGTGACGATGGTGGCGTGCCGGGCGATGACGGTCGATTCCCTTGGGCCGAAGTACCAGAGCCCGGCAACCCCCACGAAGGCGATGAGGGGGATGGTGACCCACCCCAGTTCCGGGCGTCCCAGGCGACGGAGAACGAGGAGGTTCGTAGGCCCGGCCACGATGATGTAGACGCCCATGGCCGCCAGCAGCCACGGGATGAGTGCGAGTGCATTGCCCGACCCGGTCGCGGCCTCTCCGAGGGCTCGGTAGGGATCGCCGAACTGCTGTTCCACGCCGTTCGCCGGGCCGGATCTGCCGACGTCGCGCAATGCCAGTCCCCACGCGGTCGGGCTGGCGACCCGATCGTCCGGGACGGTCACGACTTCACCTCGCCCCAACCCCGCCACCGTGACGCTCCCCCACCCGCGACCGTCGCTGTCGAGGGGGAACGCGGACGTGGCAGCCGGCACGCCAACGACCCTGCCCCCGCCTCGGACCCACTCGACCGCACCGTCAAGCGCCTCTTCCTCCAGCGGCGCCCCGAGGACGACGTAGTCGAAGGAATCGATGAGGTGTGCATCCCAGGTCGGCGACGTCGTCACGACCGGGGCGTTCCCGACTGGTGCGGTGCGGGCGTCGCGCAGGACGGCCAGCAGTTCGACCGGTGCTCCGACAACCACGACCTGGGGTCCGCCGTCCCCGGACGGGAGGTCGATGAGCACCCGCGTCGATTCCTTCGACTCGGGATCCACGAGGGTCACCCGCGCCCTCCACGCCTGCCCGGGTGCGGGCACGGTGACGTCCCACGCCTTCTCGGTCCCGGCGGGCAGTTCGACGGCCTGGAAGACCGACACCGACCCCACCCCCGCCACGAGGTGCCCTGACCACAACACGTCGGAGGAGGCGACAACGCGGATGACCATGGGGTTCGTGGGTCCCGACCACGACGCGAGCTCGGCGTCGAGCTCCACATGAGACGATGCGAGCGCCCTCACCGGGGCCATGGCGAGGCCGGCGAGGACGAGCACCATCGTGAGCCGGCTGAGCATGTGGATCCGACGCTCCCAGTGTGGGTTCGGTTCCCCGGATGCTAGGAGGGACGGGCCCATCCGCACGGCGGCGCAGCTCAGGAGACGGTGACGCCCGCGGCCAGGAGTTCGACCACGGCCCGCGCCCCATCACCGGGCCGCAGGTTGACGGCCCGCGTCGCGTCGGCCGCCACGACCGTGGCGAAACCGGCCACGGCGGCGTCGATCGCCGTCGCCTTGACGCAGTAGTCGAGGGCGAGGCCCATTACCACGACCCGTTCGATGGCCCTGTCGCGAAGCGTCTCGAGCAACCCCGTCCCGGTCTCGATGCCGGACTCGGGATCCCGCAGCGTGAAGGCGGAGTACCCGTCCTCACCTCCGACCCCTTTGCGGACCGTGATGGCCCCCGTCGCCGGGTCGAGGTTCGGATGGAGGTCCGCACCAGCGGTGCCGGCCACGCAGTGGACCGGCCACACTCCCCCGTCCTTGGCGAAGTGCGGTGTGGAGGGGGGATGCCAGTCCTGGGTGAGGACGATGGTTGCCCCTGCGGCAGCGGCCTCGTGCATCTCGGTGTTGATGAACGGAATGACCTCCTCGGCCCCGGCGACGGGGAGCGACCCGTCCATCGAGGCGAAGTCGTTCTGGACGTCGACGACGATGACCGCAGTTCGGGGGTCGTACTCCACGTCACCCACCCCCGGCCGGGGCGGGCTCGGTGATCTCATCCCGGGCGCTGGCGATGAGCTGCTGTTGAAGCGCCTTCATGCCCTCGGACAGGCTCACGTGGTAGATGTGCGGGTTCACGATCCGACGGACACCTGGGTCGAGCCGTTCGAGGTCGTCCTGTCGGCGTCGTCGCATGTCGCTGATCGTCGGCGAGTCGCCCACGCGAGCCCCGTGGTGGAACACGGTTTCCAGGAGCGGCTCCAGTCCCGAGATGGCGCTACGGCGGAGAACCCGGCTCACGCCCAGGCGGTGCGGGTGGAGGATGGGCAGATCGCCGGGCCCTTCGAGAGCTTCGCCCGAGATCGAGATGAGGTCGGCAGTCGCCAGTCCCCGCTCGTCATAGACGCGCCACACGTCCTTCTCCCCCGGGGCGGGGATCTTGGAGGGGTTCTCCGACACCTTGATGGCCGGCGTCCAGGCGCCGGAGTCGTCCTCGACGGCCACGAGCTTGTAGACACCGTTGAGGGCGGAGTGGCCGGCGGAGGTGATGAGACGAGTTCCCACGCCGTACGTGAGGCGGCGGGCGAGGGCCTTGGGGTCCACCCCGTACCGGGGCGCTTCGACGTCGATCTGGCTGAGGATCTGCCAAATCGCCAGTTCGTCCAGGTCCGACGAGAGGACGATGGAGACCGCCGGGTAGCCGGCGGCGTCGAGCGTCTGGGAGGCGCGAATGGCGAGATAGGCGAGGTCGCCGGAGTCGAGTCGAACCCCGACCGGGGTGTGTCCCGCCGCCGACAGCTCATCGAAGACAACGATGGCATTGGGGATCCCCGACTCGAGGGTGTCGATCGTGTCCACCAACAACACGCACTCGTCGGGATGATCCTCGGCGAAGGCCCGGAACGCCTCCAGCTCCCCCATGCCCAGTGCCATGAACACCTGGACGAGGCTGTGGGCGTGCGTTCCCTTTGGGTCGAAACCGACCTGGTGGGAGAGCCCGACGTTCGACGAGTAGTCACAGCCACCGATGAGAGCGGCCCGGGAGCCGGCTCGGGCCCCGTAGTCGGGGCCACGGCGCATCCCGAAGTCGAGAACGATCCCCTCCCGGGCAGCCTCCTTGACGCGGGACGCCTTGGTGGCGATGAGCGTCTGGTAGTTGAGCCGGTTGAGGAGCGCGGTCTCGAGGACCTGGGCCATGGCCAGCGGACCCTGGACGACCACGATGGGCACATTGGCGTGGACCACTCGTCCTTCGGGTACGGCCTTCACGACGAGTTCGTCGAAGCCCCGGCCCTCGAGCCACGAAAGGTATCGCTCGTCGAAGCGAGGGGCCCCCGCCGTGGTGCGCTGGGAACGGAGGAGGTCGACGTCCTCGGTCGTGAACACCGTCGATGCCATCCATTCGAGGAGCCACTCGAGGCCGGCGGCCACCGCGTACCCGGCCTGGTGCTCGCCGTAGTCGGGGTAGGAGCGGAAGAAGTAGTCGAACTGGGCTCGCCGCTCATGAAGGCCCCGGTGGAAGTACACCTGACCCATCGTCAACTGGTACTCGTCGGTGTGCAGCATGCCCTCGGCGAGGTGGGGAGGACGCATCGGCTGCAGCCTACCGCCGCGGCTCACAAGCCCCGAATGTCCCGCACGCCGCGGCGCGGGCCGCGCCGCGGTGCCTTGATCCCCGACAGCTTGACCAGTCGCAGGACCCGGGCCCGATGGCCCCGGTACGGCTCGAGGAGTTCGAGCATGCGGTCGTCGGTCGCCCGCTCCTCCCCGGCCAGCAGCCAGGCCACACCGTTGGGGAGGTGGTAGTCGCCAACTGGTACTGCGTCGGGATCCCCCAAGGCGCGGTCGCGCACGAGGGCAGACGTCCACGGCCCGACTCCCCGAACCCCGGTGAGAACCGCATCAAAAGCCTCGGCCCCCACTGCAGCCGCCCGCTCGATGGCGGGGGCCGATCGGGCGACTCGCACCAAGGCCTCGGCCCTCCGCCGCTCGACGCCCAGGGGATGGAAGTCGTGGTAGGCCAGCCCAGCCAGCACCTCGGCGGGGGGAAGGAGCCACAGGCCCTCGGGCCCCGGCGCCTGCTCACCCAGGCGCCGCACCAGACCGCGGAGGCTTCGCCCGGTCTCGGCGGTCGTCACCTTCTGGGCCAGGATCGCCACGACCAGGGTCTCGAGGGGACGGCCGGTGGCCCCGATTCGCATCCCCGGGTTGGCCCGCCACAGCCTGCGGAGGGCGCCATGCGTGGGAGCGAACCCCGATGGGTCGTCGTACTCCCCCACGAGCCGGGGAACGCCGTCGAGTGCCGCGTCGGCCCCGGGACCCCACGCCTCGGCCTCGAGTGCCCGGTCCCGGACCCGCATCGCCAGTTGGAAGGGCCTGCCATCGAACCAGCCGGCCACCCGCAACGTATCCCCCGACGTCCTTCGGGAGGGGTCGGTGGCGACGATCGAGAGCACGGTCGACCCCAGGTCGAGCGGGCGGTCGAGCGAGATGGTGCGCGAGGCCTCCACCGCCCCACGGTAGGCGGGCCTCAGTCGAACGCAAGGACGACCGGGCATCCTCGACCCGGGTGCCGAATGACGCCCATCGGACGGGCGTAGACGTGGCTCAGGACATCACCCACGAGTACGTCCCACGGGGACCCCACGCCGAACACCTCGCCGCCTTGGAGGAGCACGACCCTGTCGGCATGGGCGGCGGCGAGGTTGAGGTCGTGGAGCACAACGACGACGGCCACCCCGGCGGTAGCGATCGAGCTCAACTGCGCCATGACCAGCTCCTGATGACCGATGTCGAGGGCCGAAGTCGGCTCGTCGAGGAGCAGGGCTGGCGCCTGCTGGGCGATCACCCGGGCCAACCCGACCCGCTGCGACTCCCCCGTGGACAGGCTCTCCATCCGCCGTCCTGCCAGGTGCCGGACGTCCATCGATGCCATGGCTGCCTCGACGATCGAACCATCGTCCGCGGACCCACCTCCTGCGTACCGACCCATGGCGACCACGTCGCGAACCGAGAACCGACCCGGCCCGATCCCCGCCGGGCCGAGGACGCCCCTCACCTCGGCGAGTCTTCGCGGCGAAGCCCGTGGTACCTCGACGTCGCCGATCCACGCAGTACCGGTGGTCGGGTGGAGGTCACCGGCGATGATCCTGAGCAGCGTCGACTTGCCTGCTCCGTTCGGTCCGACGATGGCGACGATTTCGCCCTTGGCGGCATGGAGGGAGACATCGGACAGGATCGTCGAGTCCTTCGTTCGCCGCGTGGCTGACTCGACCCGGACGAAGGCAGTCACGGTCGCATCGAGGTCGAAAGGTGGATCACGAGCATTGGGGCTCCGACGACGGCGGTGAGGAGCCCGAGGGGTATCTCCACCGGCGCCGCCATGGTGCGAGCGGCGGTGTCAAGGACGACGACGAGGATGGCTCCTCCGAGCGCCGAGGCCGGGAGGAGCCATCGGTGCGAGGGTCCGATCAACCGACGAACGGCTACGGGCACGGCCAACCCCACGAATCCGACGGCCCCGGCGAGGGCCACCGCGGCGCCGACGATGACGCCGATCACCGCCAGAATGGCGGGCACGGCACTGTCCACCGACACCCCGAGGTGTCGGGCCTCAGCCTCCCCAAGGGAGAGGAGGTCCAGGACACGCGAACGGGAGACGACGGCGACGATCCCGAGGACGACGACCGGGACTCCGAGCGAAACCCCGGGCCACGTGGATCCACCGAGCCCCCCGAACACCCAGAAGGTGAATGACGGGACCCGGGGGCTGCCCCAGGCGAGGACGACCGCCCCGAGCAGGGACACCAGAGCCCAGCTGAGTGCGACCCCGACCAGCAGGAATCGCTGAGGGTCGATGACCCGGTTGCCCACCCACCGAACGCCGACGGCGGCGACAGCGCCGGCGAGGGTCGCCCCGATCAGCATGGCGGCGGACTGCTGCAAAGGAGACGAGAGCGCGATCCCGCCAACCGCACCCAGCCCGGCGGCGGGCACGATGCCAAGGACGAACGGATCGGACATCTCGTTGCGCGTCGTGCCCTGCAGGGCCGCACCCGCCACGGCCAGCGCCGAACCGACGGTTGCCCCTGCCAGGACCCTCGGCAGTCGGACCGACCACAGCACCGAATCCGCCAGCAGAGCCGGTCCGCCTTCGGCTCTCCAACGCACCATGTGCACGAGGTCAGCCGGGCCGAGCGGCACGGCGCCCAGGAGGAGGGCGACGACGCCCACGACGGCCAGCAAGGCGGAAAGCCAGGCGATCGATCGGGCTCGGGGCGTCACGAATCTCGGGACCGAAGGTCGTCCACAAGCCGTGCGAGCACCCCACCGATCCGTGGGCCGAACGTCAGGATGTCCCCTTCCGGGTAGTCGAGGATGAACCCGTCTCGTCCGGCTGGGGTCTGGGCGAATCCCGGCATTGCGAGGAGGCCTTCGACTCCGCCCAGAGCTTCAAGTCCCTCGCTCGTGATGATGATCACATCGGGCGCGGCTGCGACGATCGCCTCGGGCGTCACGGCCACGGTCCTGCCCACGCCCGTCGCGGCTCCGACGTCACGCCCACCTGCAGCCTCGATGAGAGGATGCGTCGTCATCTCGGACCCGAACAGGAGCATGACGTCGGGACCACGGCTGTACACGAAAGCGACCCCGGGAGCCGCGTCCAAGGGAGCCGCCGAGGCGATGACACCGGTGATCTCGTCCCGCATCCTCGACACGAGCTCCTCCCCACGCCCGGGGGCGCCGAGGGCGGCGGCTACCTCACCGACCTTGGCGTAGAGCCCCTCGAAGGAGGTTGGCACGTCCAAGATGAAGACAGGCACCCCGGCACCCCGAATCTGCTCGATCGCGGTCGCCGGCGCGGTGTGGACGTCCCCGAGAACGAGGGTCGGTGACTGCCCGAGCACTCCCTCCGCGGTCAGGAAGCGGCCCACTCCCACGATCGGCAGCCCGACAGCTTCAGGCGGGTAGACGGTCGTGACATCGGTTGCGACGACGGAGGAACCCAGGCCGAGGGCGAACACCAGCTCGGTCAGGTCACCGCTGAGGGTCACGATCCGGCTCGTGTCAGTGATCGTGGTCTCCACCCCGTCGGCCCCGACGACGGTCCGAAACCCGTTCACTCGAGCCGTGGTTCCCGGTGCCTCGGTCGGGGCGCGCCCGCATGCGGCAAGGAGTACGAGGAGAAGGCAAAGAGAGAGAGTGCGCGCGGATCCCACGACTCAGGCACCGGGGCATCCGACCCGGGCAGACGACATGAGCGAACAGAACGTACGCCGCGTCACCTTCCAGCCCTCGCCGGTTCGCACCGCCATCCCGGACAGGTCCGGGTAGGTCGGGTTTCCCCCGAACAGGAGGTCGTAGCCGACGCTGGCCGAGTCACCGTCGATCACGACGGTCGTCACCACCACCGAGATGCCCCCCATCGAGGCCCCGGTCGTGAGGTACGTGGCAATGGTCGACTCCAGGTCGCCCGAGTCCTCGACGAGCGGCATCTTGAGCGAAGGGTCGGAGACGCTGTCGAACGCCACGGCGAAGGCATGCGCGATCGCATCGACGTCGCGGTCCTCACCCGGGACGATCCCGGTAGCCGGCGGGGCCGCCGCGTCGACCGTCGGCGGCAGCGTCGTCGACTCGGCGGGCGCCGGTTCCGTCGTCGTGCTGGGTGCGGTGGGGGGCGACGTGCCCGCCGCAGGAGCCGACTTCGGCGATGCGACCTCCGTCGTCCCGCAGGCGAGCACGACGGAGCTGACAAGGACCAGTGCTGTCCACTTCTTCAAAGGGTGCTCCTCGGGATGATGAAGCGAGTCTTCCCGCGGCCGCCGTCGACAGCGAGTCGGCATCCGCTACCGTCTTGGAATGCTCGACTTCACACTCACCGACCAGGCCGGACGGCCATGGACGCTCTCCGATCACCCGTCGACCGCCCTGGTCTTCCTTCGCGGGGATTGGTGACCGTACTGCAACGGCCAGCTGGTCAGCTTGGCCCTGCGGTACGACGAGTTCCTGGCGGCGGGGGTTCGGATCGTGGCCATCGACGTGGACAGTCCCGGGCAGCACGCGGCGATGGTGGAGAAGCTCTCTCTGCCGTTCCCGTTCCTCAGTGACCCGGATCGGGAAGCGGCGATCACACCCCTCGGACTGGCCAACCCGACGGATGAGAGGAACATCGCCATCCCGGTCATCGTCATCGTCGGGCCTGACGGCGAGGAGGCGTGGCGCTGGGTGAGTCGGGACTTTGCCGATCGCATTCCCGAGGACGACGTCATTGCCGCCGCCCGCTCACTTGGTCTGCCCCCGGTGGAGGCCGAGGCCGTGGCGGCCGGACACCCGGAGCCGGGGCCCCGAGCCACGCGCCTCGACTCCCTCAGCGCCTACTTCCGGGGGGCCAAGTTCGCGGCCTTGGCCATGTCGCTGCGGATGCGCGAGATACCTGAGGCCAAGGAGGCCGCCAAGGCCGAGTCGATCGCCTTGGGGGCCGAGATGGACCGCTACGTCGAAGCCCTGCGAGCCCTCCGCACCGCCGAGGGCGACTGACGAGCGACCCAGGCCGACCCTGCCCGGAGCCGATCGGCCACGACCCTGTCGGCCGCCTCGCTGGGGGTGATGGCGAGCCGGGTCGCCTCGTCGAGGAGGTCGAGGACGCGGGGGAACACCCGGTCGGCGAGAGCCTGGGCATCGGCTGCGGTCTTGCCCTTGAGACCGATCACCCCCGAGTAGACGCCGCCGATGTTGGCTGCGTAGTCGGGCACGTAGAGGATGCCGGCTTCTGCCAGCCTGTCGGCATCCTTCGAGGTGGCCAACTGGTTGTTGGCGGCGCCGCACACGACTTCGGCCCGGATGGTCGGGATCGTCTCGGCAGACAACACGCCTCCGAATGCGCACGGGGCGAGGATGTCGCACTCCGCGGCGAGGATCTCACCGGGATCCACGAGCGTGATCCCACGGGCGGCTGCCTCCGCGGCACGGGCGGGATCCGGATCGGAACCGACCACCCGCACCCCGACCTCCACGAGTCTCCGAGCCAGCTTCCCCCCGACGGCTCCCAGGCCCTGCACCGCCACGACCCGCCCCTCCAGACCTGCTGGCCCCCACAGGTGGATTGCGGCAGCCCGGACGGCGTCGAAAACCGTCACCGCGGTGAGGGGTGAGGTGTCGCCCGACCCGCTCGCCCGCCCGGTCGCCCACCGGGTCTCGGTGGCGACGACATCCATGTCCTCGGGCGTCATCCCCATGTCCTCACCGCAGATGTAGCGACCCCCGAGTCGATCCACGGCCCTCCCGAAGGCGTGCAGCAGGTCCACGGACTTGAGCGATCGCGGGTCACCGATGATCACCGACTTGCCACCACCCATCGGCACCTCGCCAAACGCCATCTTGGCCGTCATGGCTCGCGACAGCCGGAGGACATCGGTGAGGGCGAGGGTCTCGCTCGGGTACGGGTGGAACCGGATCCCTCCTGCGGCCGGTCCAAGCGTTGTCGAGTGAAGGGCGATGATCGCCCGCAAGCCGGACGGCTCGTCCTCGACGAACTGGACAAGCTCGTGGGCGTCGAACTCGGGGTGATCGAAGAGCATCAGACCCGGCGAACCAGCATGTTGCCACCGTCGACCGTGAGGACGTCACCGGTGACAAAGGTGGAGCGAGCGAGGTAGAGGCAGGCCTCGGCGACGTCGTCGGGAGTGGCCGGTCGCCGCATCGGAGCCACGGCCCGCACGTTGTCACGCACGGCGTCCCACGACGCCGTCCACGGCGTGTCGACCAGACCGGGGGCGACTGCGTTGACGCGCACGGCCGGGCCGAGGGCGTTGGCGAGGAGGATCGTGAGCTGGTTGAGCCCAGCCTTGCTGACCGAGTACGGGATGCAGCTCCCCACGGCGTTCGACCCGGCGATGGACGTGATGGTGATGATGTTCCCGTTGGGCGATCGCGAGAGATGGGGGACGGCCGCCCGGCTGGCGTACCACGTGCCGAGTACGTTGACCCCGAGGATGCGGTCCCAGACCTCGTCGGTGACGGCCTCGAGGTCACAGTGGGGGATCACCTGCGTTGCCCCGGCGTTGTTCACGAGGACGTCGAGGCCGCCATGCGTCGCGACGACGTCGTCGATCATGCCGATGACCGCCGCTTCATCGGCGATGTCGGCCTGGTGATAGCTGCCGCCGACCCGTTCGGCGACCGCTTCACCCTCGGCCGCGCTCGCGCGCGAGTTCACGGCGACCGTGGCGCCGAGCTCGGCGAACCGCTCGGCCGTCCGCTCGCCGATGCCACTTGAGGCACCCGTCACGAGCACCACCCTGCCTGCGAACTCCATGGACACCTCCGTCGATCGGCCGAGGATACGCCACAATCGATACGCCGGCAGACGGGGCGGGTGAGCCTGAATGCGGCGGACCTCAGGCCGGGGTGACCCCCGGAAGCTTGAACCCCACCGCGGCCCCTCCCCCAGGTGCTTCCTCCACGAACACGGTGCCGGCGTGAGCCTCCACGATGTGGCGAACGATGGCCAGGCCGAGGCCGGATCCGTGCATGGTCCGAGCCTCGTCGGTTCGATAGAACCGGCTCCACACCCGATCCCGCTCCTCGACCGGGATCCCGGGGCCCTCGTCCATCACGGTCAGCCTCCCCCCGACGAGCGCGACGGACACCGTCGCACCGGGGGGACTCCACTTGTGGGCGTTCTCGAGGAGGTTGGTGACGGCCCGCTCGAGCATCCCGGGCCTGCCGATGAGCGACGACGGTTCGAGGTCGACCACGACCGTCCGGTCGTGTCGCCGCTGGAATCGATCGACGGCGGCCTGGGCGACCTCGTTGAACATCACCCGCTCGGCCACTTCGGCCGTGTGCTGATCCGTGGCCAGCTCCACGAGCTCGGACACCAACTCGGAGAGCTCCACGAGCTCGGCGTTGACGTCCGACAGGAGGTGGTCTCGTTCCTCGGCCGAGATCGTGCTGGCACGCCGCAGGACCTCGACGTTCGTGCGCACCGAGGTGAGAGGGGTTCGGAGCTCGTGCGACGCGTCCTGGACCAGGCGATGCTGCTGTTCGCGCGACAACGCCAAGGACCGGACCATCCGGTTGAACGACCGTGTGAGGCGCCCGATTTCGTCCTCCCGGTCGCTCTCGATCTGCCTGTCGAGACGCCCCGTGGTGGTGATCTCCTCCGAGATGTCGGTGAGGAGTGCGATCGGTCGGGCAATCCGGGTGGCGGTGGCCGCTCCCACGAGGGCGGCCCCGGCCGCGGCCACCAGGCCGAACCGCCAGAGGTTGGAACGAAGGAGGTTGAGGTTCCGGTTGATGCGGCCCATCGAGCCGGCCACTTGGACCGCCCCCACCTCGGGGTAGTGGACGGTGACCATCTTGAAGCTTCCCTCGTCGGTGACGACGGTGCGCACGAGGGGGTTGCCCCCGACGATCGCCAGGGCCCGATCACGCCCGTCGAGGGGCAGGTCGACGGGTAGACCCTCGTTGAGCACGAGGTTGCCTCGTTGGTTGAGGATGCGGATGGCGACATTCTCACCTGCCAGCGATTCGGCAGCCTGCTCGCGGGCCAGCGACCGGCGGGCTATGAACGGGTTCTCGATGGCGGTGATCGTCGTCGCCCGGTCCAGGAGCGAGTCCTCGAGCGACTGCACGAGGATCGCCCTCGTCGACACGAACGCCGCCCCCGACGCCACGAAGAAGGCGAAGAACACGGCCACCGCCAGCACCGACGCCAGGCGCCACCGCAGCGTCATTCGGGCCTCAAGACGTATCCGACGCCGCGGACCGTCTGGATGACGCGGGGGGCACCGTGCGCTTCGGTCTTGCGTCGGAGGTAGCCGATGTACACGTCGAGGGAGTTCGAGGACGACTCGAAGTCGTAGCCCCAGATCTCCTCGTAGATCCGGGCCCGGGCCAGCACCACGCCGGCGTTGGCGAGGAGGAGTTCGAGGAGGTCGAACTCGGTCTTCGTCAGGTCGATGAGGACGTCGTCGCGCCACACCTGGCGCGTCGCCAGGTCCATGCGGATGCCCGCGCTCTCGAGCACGCTCACCTCCCCGGCGACCCCCTCCCGACGCCTGAGCAGTGCCCGCAGCCGCGCCAGCAACTCGTCGAGGGCGAACGGCTTGACGAGGTAGTCATCGGCCCCGGCGTCGAGACCGGCCACCCGGTCGGTCACCTCGTGGCGGGCCGTGAGCATGAGGACCGGCGTGCTGTCCCCCCGCGAACGGATGCGGCGGCACACCTCGAGTCCGTCCATGACCGGCATCATGACGTCGAGGACGATGACATCAGGGGTCCGCCGGTCGAGGACCTGCATGGCCTCGATGCCGTCCGGCGCGGTCTCGACGTCGTAGCCCTCGTAGGTGAGGGCCCGGGCGAGGGACTCCCGCACCCCGCGGTCGTCTTCGACGAGGAGGACGTCCGTCACCTGGCGCTCCCGGCGGCCGGGACATCGTGGATCTCGTCGAGCGTCGTCATGAGTGGCTTTCGTGGTCGAGGGAAGGGTAGGAGACGGGATGTGAAAAGAGCGGCGCCGGCGTGTTCGCCGGC